>LNFQ01000052.1 GCA_001567165.1 Bacteroidetes bacterium OLB11
ATTTCCTCCGGAAGTATTGTTAATTCCTCCATAGTTTACATTTGTAATATATTCGAAAGTAGCACTTGAAATTGAACTATTACAATAGCTTGGTGGTGGCAATACAGGAGCTAGCCACGATGTAGTTATTGCAGAAGTGCCCATTTCACAAATTGTATCTGGTGTTGCAGTTGCAGATAAACTTGGACTCATCACTGAAACGCTTGTTGTTGAAGTTGCAGTACATCCGTTCGCATCTGTTGCTAAAACAGTATAAGTTGTATTTGCGTTTGGTGTTACTTGAACTGTTTGTCCACTTAATACGCCCGGATTCCATGTATAAGATGTAGCCCCTGCACTTGCAGTTAAAGTTGATGTATCTCCGTTACAGATGTTACTAGGTGAAGCCGTCGCAGCAAAAAGAACCGCCAGTTAAGGTAACTAATTCTTGGATTTCTGTAATATCCAAGGCTCTATTGTATATTCTAAATTCATCTAATTTTCCCCCTGATGGTAAGTTTGTATTTGAAGAATAAGCTCCTACTTTGAATGGTCCAACGCCATTAATAGCAGGTGGTGTTGCTTGTGTTATAGTATTGATTAAAACTCCATCTAAATAAACCTTGATATTTCCTAATGCTTGGCTGTAAACAGCAGTACATAAGTGTGGATTTATAGTTGCCCCTCCTGTAAAAGTGATGTCAGCCATTCCTGTTGCACGAATCATCCAGTTATTAGCTCCTGCGACTCCATTTGTAAAGCAACGGAATGAAGCAGCAGAGTTATCTCCGAATATATAATATAAAGTTGCTGACGGTGCAATTCCTGATGTCCAGAATGATATGGTCCATGCAGTTGTAGGCATATTGGTTGCCCAACCGGTATTTACATAATCGATACTACTAGATGTTCCAGCTCCCAATAAGGCTCCACCGTCAAGACCAGCTCCTCCTTGTGTAAGTCCGACTCCAACGATAGTAGCAGTACCTGTTCCTACTGGCGGGGTTAATGCTAAATTGGGTATTGATGCTCCAGCTCCATCAAATTTATAATAAAATAATTCTGGATTTGCAGGACCTGCTACTCCTCCAAAAGGATTCACTGTTAATTGTACAGTTGATGTATTTGTGCATCCGGTAGCACTTGTTGCGGTTACGGTATAAATTGTAGTTGCAGTTACATTTGATGCCGTTACATTAGGTAGATTCGTTGCATTTAAGAATGTAGCGGGAGACCACAAAACACTTGACAAGCCAGCAGGGAATCCTCCACTGACATTTACTGTATAATCTTCTGCCTCTCCATAGCCTGCAGTTATACAAGCATTTGGTGTCGCATTTGCATAAACAACCATTACTCTCATTCGTGTATTCCCATTTATTGCTTCTGCAGGTGGGGTAATTGATAGTGTATAAGGACCGGGGCTTACTACGTTTACTGCTAATGTGTATTGTTCTCCAGCATCTGTAAAATCACCATTTTGATTCCAGTCAATCCATGCAAAAACGTATTCATTCGCATCTGGATTGATTGTAACCGATAAAGGTGATGCTGTTCCTGCTGTTACATAAGCCGTTTGTGCCAAATAATTAACAGGACCTCCTGCATTTCCTCCGGAAGTATTGTTAATTCCTCCATAGTTTACATTTGTAATATATTCGAAAGTAGCACTTGAAATTGAACTATTACAATAGCTTGGTGGTGGCAATACAGGAGCTAGCCACGATGTAGTTATTGCAGAAGTGCCCATTTCACAAATTGTATCTGGTGTTGCAGTTGCAGATAAACTTGGACTCATCACTGAAACGCTTGTTGTTGAAGTTGCAGTACATCCGTTCGCATCTGTTGCTAAAACAGTATAAGTTGTATTTGCGTTTGGTGTTACTTGAACTGTTTGTCCACTTAATACGCCCGGATTCCATGTATAAGATGTAGCCCCTGCACTTGCAGTTAAAGTTGATGTATCTCCGTTACAGATGTTACTAGGTGAAGCCGTCGCAGCAAAAGAACCGCCAGTTAAGGTAACTAATTCTTGGATTTCTGTAATATCCAAGGCTCTATTGTATATTCTAAATTCATCTAATTTTCCCCCTGATGGTAAGTTTGTATTTGAAGAATAAGCTCCTACTTTGAATGGTCCAACGCCATTAATAGCAGGTGGTGTTGCTTGTGTTATAGTATTGATTAAAACTCCATCTAAATAAACCTTGATATTTCCTAATGCTTGGCTGTAAACAGCAGTACATAAGTGTGGATTTATAGTTGCCCCTCCTGTAAAAGTGATGTCAGCCATTCCTGTTGCACGAATCATCCAGTTATTAGCTCCTGCGACTCCATTTGTAAAGCAACGGAATGAAGCAGCAGAGTTATCTCCGAATATATAATATAAAGTTGCTGACGGTGCAATTCCTGATGTCCAGAATGATATGGTCCATGCAGTTGTAGGCATATTGGTTGCCCAACCGGTATTTACATAATCGATACTACTAGATGTTCCAGCTCCCAATAAGGCTCCACCGTCAAGACCAGCTCCTCCTTGTGTAAGTCCGACTCCAACGATAGTAGCAGTACCTGTTCCTACTGGCGGGGTTAATGCTAAATTGGGTATTGATGCTCCAGCTCCATCAAATTTATAATAAAATAATTCTGGATTTGCAGGACCTGCTACTCCTCCAAAAGGATTCACTGTTAATTGTACAGTTGATGTATTTGTGCATCCGGTAGCACTTGTTGCGGTTACGGTATAAATTGTAGTTGCAGTTACATTTGATGCCGTTACATTAGGTAGATTCGTTGCATTTAAGAATGTAGCGGGAGACCACAAAACACTTGCAACAGGAGTTTTGCCTCCACTTACGTTTACTGTATAATCTTCTGCCTCTCCAAAGCTTGCAGTTACACAAGCATTTGGTGTCGCATTTGCATAAACAACCATTACTCTCATTCGTGTATTCCCATTTATTGCTTCTGCAGGTGGGGTAATTGATAGTGTATAAGGACCGGGGCTTGCTACGCTTACTGCTAATGTGTATTGTTCTCCAGCATCTGTAAAATCACCATTTTGATTCCAGTCAATCCATGCAAAAACGTATTCATTCGCATCTGGATTGATTGTAACCGATAAAGGTGATGCTGCTCCTGCTGTTACATAAGCCGTTTGTGCCAAATAATTAACAGGACCTCCTGCATTTCCTCCGGAAGTATTGTTAATTCCTCCATAGTTTACATTTGTAATATATTCGAAAGTAGCACTTGAAATTGAACTATTACAATAAGCTCCGGGTATGGGGGGGGTCAAATAATAAGCATTCAAAGAAGAAGTTCCATTTTCACAAATTGCACTTGGTGTTGCGACTACACTATCAATAATAGGTATTGTATTTACAATTATCGAAACGGTACTTGTAGCAGTGCAACCATTTGCATTGGTTGCGACTACCGTGTAAGTTGTACTTGCCGCAGGCGACACCACAACACTTGCTCCACTTAGTGCTCCCGGATTCCATGTGTATGATGTGCCGCTTCCTGTTGCGGTTAGGGTTGAAGATTCCCCTCCACAAATGGTATCTTGACTTGCTGATGCCGATACTGTTGGCAATGTATATGGAATAAAATTAGAAAGAGAAGAAGCAGTACCCGATGGATTGGTCACAGTTATAACTCCAGCCAAAGCTCCAGTGGGAACGACAGCATCTATTTGTGTTGGAGAAATGACTGTAAAAGAGGTTGCATTTACCCCGCCAAATTGAACTAAAGTTGTTCCTGTCAAGTTAGTACCTGTGATGGTAACTATAGATCCTTCACATCCTGAACCAGGAGAAAAAGAAGTAATTGTTGGAGGAGATGAGACAAAATAAGTTATTACCATTCTTGGTCTTGTTGTTATAGTTCCAGTATTTGTTGTTGTTGCATTGCCACAACCATTGACTCCATCGCCTCTATAAGTGTGTGAAACAGTACCTGCCAATCCTGTTGTCCATTGGCAAGCTGGGTTTGATGTAAATCCTCCTCCAGAAATCCCACCACAAACTTCTACAACCAAATCTCCTCCGGTATAAACAAAAGAAGAAGTATTAAATAAGACATCTCCTGCGTATCCACTTAAATAGCTATAATTTGTAGGTCCATACACAGTTGTAAAACCAGTTTCCCACGAAGCAGTATTTAAATTTGCCAATGAAGTATTTTTTAAACTTATGGTATATCCCTCTTGTAAGTGTCCGGAAATGGTCGTTGCGTTGGTTACCCAACCAATTTGGCTAATAACACTTCCATTGGTTAACCCGGCGGCAGTTAACTCTGATTGCCGATAAAGATACTGTGCCCGTTGAGAGTAATAAAAATCTTGCAATGGGCAAGGGTAGGTAGTAGTAGTATTGGCACCATTATTTGCACCAATATAAATGGTAGTCTGACTTTTTACTTCATTCGTAAAACCTAATGCTAGCAAAAAGCAAAAGAATGTAAGTATTTTTTGAGGTGAAAAGAGAATTTGTTTCATAAATAATTTTTTTAACTTTTAAATGAATTTTTTACAGATAAATTACGACATTTAACACAAATATATCAATCATTTGCCGAATTATCCAAATTTTTTCACTTTTATTTTAAAAAACATTAACATAACATATAGTGTTATACTATTTTTCATTTTTATTTATTGTCACATTTCTTTTATGGAATTTTTCACTTTTTTTAATCATATAAAATAAATAAAATCAATCAATGCATCAAATTCTCTTAATTTGTAAAAACAATTTATTTAAGCTATGCGTTACCTTCTTTGTTTCATCTTACTTTTTTCGATTTCTAACCCTCTTTATTCACAAAAAAAATGAATACTTTCCAATCCGAATGGAAAATGATTGATGCCGATTTTCAAAATAATCTCAATCAAAGTGCCACACAAAAAATTAAAAAAATCATTGACGTTGCAAAGAAAGAAGGAAACCATGAGCAATACATCAAAGCCATTTGCTACCTTCAATTAGCACTTGCTGAAACCGATGAAGAATCGAGCAAAAACAATATTCTTTTTTTTGATAAAGAAATCAAAGAACAACAAAACGAGCCTATCAAATATAGTATCTTAAACAGTATATTGGGCGATCTTATCGAGAGTTATTATCAAGCAAATCGTTGGAAAATACTTTCCCGTACTCCACTCAATCATCGTTGGGATGCCGATAATGTGACCTATACCGATATTGACACTTGGGCTACTGCTGATTTTAATCATGCATTATTGATTTGTTATAAAAACTCTTTGAAGTATGAATCTTTTTTAAAAAAAGAATCTATTGGTCAGTATTCGGTACTAATTGATTCTGGAAAAAACACAACTCAACTTCGTCCTACTTTATATGATGTGCTTGCTTTTCGGGTTATTGAAAGTTTGAGTGATGATAGCAAAGAAATTACACAAGGAGCCTATCAATATGAGATGAATGATGCAGCCTTATTTAGCACAGCCAAAGAGTTTTGCAAAATTCCGTTGAAAACATCAGACACAACACAAAGCCAATATCGAGCGTTGAGATTATACCAAAGTTTAGTTGCGTTTCACTTGAATGATGCTGAACCTTCGGCTTTAATTGATATCGACTTATTGCGATTGGAGTTTCTTTATCAAAAAAGTTTTTTTATCCAACAAAGAAGCGCTTTACATCAAACAATTGAAAGCTATCGAAGAAAAATATCACCATCACAAACAGGCTGCAAAAGCGAGTTTCTTCCTTGCTAGAATTTATTCAGAAAAAAAAGAAATGCTTCAAAAAGCCATCGAAAAATGTTCCACTATTAGCCATCAATTTCCGAATAGTGAAGCAGCTTATCTTGCCAATGAATTTATCAATAATCATTCTCGTCCGGTCTTGAATTTAAAAACAGAAAAAGCAATTCTACCTGATAAGCCATCGCTTGCTCTTTTAGAATTTAAAAATGTATCCAATATCTATTTTAAAATTGTGCCAATCACACAGGAGGAGCTACAGAATGTTTCCTTTTATAATCGCGACTATTCATCGCTTTTGAGCAAAACGCCCATTAAAAAATGGGAAAAGAATATTTCGGATAAAAATGATTATTTGCTTCATAGTACTGAAATCAAAATAGAAGCTCTCCCTCTAGGACTCTTTGCTGTCTTGCTTTCCGAGTCGAAAGATTTTAACAGTAAAAGTGAAACATCCGTTGCAATTATCAACAGCAGCAACTTGGCTTATGTGGTGCAAACGCCCGTTGTGGGGGCATCTACGGCATATATTGTGCATCGAGAAAGTGGTGAACCTATTGCCAATGCTTCACTGCGTCTTTGGAAACAAGAGTATGATTATAAAAAACAAAAATATAATGCCACCCTCGTTAGTACTTTAACTAGCAATGCAGAAGGAAAGGTCAATTTTGACTTAAACCATCGTTATGAAAGTTATTATTTTGAAGTATCAAAAGGAAACGACCATCTTTATTTGAATGATTATATTTCAATATATAATAGCACGCCCACCCAAACACCACAAGAAATAAAAACATTTATTTTCACCGACAGGGGTCTATATCGCCCCAACCAACTCATCTACTTTAAAGGAATCGTTTTGCAATTAAATGCCTCTAAAAAAAGTAAAGTATTAGCAGGTTTTAAAACACAAGTTATATTAAAAGATTATAATCGAAATGAGGTTCAAAAAATAGATGTTACCACTAATGAAAATGGCTCATTTCAAGGAACATTCAAAGCTCCAGAAGGGTTGCTGAATGGCACTTTCACGATATACACTCCAAATGGCAGCCAAACCATTCAAATTGAAGAATATAAACGACCCAAATTTGAAGTCTTGTTTGACACGCTTATTTCTTCTTACAAATTGAACGAAACAATTCAAGTGAAAGGAAAAGCATTAGCCTTTTCCGGAAACGAAATTGATGGTGCCACTGTATCTTATCGAGTGTATCGAAATGCCCGATTCCCATACTATTGGCACTTTTACAGAGGTGGACGCCCTCAAAGCCCCCAACGAGAAATCACTCATGGCAAAACCACCACTTTGCCTGACGGCACTTTTACAATATCCTTTGATGCCTTGCCCGATGAAAATATTGATAAAAAAACAATACCCGTTTTTGAATATACCATCGAAGCCGATATCACAGACCTCAATGGCGAAACCCGAAGTGGCAGCAGCAACGTTTCTGTTTCTTATCAAAATCTTTTACTGCAAATAGAAACTCCCGAAAACCAGAACATCAAAGACTTTAAGCAATTAACCGTTTATGCAAGCAACTTAGATGGTGGTGTGATTCCACAAGAAATTGATTTAAGTCTTAAAAAATTAAAATCTCCTCAACAAGCCTATAGAAGTCGCCTTTGGGGCAAACCAGAATATTATTCCATTTCAGAAAAAGAGTTTAGAAATGATTTTCCTTTTGACGAATATCAAGATGAAAATAATCATTTTAATTGGCAAGAAGAAAAAACAATTTGGAATCTCCATTTAAAAGTAAATCAAAAAGAAGCTCAAAGCGTCAAAAGCCCTAATGAGGAGGGCTGGTACGTGTTGGAAGCTCACACGATTGATAAAGACAAAAACCCAATTGTCGAGAAAAAATATATTCGATTGTATAAAGAAAATGGCGTGGCTTTGCCTGATGAAAAATTGATTGTTCGCAGCTCAAAAGAAAACGCTGAGCCAAATGAAAAAATAAATATCGAAATCATAACGCCTTATCCTCATTCTCATCTAATATATGAAAGCACCCAAGCCTCCTCTATTCAAAAAGACCAATGGATTCATCTTGAAAAAACATACAGCGAAACCAAAACAATCAGCGAAGCAGACAGAGGCGGGTTTAACATCGTTTGTTGGTATGTGAAAAATAATCGTTTTTATTCCAAAACACACTTTATCAATATTCCATGGTCAAATAAAGATTTAAACATCAGTCTTGAAACATATAGAGAAAAAATACAACCCGGCACTGATCAAGAGTGGACTATAAAAATCAGTGGAAATAAAAAAGAAAAAGTTAGTGCTGAATTGCTAGCATCTATGTATGATGCCAGTTTGGACGCCTACCGCAAACATGAATGGAGCCCTTTTTCAATTTTCAAAACAAATTATTCTGCTAACATTTGGAGCTCTTCATTAAACTTTCAGATTGAAAATAGTCGGGTAATTTTTACACCGGAATATCAATATATCAAAAATTATGAACTGATATATCCGAGTTTGCAAACATGGGGACTAGTAAATCAATATGCCTATCCTATAGCTTATCGCACAAGAGGCGGTATGGATTACAATATGGATGCTCCAATGTTGGAAAAAGGAATTGTCAGGAGTAGTAGTTCCTTTGAAATGCCATCACCAGCTCTATTAGCTGAAGGCACGATGTTGCAAGAAGGCATAGAAGGAGATGCAACCAAAGCCATTAATAAAAAAGAAATTCCGGCTAAAGAAGAAAATAAACCAAAAAATGACAAAATGGATGAAGGGATGATAAGAAGTAATTTAGCCGAAACTGCCTTTTTCTTTCCACAACTTCAAACGAATGCAGAAGGAAATGTTTTCTTGAAATTTAAAGCCCCAGAATCGCTCACTCGTTGGAAACTAATGGCCTTCGCTCACACGAATGATTTGCAAAGTGCTTATTTTTCTGCTAATGTTACAACCCAAAAAGAGCTCATGATTATTCCTAATACTCCTCGCTTTTTAAGAGAAGGCGACCAAATGGAATATAGTGCAAAAGTTACAAATTTGAGTAAAAACGAACAAGCCGTTACAGCCCGTTTATTACTAGATGATGCCCTCACTTTGGAATCTTTAGATGATTTATTTCAAAATACAAAAACATTCAGTATCCAAATTCCAGCAGGTGAAAGCAGGCAAGTAAAATGGAAAATCAAAGTTCCAGCAGGATATACCAACCCAGTAAGGATACGCAGCATTGCTCAAGCTAATCATATCAGCGATGGAGAAGAAAATATAATTCCTGTTGTATTGAACTCTACGCTCGTGACCGAAAC
The DNA here is from genome assembly GCA_001567165.1 of Bacteroidetes bacterium OLB11. Classification (GTDB taxonomy): domain Bacteria; phylum Bacteroidota; class Bacteroidia; order Chitinophagales; family Chitinophagaceae; genus OLB11. The sequence continues at coordinate 8,999 of LNFQ01000052.1, forward strand.
ACTTCCGTTACCTGTGCGTCCTAATACACAAAAGAATTTTAGGTTAGAAAATTTATTAAAAAGTAAAAATTCAACTACGATTAAAAATTATCAAATGACAGTTGAATACACGCCCAATCCGGCATGGTATGCAATACAAAGTTTGCCATATCTCACCGAATACCCTTATGAATGTGCCGAGCAAACTTTTAACCGTTATTATGCAAACGCATTGGCTGCTCATATTGCAAATTCAAACCCTAAAATCAAAGAAGTATTTTCGACATGGAAAGAAAAAGATACTCTCGCTCTTTTATCTAATTTATCAAAAAATGAAGAGCTAAAAAGTGCCTTACTCCAAGAAACGCCATGGGTGCTGAATGCAAAAAATGAAAGTGAACAAAAGAAGATGATTAGCACTTTGCTAAACACCAATCGCATGAGTCGTGAACTGGCAAAAGCCGTGCGAGAACTCGAAATAAAACAAACCATCAATGGTGGTTTTGCATGGTTTAAAGGAATGCCCGAAGATCGCTTTATGACACAGTATATTGTGAGTGGTATCGGAAAACTCATTCATCTTGGAGCGAAAGATGTGCAACAAGATGCCAAAATATTAGCGATTGCCCAAAAAGCAATTCCATATCTAGATAAACAATTGAAAAAAGATTATGATGAATTATTACGCCTAAAAGTTAATTTATCCCAACAAGGAATTGGTTCATACCAAATACAATATTTGTATATGAGAAGTTTTTTCAAAAATATTCCTATCAATCAAGAAGTGAAAACAGCATTTGATTTTTATCTTAAAAAATGTGCGACCCATTGGACTATTCAAAGCAAATATTTACAAGCGATGAGTTCTATTGCCCTCTACAGATGGGACGACAAAAGCAATGCTATGAATATCGTGAAAGCACTAAGAGAAAATGCAATTCATCATGAAGAATTTGGAATGTATTGGAAAGAAAATACGAACAGCTATTGGTGGTATCATGCACCAATAGAAACACAAAGCTTGATGATCGAACTTTTTAAAGAAGTAGCACAAAGTGAAAATGAAGTTGATGAACTGAAAGTATGGCTGCTAAAAAACAAACAGACCAATCATTGGAAAACGACCAAAGCCACAGCAGACGCTTGTTATGCCCTTTTGCTCAATGGCACTTATTGGTTAGCCGCCGAGCCGGAAGTGAATATCAAATTAGGAAACTTTCCTATTGATATGAGTAAGGGAAATAAGGAAGCTGGTAGCGGATATCAAAAGATAAATATTAATGGTGAAAAAATAACACCCGAATATGGAAATATCTCTGTAGAAGTGAAAAGCAACCAATCTATAGGCACTACATGGGGAGCTGTGTATTGGCAATACTTTGAGCAACTCGATCAAATACAAAGTAGTGAAACGGGTTTAAAACTAAGTAAACAACTTTATAAAATTAATCATACCGATAAAGGAGAAACACTCATTCCTATTCAAGAAGGAAATCCATTGCATGTTGGAGATAAAGTGAAGGTTCGCATTGAGCTTCGAGTAGATCGCCCTTACGAATATGTCCACTTGAAAGATATGCGAGCTGCTTGTTTTGAACCATTGAACGTCATTAGCCATTATCAATATCAAGGTGGGCTTGGGTATTATGAATCGACCAAAGATTTGGCAACACATTTCTTTTTTCATTATTTACAAAAAGGAGTTTATGTTTTTGAATATCCATTATTTGTGACCAATAAAGGTGATTTTTCGAATGGAATTTCAACGATACAATGTATGTATGCCCCTGAATTTAGTAGCCACAGTGAAGGAATACGAGTGAAGGTAGAATAAATGAATTAATGGTTAGTGGCCTAATTATGCCTAAAAGACGTTGACCCCTTTTACTGACATTGATACTCATAATTCACTCAATCTGCAATTGCCTTACTTGCCTATAGCACCACACACAATAATCCCCCTTTTCTACTCCTACTCACATCCATTTCATTTTATTGAGTTGGTAAAATCAATTGCTCAAAAGCTTGATAAAATTACTTCATCCCTTTCATAATTTCATCTAAAACTTCGGGGTTAAGAATCGAGTGAGTATCTCCAATTTGATGCACTTCCCCTTCTGCAATTTTACGCAATATTCTTCTCATAATTTTCCCACTTCTAGTTTTTGGCAATCCGCTCACAAATTGAATTTTATCCGGTTTAGCAATTGCACCAATATTTTCAGTCACCCTATTCAAAATATGATGCTCTATTGCATTTAAATCTGGGTTTTGAATATGAGATGCTAAAATAATAAACGCATATATCCCCTGTCCTTTTATATCATGCGGATAACCCACTACTGCACTTTCAATCACAATATCAGATGAGTCAATTGCATTTTCAACTTCGGCTGTGCCAATGCGATGCCCACTCACATTGAGTACATCATCCACTCTACCTGTTATTCGATAATTGCCTTCTGTGTCTCTAAAACATCCATCACCTGTAAAATATAAATCTTTATAGGTTGAAAAATAAGTTAAGCGACAACGCTCATGGTCACGGTATGTCGTGCGAATAATACTTGGCCATGGAAATTGTATACATAAATTACCTTTGATTGTTTCTTTTGGTAATGTAAATGATGCGGCATCACTTCCTTCAATGATTTTTCCATCTTCATCCATTAAAACCGGTTGAATTCCGGGTAAGGGTAACGTTGCATAAGAAGGTTTTTCCGGTGTAACTCCTGCAAGGTTGGATATCATACAAGCGCCGGTTTCTGTCTGCCACCAAGTATCCACAATGCTACATTTTTTTCTTCCTATTTTTTCATGAAACCAAATCCACGCATCTTCATTGATGGGCTCTCCTACTGAGCCTAATTTCGTCAAGCTACTTAAATCTTTTCCTTTTAAAAATTCATCTCCATAACTCATCAAACTCCGAATGGCAGTTGGTGCTGTATAGAGAATATTCACTCGATGTTTCTCAACTATATCCCAAAAGCGACCTGCGTTAGGATAGGTGGGTGTTCCTTCAAACATCAGTACTGTAGCACCTGCACACAAAGGGGCATAAATGGTGTATGTATGTCCTGTAATCCAGCCTATATCAGCAGTACAGAAAAAGATTTCATTGGGTTGATACTGAAAAACATTTACAAACGAATATGTTGAAAATACCATATATCCAGCACAAGTATGTACAACTCCTTTTGGTTTGCCGGTGCTTCCACTTGTGTATAAAATAAAAAGAGGGTCTTCGGCATTCATCGTTTCGACTTCACAGGCTGGAAATGATTTTACTTTTTCTATTTCATCATGCCACCACACATCTCTCCCAATCTGCATATTGATAGGGCTTCCGGTATGTTTTAATACTATTGATTTTTTGATAAAATCAATAGCCATTAGCGCTTCGTCCATTATTTTTTTCAAAGGAGTTTCTTTATTTCCACGATAGGCGGCATCTTGTGTAATCACGATAGAAGCTTGGGTATCATTGATTCTGTCCACAATACTTTTTGCACTAAATCCTCCAAAAATCACGCTATGTATAGCCCCAATTCTTGCACATGCCAACACTGCAATCAATAGCTCCGGAACCATTCCCATATAGATAATCACTCGGTCTCCTTTTTTCACATCATTATTCTTTAAAACATTGGCCATCAGAGATACTCGTTGATGGAGTTCTCTATACGTGATTTGAATACTCTCCTCATTTGGATTATTAGGTTCCCAAATGAATGCTACTTTATCTCCATTTTTCTCTAAGTGCCTATCAATACAGTTTTCAGTGATATTAAGTTGAGCATTTTTAAACCATTCCACTTTAGGTTCTTTAAAGTTCCATTGCAACACTTCACTGTCGGGTGCTTTTTTCCATTGAAAATGGGAAGCAATATCTAACCAAAATGCTTGTGGATTTTCAACACTTTTTCGATATGCTTCATGATACTGTTCTAATGAATGAATTTGATATGGATATGGCATTTCTTTGATTTTTTTTTAAAAGTAAATTTTTGAATTCTAAAATTAAACCTAAGTTACGCATTTGAATTATAGATAGAAGAAAATTATTCAAAAAATTTATAAAATAATGGGAAAAAGTATCCTTTAATTTGATTTTGAGCAGTTGAAATCGCATTTTCATATAACGAAGAATTGAATGTATAATTTAGATTAAAACAAACATTTGTTTTTTAAAAATAAGTTGCAGACTTTGGAGCAAGCCATGTTAGCTGAAAGCCTTGATATTATTGGAATAAAATCTTTTATTCCAATAATTATTTTTAAAATAATCAAAACAAAAGATTATATTTGCTATACTAAAAATCAAAATCATGGATAAAAATACATGGCCACTTTGGGAAATTTTCATAAGAAGTAAAGCAGGACTAGACCATAAGCATGCAGGAAGCTTGCATGCAGCAGATGCAAAAATGGCGATTGAAATGGCAAGAGATGTTTATACACGTCGTCAAGAAGGAGTCAGTATTTGGGCAGTAGAAAGCAGTAATCTACACGCTTCCAATCCAGATGATGCTGAAATTTTTTTATGACCCAGCAAACGATAAAATTTATAGACATCCTACGTTTTATGTGTTGCCAGACAGTATAAAACACATGTAATTTTTTTTAATTTTAATAAAAGAAAAATGAAAGAAACTCTTTTAAAATATGTGCTTCATTTAGCCGATAACGAATTAATACATGGGCATCGGCTTAGTGAATGGTGTGGACATGCCCCCAATTTAGAGATTGATATTGCCATGTCTAATTTAGCCCTAGACAATATAGGCACAGCAAGAAGTTTGTATCAATATGCTGCATCCATTGAGGGGAATGGAAAAACAGAAGATAGCTATCCCTATTTAAGAGATGAACGAGATTTTTATAATTTTCTTTTAGTAGAGCAGCCTAGAGGGGATTTTGCAGAAACAATTGCAAGGTGTTTTTATTATGACGCTTATCAAGTTCATTTTTATACCGAACTCCAAAAGAGCACAGATACACATCTCGCTGCTATTGCCGAAAAATCATTAAAAGAAGTTGCTTATCATCTTCGATTTTCAAGTGGGTGGATTGCCCGACTAGGAGATGGCACCGATGAAAGTAAAGAAAAAATGCAACATGCCCTCAATAAATATAAACCATATTGTGATGAAATGTTTCATCTTGTGTTTGAACTAGATTTGATAAATAGTGGTGTTGCCCCGGATGTTAGTCAATTACAAGAGCTTTGGGAAAAAACGATTTCTGAAACAATCCATGAAGCAACTCTTTCTTATCCTTTAAATGTAGAAAAAAATCCATTTTTCTTAAATGGTAAAAATGGAATTCATACAGAACATTTAGGTTTTATTCTTGCACAAATGCAATACCTACAAAGAACTAATCCTCAAGCTACCTGGTAATTATTTAGATAAAAAATGATAGACAAAGAAACCATTTATCTAATATTAGAATCAATCAGCGACCCTGAGATTCCGGTACTTTCTATTATTGATTTGGGAATTGTTCGAGATGTGATTGTGAAAGATGATAGCGTGATTGTGGCTATTACCCCCACTTATAGTGGCTGCCCAGCAATGGATATGATTGCCAATCAAATTAAAATGCAGCTTTTAATAAATGGTTATCAACATGTTGAAATTCAAGAAGTATTATCACCCGCTTGGACTACCGACTGGATGAGCAATCAAGGAAAACAAAAATTAAAAGAATATGGTATTAGTCCTCCATCAAGACTTTTGAATGCCCAAAATCAAACAGAAGTTATTTGTCCGCGATGTGATAGCACGCATACAGAATTGATTAGTGAATTTGGTTCAACTGCCTGTAAATCAATGTATAAATGCTTAGATTGTTTAGAACCATTTGATTATTTTAAATGCCATTAATTTTTATAATATTGCGAAATAAAACAAAATATGTATTTTTGAAAAATGTCATTTGAAAGAGAAAAATTGATTTTACCAAACAATGGAAAAAGGTTATTGCTCCATTCTTGTTGTGCTCCATGTTCGGGTGAAGTGATGGAAGCAATTATTGCTTCAGAAATTGATTTTACTATCTATTTTTACAACCCCAATATACATCCCAAAAAAGAATACGATATTAGAAAGGAGGAAAATATTCGATTTGCAGAAAAGCATAAAATCCCATTTATTGATGCTGATTATGATATGGATAATTGGTTTGAACGAGCCAAAGGAATGGAGATGGCACCAGAAAGAGGAATACGATGCACGATGTGTTTTGATATGCGATTTGAGAAAACGGCTCTTTATGCCTCAGAAAATGGGTTTGATGTGATTTCAAGTTCATTAGGGATTTCCCGTTGGAAAAATATGGATCAAATAAACGATTGTGGCTTACGAGCAGCAAGCCATTATGAAGGAATTACCTATTGGACATATAATTGGCGTAAAAAGGGAGGTTCAAAAAGAATGTTGGATATTAGTAAGCAAGAACATTTTTATATGCAGGAGTATTGCGGTTGTGCCTATTCATTACGTGATACAAATCATTGGAGGGAAAAAAATAATCGTGAAAAAATTAAAATAGGTGTAAAATACTATGGCGATTCTGAAAATGACACACAAGAATAATTGATAATTATAGGTTTTCTGTTTGACTTAATGAGCGAAGGCTTTCCTTTTTTTGACTTACACACAAAGCCATTCAAAAAAAATTTAACCCGCTAACAAAATCTCTACGCTAATACTTCCCCTCTACTTAAAAATACGAAGTCATGAACAGAAAAACAACTTTTCTCCTCGAATTTGCCTTCGTTGCACTATCCAAAATAAATTATACAAAAACAAACGTGGATAGCCTCAATGAGCAATTACATTCTTTATTTACTAACCTAGCCAAAGCCACACTTCCAAAGCTCTTCAACCGGGATACATCCTGTTGATTTTAATTTTAGTATCTTCATTCCTTTAACCCACATTAAAGTCAGTCATAATCCATTAGTGAAAGCTGTATTTAAGCAATCTGAAAATGTATTTGAAAAAACGCTTCTAGTATATATTTAATTACCAAATTCCTTAATCTTAGGGCTGTATTTTCTTATAATCACACTAAACGAACAATGATTTTATAATAAATTATTATTCAATAATCATGAAAAGTATTTTTATAATTTGAATAGTGATTTTGTTTTGTCTATCATGTAGCAAAAAATGAACAAAAAAATATAGATGAAGATAAGCTCACTACATTAGAAATTGAAGAAATCTATTTTTAGACAGATAGTAAGATGTTCTTTGATTTTTGTGGCAGAACACGGAGGTTTATGAGTAAATCCCTCATACCCCCAATGGTGCGATATATATAAGGTCTCCATATTTTGGAGATTCTAAAAGGTGGGAAACGAATGGTATCAACAAGATTTACAATAGTTCCTTAATATACTTTTACACTACACCAGATTAATATTTTCAGCTTCATGCAATTAAAAACATGAGGTAGAATCATTGAACCAATAGTCATAGTCTTTAAAAGTAATATTAATCAAACGAAAGTTGCTCCAATTGGCCTTTAACTCAAATTACACATTCGAAATTTAGAAAGAAATAAACTATCTTCCCATATAAACCATTAAAATTTGGATATCAGTAGGATTAACGCCACTAATTCGGCCTGCCTGTCCAAGGGTGCGAGGTTTAATTTTTACAAACTTTTGTCTTCCTTCAGCTGACAACGATTTCACTTGATGATAATCAAAATTATCCGGGATAATTAAAGATTCAAGGCTATTTGCTTTTTCGACCATTTCTTTTTCTTTTTCGATATAGCTTTCGTATTTGAGTTGAATTTCCGCTTGCTCAATCACTTCGTGTGGAATATTTTTCAATACTTTTTCTATTGCCAATGAATACTTTTTCATTTCCTCTAAATGAACATCTGGTCTAAGTAGAATTTTTATACTATTTGTTCTTTCACTAATCGGTGAAGATTGAATTGTTTCAAAGTATGGATTAATCACATGAGGTTCGATTGAAATATTTTTCATTTGATTTTTTATCTCTTCAACTAAACAGTTTTTTTGTTCCACGTGAAACATTCTTTTTTCATCTGCTAATCCGATTTTATAACTCAGTGGTGTTAAACGCATATCAGCATTATCTTGTCTGAGTAATGTGCGATACTCGGCTCTAGAGGTAAACATTCGATAAGGCTCATCGGTACCTTTATTTATTAAATCATCAATTAGCACGCCTATATAAGCTTCACTTCTGGTTAAAACAAAAGGTTCTTGATTATGACATTTTAAATGGGCATTTATACCAGCAATTAAACCTTGACAAGCAGCTTCTTCATATCCCGTAGTCCCGTTGATTTGCCCTGCAAAATACAAATTGGGGATTAATTTGGTTTCTAAAGTATATTGAAGTTGAGTTGGCGGAAAATAATCATATTCAATTGCATAACCCGGTCTAAACATTTTCACATTTTCTAGCCCTGGGATACATTGCAAGGCTTTATATTGAACATCTTCTGGTAAGGAAGTCGAAAACCCATTTAAGTAAATTTCAACGGTATTCCAGCCTTCAGGTTCGATAAACAATTGATGCCTATCCCTATCGGCAAAGCGATTAATTTTATCTTCAATACTAGGACAATATCGAGGTCCAACACCTTCAATACGTCCTTGAAACATCGGAGATTTATCAAAACCAGTTCTTAATATTTCATGTACTTTCTCATTAGTATAAGATATCCAACAACATCTTTGAGATTTTTTATCTTGAAAAGCCAAATGGGATTTATCAAAAGAGAATCCAACCACTTCATCATCGCCTTCTTGAATTTCTACCTTAGAATAATCAATGCTTCTGCCATCGATTCGGGGTGGTGTTCCTGTTTTTAAGCGGTCGCTTTCAAAACCTAATTGTATAAGGTCTTCAGTAATACCTACCGATTTGCTTTCTCCCATTCTACCTCCTCCAAATTGTTTTTCTCCTACATGAATTATCCCATTTAAGAAAGTCCCATTGGTAAGAATGACCGTTTTAGAATAAATTTTATTTCCTAATGCCGTTTTTACTCCTTTGATTGTTCCACGTGAAACAATTAGTCCGACTACTGAATCTTGCCAAAAATCCAAGTTGGGTGTTTGCTCTAATTTTTCTCTCCAAATATGTGAAAATAACATCCGGTCATTTTGAGTGCGAGGACTCCACATAGCAGGCCCTTTTGATTTATTCAACATTCTAAACTGAATCATGCTCTTATCAGAAACAATGCCAGAATAACCCCCCAAAGCATCAATTTCTTTCACAATTTGCCCCTTTGCAATACCTCCCATAGCAGGATTACAGCTCATTTGAGCTATTGTTTGCATATTCATGGTTATCAAAAGCGTTTTAGAACCTAAATTGGCAGCGGCAGCGGCAGCTTCACAACCAGCATGACCGGCACCAACTACAATCGTATCATATAAAGGAAACATATTTTATTTAGAAAATGTGAATAATGAAATGCAAATATAATTTATTTTTACGCTAGCTTTGAATTATGATTTCGTTAAACTTAAATATTATTTTACCTTTGTAAATTATGAAAATCATCATCGTTGATAATGAAAATTTAGAAAAATCCTTTATTGAATTACCCGTTCAATTGATTTATAAAAACGATGCTAATTATATTAGACCACTTGATAAGGATATTCAGGAGGTTTTTGATAAGAAAAAAAATAAATTTTTTAGACATGGTGTTTGCGAACGATGGATATTAGAACATGAAGGAAAATATATCGGGCGGTTGGCCGTTTTTGTCAATAAAAAATATGTTCAGGAACAGCCAACAGGTGGAATTGGTTTTTTTGAATGTATTCATGATCAGAAAGCAGCTCATTTTCTATTCGATCAAGCTAAAGAATGGCTTTCTAAGCAAGGAATGGTAGCAATGGATGGTCCTATTAACTTTGGAGAACGGGACAGATGGTGGGGGCTTTTAGTCAATGGATTTGAAGAGCCTTTGTATTGTATGAATTATAATCCGCCCTATTATCAAGAATTATTTGAAAGTTACGGGTTTCAAGTTTATTTTAATCAACTATGTTTTGGGATGGATGTTAGCACTCCCCTCAGTGAAAAAATGGTGAAATGGCATGATTATTATAGTAAACATCCCGATTTTAGTGTAAAACATATCGAAGTAAATAAATTGGAATCTTTTGCTGAAGACTTTTGTACCATCTATAATAAAGCTTGGGCAAAGCATGGTGGTGGAAAAACAATGGAATTGAAACAAGCTAAATTGCTATTTTATAGCATGAAGCAAGTTATAGATGAAAAAATAGCGTGGTTTGTTTATCATAAAGATGAGCCTATTGCGATGTGGATTAATATTCCTGATTTGAATCAATATTTTAAACATTTTAAAGGGAAATTTGGATTTCTTCAAAAAATGTATTTTCTCTACCTCAAATTGACCGGTGCTTGTAAACGTTTTGTTGGAATTGTGTATGGAGTTGTTCCTGAATGGCAAGGAAAAGGGACAGATGCTTATATGATTGGAGAGTGTGGAAAGATGGTGCAACCAAATAGATTGTATGATAAATATGAAATGCAGTGGATAGGCGATTTTAATCCTAAAATGGTGAACCTTGCTCATAATTTAGAAGCCATTGAGGTACGAAGGCTATCTACTTATCGTTATCTTTTTGATAGAAATAAGGAGTTTAAAAGACATCCAATGTTATAAAATCAAATTATTTCTTTAATAATTTCCCGGTAAATGTTTCTTCATCTATCTTAAATCGTAAAAAATAAAGCCCTGGATGTAGAAAACCGAAGTCCATTTGTACTGAAGAATTGTCTATCTGCTTATGAATAATCGCTTTTCCATAAATATCAAAAACGGTGAGAGAATAAGGTTTATTTCGTTTATTATTTATAAATAAATCAGAATAGATTGGGTTATTATAAGTAATGAAACTCGGAAAATTTGTTTCAACTAGCAAATTGGGGAATTGATTATTTAAATGCCAATAAATAGAATCATAACAAATTGCAGTACTATTTATATAATAAAATCCGCTATCCACTAGGGTCAATAAGGTATCTCCACAAATATGCTGATAGGATTGAAATAAATTTCCATTTAAATATAAATCAAAATTATAGCATGAATCGATACAATTTTGGACCATTGCAAACAAAGTATCAGTTCTTGAGGTATCGGTATTATAAAAAGAAATGACCGATTTAGTCAAAATAGGATTAAAAAAATCATTGATTACACTACAATATGGAAAGGTATGATTTTGATAATTATAATAAAATGAAGTTTTTAATGTATCATTAAAATATTGTTGTGTTAAATTTGAATCGTGTTCTTCTTGCATTAAATTGACGACATCTAAATCACCATAAGTAAATAAGTATTTGGTATTTTGAGATTGAATTAAGCTTTTAATACTATCTTTTTGATAAAAATAAACAAGACTGTCAAAGCGACTATATAAAATAGGTAATGATATCGGTGAATTATCAAAACCAACTGAATATCCAGCACTTATGATAGATGCATCGGGTTTGGTAATGAGCGATGATAATAATGCAGCATATCCTCCCTCCGAAATTCCTAAAATCATCACTTTACAATATTGTTTTTTTAATGATTTAATAGTAGCTATCATTTCAATTAAGTAATGAAGCCCATAAGGGGTATTTACTGTATCTAATTGATCTACAAGAGATTGATTATTAATTTTTTTATTATTCCAATAAATAGCTCTGGCATCTTCATTAGGTTTCATATAAACAAAAACATCACCATAATTTTTCAAATTTTGGGAAACAAAACATAAATAATTATAATAATCGATCCCTTGAACAACTTTACTCACTGAGTTTTCTCCATTTCCAGGAATAATAAAAAAGGCGGTTTTTGCTAGCTGATTGGTATCTCTGGGATAATAAAAAGAATAAGTGGTTGAATTTTTGGAATTTAAACTGAAATCAAAATATACCATAGGGTTTTTCTGCATATACACATTTGGATAATTGTTATATGTTGGGTTTACTATGGTATCAAATACAAACTGACTACTCACATTCATAGTGGAAAGTTGTTGAAAATCAGATAAACTATATTTAAATATAGAATCAATTATATTTTGATAATCAGAAACAGAATGAATGGAATCGTATAAGTACCAGTGACCACTATAAGTTGAGTCATTCACATATTTTGTACTAGTAAAAATTTGATTAAATAGAATGCTATCATTGGCATTGAGTTGAGCATTCATTTTTTGTGAATGACAAAAAAATAAATGAAAAAGTATCAAACTATAAATAATTCGACAATATGGCATTATATAATTATATGAGAATCCTAAAAAAGTTTTATAGTATTTACAAATATATAAAATATTTCTAAAAATGATTAAATTCTTAATTTTCATAGAGAACCTGTAAAACGGTTTGTCCAACAGCTTTTAAAGTATTTTTATCAATAATTTGAATATCATCGTTATGGGTGTGCCAATGATCCCCAAAAGAACCATTTTGTTTTAGATTAATAATATCAATACAAGGAATCTTGGCTATTTCATTGATAACAACATGATCATCAGTGATAAATCCAGATTTTGAATAATTAAAATAAGCAGAATAGCCCAATTTGTTAGCAATATTCCACACTCTTTGTTGAATATCAGGTGCATATTGCATTGAGAAACCTTCTAATGGAAATTGTGCTCCTTTTGCACCTACCATATCCAAACATATTCCAAATTTGGCTCTATAACCTACAACATGAGGATTTTTTGCCCAATATTGAGTGCCTAAACAATAACTATCTTCTGACCATTCTGATTTACCAACATCTTCTGCATCTACTAATAAAATATCAACACCGACATTTATATTTTGACCTTTTAATTTTGAAGCAATTTCAAGCAAAACCGCTACCCCACTTGCTCCATCATCAGCAGCCAAAATGGGCTTGCCTGTATCTTTTGTATCTTGGTCTGCCCATGGACGACTATCCCAATGAGCTAATAATAATATTCGATTCGGATTTTGGGGATTAAAAGAAGAAATGATATTGATAGCAGGGTATATTTTATTAGAAACAGCTTGTTTCACTTGTGCTTTTTGAATATAAACGGTATCAGCATATTTTTTGAAAGAAGACTCTAACCAAGCCGCACATTTTGTTTGAGCTGGAGTGCCGGGTACACGCGGACCAAACGAGAGCTGAGTAACAATATGTTGATAGGCTGTATCGGAATTAAATTCTGGAACGGTAATATTTTCTGTTGTAGTGGGTTCAATATCGTCTTTACTTTCAGTTGGCTTTTCATCCGTACATGAAAATAAAAAAATACTATAAAAAGCTATAAAAGAGAATATTACAAAGTATTTCATTTTTCAAATATAGAAAGAGTATTTCAAAGAAAAATGAAAATTTATTTTAATGGTACTTCTTCAACATGTATCACTTCTTTGCTTGTTCCGGTTTTATGCACAATAGCAACAATCATACATTTATCAATATTCCATGCATTCGTTCCAATGATAAGTGGTTCAAATGATGTATATTTTTCTAAAACTCTTCCTTTTTCGATTGAAGATAATGTATCAAGAATTGGCTCTCCAACCGGTGCGGTAATTGATTTTACCAACACATGGTTAAATTCATAATCGTGAAGTTCGTAGGATGAACTATCTTGTACATCCACTTTACCATTTTCTAAAATATAAAGTGTCAACGCTAATTTTTCGTTCACAACATCCGTAAAATGTAGCTTGACATGAATGTTTACTTTATTATCTGTCACATTATAATTTGAATTTAAGTGAATATTGACAGGTGTTTGTTTGCTCAAACGAGAAGTTAACGCATTTTGCCAATCAGAACCAGCTCCTTTCACCACAAAGTATTTCCCATCGTTAGCACCACCTTCAATTTTCATACGATCGAAAGCAGCACTCGGTTTTGGAGGGTCACCATCAGGAAAAGAAAGTCTTAAAGCATCGGCATCGGCATTTCTAAAATCATAAATTGAATTTTGAAGAGGTTCGGTTAAAAATCCAGAATGAATAGCTGCAACAATGATTCTGTCTGGATTCTGATTGATAAATGAATTTAACATCGTTGTTCCTTGTGGACAATTTGGGCATCGCACACCTGTTAATTCTTCTATTAATACTTTTTTGGTTTGAGCAGCCTCTATGGTGTTGATAACATAAGTCGTATCCGTTGATATCAACGGATTTAAAACTAATCCTTTGGGAGTTTGTTCATTACAAGCAGCCAAAAAAATAAAAAGAGAAAATATAGAAATTGTTAAACGAGTTTTCATATTGATAATATTAATCATTTATTTTAAAAAGTACTTATCACACCTAATTTTGCTCCACTAAATGCCGGTTCATATCGACAAACGCCTCCGGTGCAATTAATTCCTTCTACTTGTTTTACATATTGTAAGGTAAATCGATGAGAACCTCTTGTATGTGCAATAAAAATATTAGGATAATGCTGTGCTTTGGAAACATGTGTATAGTTAGGTGCTATATTATACATATCGGACAATGCAAAGCTCCATTTGGATGCAATACTAAATTCTAATAAAGCAAACATCCATGAACCATAGTCTTCTTTTGTATTCATATATTGAAGTTCTGTGCGAATCGATTTATTATCATTGATTTTATAAACCACTTCTGCAAAAGGAGTAATTGCGTGTATATCAGGATATAGTGCTTTATTTTTTTGTTGATAAAGTGATTGATTATAAATTAAATATTGAGTTCCTAAATGAAAAATAAAATTTTTGACACTTCTTATTTCTGCATCAACAAAAGCCTCTCTATATAAAGGTGTTGATTCTAAATTATTGATATGTGTATAAGAAATATTAAATGTCAGATTATCGTTAGGTGTAATATATGCATTTAATAATCCACCTAATTCAGATAAATCTTGTGATGGAGGTGTATAACGAGCTATTAAACGTTGAGGTCTTATTTGAGCTACAATAGGTTGCCAATTATAAATTCCTTTTAGTAAAATTTCATTTGGTGATGTTCTCATCATAAATTTTTCAGTTCTTCTAAAAGTTGCATTAATACCAAATTTTGCTTGTGAATATCCTAAGGTAGAATAGATTGAACTTCCACTAAAATTATTTAAACCTGAATCAGTAGCTACTGCTTCACTTGATTTTAAAGCTCCTTCAATATACCAAGTGAAATCACCAGCATTCAATGTATTATAAACTGACACTGCATTTGAGTTATATTTAGGTATAAAACGTTTATTGACAGGATAGGTATTGATTGTAGAAACAATTAAATCCATACTTCCTTGGTCGAGGGTTCTATTAACTAAGCCAATACCGGGTGTTGCATGTGCAGTAGGGCCTAAATCAATATCACCTTCAACAGCAAGTCCTTTTAAAATTGGCTTATATCTATCAAATAAATTTTTAGTCTGTCCTGTGAATCCTTTAATGGTCAAATTATTAGTGGGTTTATATTTTAAATGCAATCCAAAAAGAGCATTATCAATTAATAAACCTCTATCTTCATAAGCTCTAAAGATAATACCACTACCTATTTGGTCATAAATATGTCCCGCAGTGATGGTCAAGTTTTGAAATTCTTTACTTAAGCTAAACATACCAATTCCTGCTGCCGTTAAAGCACTAGAAGGCTCACTCAAATTAGAATTATGAAAAGCATCAAAACGTACAGATGCATTAAATCCGTTAATTGAATATTGCAATCCTAGCCAACCTTCGCCACCACTTAATAAATTATCATAAAGTTGATTACCAGAAGCTTTAATATTTGTATCTCTTTGAAAAAAATTGACATTCATCATTAAATCACCAGATAAATGTCCTTGCTGTGCTAAAAGAATGTAAGTATTACTAATTATTAATTGTAAAAGAAGTGAAAATTTTTTCATGTATTTATGTGTGAACTAACAAAATTATATAAATAAATAAATATAAAAATAGGTTTTATTATTTTATTCCTAACTCCTTACTCAATTCCAACATTCTGTCAATTGGCTTTTTGGCAGCAATTCTTAAGCCTTCTTCAATTAAAATTTCTGGTAATTCATACTTCATACATAAATACAATTTTTCAAGTGTATTTAATTTCATGTGTGGACAATCATTGCAAGCACAGCTATTATTAGGAGGTGCTGGAATCAACGTTTTTCCAGGAGCTTCTTTAATCATCTTATGTAAAATACCATTTTCTGTACCTACAATGAACTCTTGATTTGGATTAGTTTTCACAAAATTAATCAATTCAGATGTACTCCCTACAAAATCTGCTACTTCCAAAACAGCTTCTTCACATTCAGGATGTGCAATAAATAAAGCATTTGAATGTCTTGTTTTTAATTTTATTATTTTTTCTAAACTAAAAATTTCATGCACCATACACGAGCCATTCCACAAAAGCATATCTCTTCCCGATTGCTTATTTATATAAGAACCTAAATTTCTATCTGGTGCAAAAATTATTTTCTGTTCTTTCGGTAAACTTTCTACAATTTGTTTTGCATTACTAGATGTGCAAATAATGTCACTTAAAGCTTTAATACCAGCACTACAATTAATATAAGATATCACCAAATGATCAGGATGTTCTTCTCTAAATTTTTTAAACAAATGGGGTGGACAGCTATCACTCAGCGAACAGCCAGCATTCAAATCAGGTAATACAACCTTTTTATTTGGGTTTAAAATTTTAGCTGTTTCTGCCATAAAATGCACTCCTGCAAACACAATCATATCTGCATTTGTATTTTGAGCCATGCGAGCCAAACCTAAACTATCTCCTATAAAATCAGCTACATCTTGTATATCAGGTTCTTGATAAAAATGTGCTAATAAAATGGCATTCTTTTCCTTTTTAAGTTTTTCAATTTCTTCAAATAAATCAATAGTAGGTGGAACTTCAATGTCAAGAAAACCTACATTTTTTATATTATCAACAGCTTCTTTCATAATAATAAATAATAATTAAAAATTTTAAAAAATAAAAAATATTGTTGTTATTAGGAGTGTGAATTAGTGAATAAAAAAAAAGTTATTCATAATACAAAGTTCATTCTTTTTTACCTATTAAGAGTTAATTCACACATAATATTTTTTATTAACATCAAATTTTTTGATAAAAAGATAAACATAAAAATGTTTATACACAGTTTAACTAATTTAAAAATCATATAAATTAATAACAAATTAAAAAATAAAAAGTGAATAAATCAGATGTTGAAATTTATTTAAATGTGGAATGTGAATTTAGATAGAATAAGCTATTGAAAAATAAAACAAAATCCACAAAATTATCAAGTCAAAAAAACAGAAGTGTAAAACACTCAAGAAATTCACAATTAAATCCACATGAAATACCACTTAAAAATTCATTTTTAATAAGAAAAATGAAAAACAACCTAAAAAAACTTTGATTAACTAAGGTAAAACCTATATTTTTGCACTCTTTTTAAAAAATGTTAATAATATGTCTTTTATTCAAACAATAAGAACAAAATATATTGGTATAGTTATCGGTGCACTCGTAGTAGCACTCATAGGCTTTCTAGTAATGGATGCAATGCAAAGCAATGTCGTAAATATATTTAGAGGTGACCAAACAAAATTAGCAGACATCAACGGGAAACGCTTAGGATATAAAGAGTTTGATGATTTAAGAAATAAATATGAAGACAACTTAAAAGCAAGAAATGAAGATAATTCTATATCAGAAGAACAAAGAAACCAAGCATTCGAACAAGCATGGAACGATATTCTAAATGATATAATCATCGATCAAGAATATGAAAAACTAGGCCTAAGCTTTACTGACAAAGAATTGCAAGATATGCTCACTGGTACCTATGCAGACCCAATGGTAAAACAAAGTTTTAGTGACCCAAATACCGGCATCTTCGACCCAAGTAAAGTAAATGAATATATCAAATCATTAAGTCAAGATAAAACAGGAACCGAAAGAAAAAAATGGAAAGAATTTGAAGACGCTATAATTCAAGCAAGAAAAATAGAAAAATATAATAACCTAATTGAAAAAGGAATTTACGTACCAACATTCGTAGCAAAAAGAATTGCAAAAGAAAGTGTTGAAAACGCATCAATCGACTATGTGCAAGTGCCATACTCATCAATAAATGATAATGAAGTAAAAGTTAGTGATGATGAAATTACAAACTACATGAAAAAAAGAGAAAGAATCTTTAAAGCAACCGAAGACTTAGTAAAAATAGAATATGTACAATTTAATATTATACCATCATCTGCTGACTCAGCACTAAGCCTAGGTGTTTTAGATACTTTGAAAAACACATTCATATCCTCAACAAATAACGATGATATGGTTGCTAACTATTCTGAAGAATCAATGAAAGATATCTACTATAACACCAAAACACTTAATACACCAAATCCACTTGAAATAATATCAGCAGGAGTAGGAACAGTTATAGGACCTATCTATAATAACGGCTCTTATGAACTAATAAAAGTGATAGATAAAAAAACACTTCCAGATAGCGTTAAAGTATCACATATATTAATAGCCTTCACAGACCAACGAAACGAAAACGAAGCAAAAGCATCTTGTGATAGCATAGAACAAGCCCTCAAATCAGGAATGGATTTTGGACAATTAGCAGCTCAAAAATCAGATGACCAAAACAGTGCTAATAAAGGTGGAGACTTAGGTTATATACCACAAGGAGCCATCAGTAAAGAGTTTAGTGATGCCTGCTTTTTTGGAAAAGTAGGAGATACAAAAGTAGTAAAAACAAATTACGGATGGCATATTATCAAAATTACAGAACAAAAAGATTTTCAACCATCAGTTAAATTAGCAGTCATTAGTAAAGCTCTTCAAGCAGGACAAGAAACAATTCAACAAGCCTATAACAAAGCACAAGAATTTGCAAACCAAACCAAAGACACCAAAACATTTGATGAAACAATTAAAAAAATTGGAAAAGATAAAAGAATAGCAGAACGAATTACAAACTCACAAAGCTTAATACCTGGATTAGGAAACGTAAGAGAACTCATCCGATGGGCACATGAAGCTAAAGTAGGAGCAGTGTCACAAGTATTCAATTTTGAAAACCAATGCATCGTTGCCAACTTAGTCTCTAAACAAATAAAAGGAACAATGCCCGAAGTGAGTAGTATTAGACAACAACTAGAAAATATTATCAAAAAAGAAAAGAAAACACAATTAATATCTGAAAAATACAAAGGAAAATCATTAGAAGAAATAGCAGCTCAAACACAAACTACCGTTGTTAGTGCCGATTCAATCACTTACCTTCAAGGCAATCCTCAATTAGCTTATGATCCTAAAGTGGTAGGAGCTTCATTTAATAAAGATTTACTCAATAAAGTATCTCAAGGAATAGAAGGTGATCAAGCTACTTACTTTATCAAAGTAAAAAAACATCAACGATGCTGTTGAAGCAGACCCTACAATGACCATGATTATTCAAAAACAATTTGAATCACAACTGACTCAGCAAGCGTCACAAATGATACCGTTTATTCTAAAACGAAAATTCAAAAATTGTAGATAATCGAGGAAAATTCTTTTAATTAAAAAGCCCCAAATTTTTGGGGCTTTTTAATTAGCAATCAAAAAAAAACACTTAACAAAACAAAAACACTAAGAAAACTTTTTGTAACATAAAAGTTTTCTTAGTTTTGCATCGTGAATTTAGTTAAACAACAATATATAGAAACAGCATTAGAACTCTATAAAAGATTAGGTTTTAAAAGTGTGACTGTAGATGATTTAGCAAAATCATTAGGAATCTCCAAAAAAACACTATACGATCATTTTAAAAACAAAGAAGAAATAGTCATTGAGAGTGTCAAATATATGCTTAACAAGCTATATGTTAAGATGGAAGAATCAAAAAATATCTCCGATAATGCCATTTTACAAATAGTACATTTAATCTATTTAATGGAAAATTTTATTAGAGGAATGAATACAATATGCTACTATGATTTACAACGATTTTATCCCAAAGCCTTCAAAATTATAAAAGAATATCAAGATAAAATAATGTTCATTTATATAAAAGAAAACCTGTTAAAAGGAATCAATGAAGGATATTATCGTGAAGAGATTGATGTAGAGATTGTCGCACGATTTAGAATGGAATCATCACTCTATACATTTCAAAATGACTTATTTCCAATGCCAGCATTTGATCATATCAAAGTCATGAACCAACTTATTGCAATTTACCTATATGGTATAGCCACTCCTAAAGGTCAAAAACTCATAAAAAAACATTTAGATAAAAAAAAGTAAACCAAGATGAGGAAGAATTTATTTCTGATACTACTACTAACGATTATTTCAAATCATACCTTTTCTCAAAACGCTCTTAGCTTAAAAGAATGTATTGACTTTGCACTCAAAAATCAACCCAAAATAAAATCAGCATTAATCGATGAGCAACTCACCGTCGAACAAAATAAAGAAGTATTAGGCATAGCCCTGCCACAAGCAAAAGCAACAGGACAATTTCAATACCTTTTTATCACACCCAAGCAACGTTCATCTACCGATGCCTTTGACTTCAGTTCCATGCTATCATTTTTTAAAATTGATACTCCTGCATACATAAACTATATGAACCAACCTAAACAAAAATATACTGAACTTAAATTTGGTCTGCCATTAAACACCTCTTTAGGAATTCAAGTATCTCAAATCTTATTTGATGCCGGCGTATTGGTTGCACTACAAGCAAGAAATTCACTAGAAGAATTATCAAGACTAAACACCAAAAGAACAGAAGAAGAAATAAAAGTAGCAGTATCAAAAGCCTATTATAACTGTGTCATAGCCGAAAAAAGAATGACACTCATTGATGAAAATATAACACTCCTTACCTCATTAGAATCCATGACAACCAAATTATTTCATGAAGGATTCGCTGAAAGAATTGACGCAGACAGATTAACCGTTCAAAAAAATAATTTACTCACAGAAAAAACAAAAATCAGAAATCTTATTGATTTGAGTTATGCCCTCCTAAAATTTCAAATGGGAATGTCATTAGACAATAAAATTTCATTAACTGACGAACTCAGTACAGAATCAGTAAAAAGAAATCTCGACCTCGATAAAGTTATTGACTATAATAATCGAATAGAAATGAACTTGCTTCAAATGGCAAAAAAACTAAACGGATACGATGTTAAAAGGCATAAATATGGGTATCTCCCAACCTTTGTAGCTGCAGTATCAGGTAGCTATGCTTCTCAAACAAAAGCATTCAGCGAACTATTCACATTACCCTATTTCCCAACAGGAGCATTAGTACTTAATGCCAGTATGCCCCTCTACGATGGAGGCTCACGAAAAGCAAAACTACAACAAGCAAAACTCAATATTCAAAAAAATGAAAATGATATCGACGCCTTCAAACAAGCCGTACAACTCGAAAGTAGCAATGCACGAACACAACTCGTCAATAGCTTAATGTCATTAGACAACCAAGAAACCAACATCAATCTCGCTCAAAAAGTAATGAATATTGCACAAAAGAAATACAAAGAAGGTTTAGGTACAAACATCGAAATCCTTCAAGCAGAAACAGCCTTGAAAGAAGCCCAAACCAACTACTACAACTCACTTTTTGAAGCAATCATTGCAAAAATTGATTACCAAAAATCTTTAGGACTTTTAAAATAATTTATAGAAAATAAAATATACACTCTTATATATGAACATTCTAAAATCAACAATATCCATAACTATTTTTTCTGCACTCTTAGCAGCATGTGGAGGCTCTCAATCTAAAAACCCCGAAACAGAATTAGTTTCTCTAAAAAAACAACAAAAAGAAATTCAAGAAAAAATTGCAAAATTAGAAGCAAGCCAAGGTAAAAAAGATAGTATAAGAGTCACTCCAGTCGAGGTAATCAGCATGACACCATCTGTCTTTAAAAACTATATTGATGTTCAAGGAAAAGTAGATATTGATGAAGTGGTTAATGCAATACCCGAAACCCCCGGAATCATACAATCTATCTTAGTGAAACCCGGACAATATGTGTCAAAAGGACAAGTGGTAGCAACCCTTCGAAGCGAAACCATCGATAGAGGGGTAGCCCAACTCGACCAACAAATCAACTTTGCAAAAATATTATACGAAAAACAAAAAAGACTTTGGGATCAAGAAATAGGAACTGAAGTACAATTGCTCACTGCTAAAAACCAATATGAAAATTTACTCAAACAAAAGCAAATGAGCCTTTCTCAAAAACAATCCTTTAATGTATATTCTCCTATAAACGGAATTGTAGATGCTGTCAATGCAACAGTGGGACAAAGCTTTGCAAACCCAGTCAATGCACCCGTTATCAGAATCGTCAACACAAACAAACTCAAAATAAAAGCAAATGTTGCAGAAAATTATGCCGGCATTGTACACACCGGAAGCAACACCATGCTTATCTTCCCAGACATTCGAGATACGCTAATTACAAAAATCAATTATGCAGAACGAACCATTGACCCAATCACTAGAACCTTTGCAACTTATATCTCTCTATCTCCTAACCCACGCTTTCAACCCAATATGACAGCACAAGTAAAAATTGCAACCTACGAAAATAATCGTGCATGGGTGCTTCCAATTGCTGTTATTCAAAAAACAGATCAAGGAGATTTTGTATATAAAGTAGATGAAAAAAATAAAGCCTTATTAGTACCAGTGACCTTGGGAAATACTTATATGGGGAATGTTGAAATCCTTTCAGGGCTTAACTTAGGAGATAAAATCATAACCGTAGGTTACGACCAACTAAATAATAATGACCCCGTATTGATTGCCAATACGCCTCAATAAAAAAAATATAAACTTTTATAAGAAATTACAAAATGAATATTAATCCATCAAAATGGTTTATTAATAACAGAACAACAGTTTATGTTCTTTCTGTATTACTTTGTGCGATAGGAGTTGCTATGTACAACAACCTACCTAAAGAGAAATTTCCAGAAATCAAAATTCCTAAAATATTTGTGCAAACCATCTATCCAGGAACTAGTCCGGAAAATATGGAAAACCTTGTAAGTAAACATTTAGAAAAAGAAATCAAAAATAATTACCGGAATCAAAAAAGTAACCAGTAATTCATTTCAAGATTTCTCAATTGTAGAAGCAGAGTTTAATACCGATGTGGAAATGGATAAAGCTAAAAGAGAAGTAGAAGATGCCGTATCAAAAGCTAGAAAAGACTTACCCCAAAACCTTCCCAACGAGCCACAAATTATTGAAGTCGATGTATCAGACATTCCAATTTTGAATGTCAACATCTATGGCAATTACGACTTGAAAAAAATTGAAGAATATGCTGATATTTTAAAAGATAAAATAGAAGCACTAAAAGAAATAAAAAGAGTTGATAAAGTAGGAGCACTCGAAAGAGAAATTCAAATCAATGTGGATTTAATTCGGATGACCTCAGTACAACTTTCATTTAGAGATATTCAAAATGCAATCAGTGCTGAAAATATCGAAGCTACCCCCGGATTAATCAAAATCAACGGAGAGCAAAGAATATTGAGTATCAAAAAAGTTTTTAAATCTGTTGAAGATATCAAAAATATTGTCATCAAAAACCCTTTCGGAGCAAACGTTTATCTAAAAGATATTGCAGAAGTATTGGATACATACAAAGAGCAAGAAAGTTTTGCACGCCTTGATGGTAAAAACGTGATTACACTCAATGTTATTAAAAGAGCAGGACAAAACTTGATTGAAGCCAGTGATAAAATTGAAGCATTAGTAAATGAAACTAAAATAAACGAATTACCAAAAGATTTAAATGTTGTACTCACAGGTGACCAAAGTGATGCAACCCGAACAACTGTGCATGACCTTATTAATACAATCATTATTGGATTTGTATTAGTCACATTTATTCTACTCTTTTTCATGGGAACTACCAATGCACTTTTTGTAGCCTTATCAGTACCGCTTTCCTGTGCAATTGCATTTATAGTGCTGCCCCTATTAGGATTCACTTTAAACATGATTGTTTTATTCTCATTTCTGCTCGCATTAGGAATTGTAGTGGATGATGCCATTGTCGTCATTGAAAATGCCCATAGGATCTTTCACCATGAAGGCTTATCTATTTACGAATCGGTTAAAAAAGCAACTGGCGAAGTATTCTTACCCGTACTCACAGGAACGATTACCACATTAATGCCATTTATACCTTTAGCATTTTGGAAAGGAGTAATCGGAAAATTTATGTTCTTTTTACCCATCACATTAATCATTACTTTATTAGCATCCCTTTTAGTTGCCTATATTATCAACCCCGTTTTCGCAGTTGATTTTATGGAAAAAGAAGAGTATGATGGGAAAAGAAAAATTCTATGGACAAAAAACACAACGATTATTAGCATCGCATTTATTTTACTTGGAATTATCTTCCATTTAGTAGGCTTTCATGGAATGGGAAATTTCACATTTTTTATTTGGCTTTTAATCATTTTAAATAAATATGTATTTGTAAAACTTATTTTTAAATTTCAGCATAACGTATGGCCTAAAGTCCAAAATTGGTATGTTCGAAAATTAACATGGGCACTACATCACCGTTGGCAAACGATGCTTATTGTCCTCACTCTATTAATTGCATCATTTGGTTTAGTAATTATCAGATCACCCAAAGTTTTATTTTTTCCAAAAGCAGAACCCAACTTCGCTTATGTCTATTTAACAATGCCCGAAGGTACAGACCAAACAAAAACGAATAGCGTATTAAAAGAATTAGAAGCAAAAGTAGAAACGGCTATTTACGATGCGAAAACAGGCAAACGCAGTAGTTTGGTGAAATCAGTCATATCAAATGTCAAAGTGGGAGCTACCAACTCCCAAGCGGGAGAAATAGGAGATTACCCAAATCGTGGAAAAATTACAGTAGCATTTGTCAAGTTTTCTGAAAGACATGGAGCTTCCACTCAAGACATGCTCAACAAAGTGAGAGAAAGCGTCAAAGGAGTGCCAGGAGCTCAAATCGTGGTTGAGCAAGAACAGTCAGGACCTCCTACACCTAAGCCAATTGTGATTGAAATAACAGGCGATAATTTAGACTCTCTTATTTCAACTTCCAAAAAATTAAAACGCTATTTGGATGATAAGCAAATAGCAGGTGTCGAAGAATTGAAAAGCGACTTTCAAGCCAATAAACCCGAAATTATTTTTGATATAAATAGAGATCGTCTTGCACGCGAAGGCCTTAGCACCGGTTGGATTACAGGCGATTTAAGAACGGCCGTTTTTGGTTCTGAAATCTCAAGATTTAAAGATGCAAAAGACGACTACCCTATCACGCTAAGATTAAATCAAGATCAAAGAAATAATATTGATTTAGTAAGAAACTTAACCATCACTTATCGTGATATGTCGATGCAAGGTGCCGTAAGACAAGTTCCGATAAGCAGCTTTGCAAACATTCAATATGGCAATACTTATGGTGGAATTAAAAGAAAAGATGAAAAACGGATTATCACCCTTTCATCCAATGTATT
Organism: Bacteroidetes bacterium OLB11; assembly: GCA_001567165.1. Taxonomy (GTDB): domain Bacteria; phylum Bacteroidota; class Bacteroidia; order Chitinophagales; family Chitinophagaceae; genus OLB11. The sequence goes on from LNFQ01000052.1 coordinate 34,576, forward strand.
GAATGAATACAACGCTAATGAAGTGGTACAAGTTGTTCAACGAGAAATTGATCAATATAATTTACCAAATGGAATCCATGTAAAAATGGGTGGAGAGCAAGAAGATCAAAAAGAAACAGGAGCCTTTTTAGGGGGGGCATTACTCACATCAATGGCATTAATATTTCTTCTATTAATGATTCAATTTAATTCAATATCAAGAACACTAATTATTATGAGTGAAATTTTATTAAGTGTCATCGGAGTTCTGTTAGGGATTGGTATTTTCAAAATGGATTTTGTGATTGTGATGACAGGTATTGGTATCGTTGCTCTAGCAGGTATTGTGGTGCGAAATGGAATTTTACTGATTGAATTTTCGGATATAAAATTAAGTGAAGGACTTAGTCCAATTGATGCAATGATTGAAGCTGGACGAACAAGGATGACACCTGTTTTGCTTACAGCCACAGCAACGATGCTCGGTTTAATTCCTTTAGCAATCGGTCTTAATATTGATTTCGTTTCGCTTTTCCAAACAGGGAACCCTCATATTTTTCTCGGTGGAGATAGTGTTTCATTTTGGGGACCTCTATCATGGACTATGATTTTTGGGCTAAGCTTTGCAACAGCAATAACACTTATAATAGTACCAGTCATGATGGTCATTGCTTTGAATCTAAAAGAAAAATTGAAAAAGAAAAAGCAACCGATAGCACCAATGCCTTCAACGACTAATTCATAACCGAACTAAGCCAATGCCTTGCCTCTTCAAGAGGCATGGATTTTCGATTTGAATAATCTTGAAGTTGATCCTCGGTTATTTTACCTATTCCAAAATACTTACTCTCAGGATGTGCAATATACCAACCACAAACTGATGACGCCGGATACATTGCCAACGCTTCGGTCAAACGAATACCGATTTGTTCTTCTGCTTTTAAAAGTGCAAACAGTTTTCTTTTTTCAGTATGATCAGGACAAGCAGGATACCCCGGAGCTGGTCTTATGCCTCGATAAGACTCTTTAATAATTTCTTCATTCGTGAGTGATTCGTCCATTGCATAAGCCCAATGTTTTTTTCGCACTTGAGCATGCAACCATTCTGCAGTAGCCTCAGCTAGCCTATCTGATAAAGATTGCAACATGATTTTATTATAATCGTCATGCTGCGATTCAAATGCTTGGATATATGGTTCAATACCAGAAATCGTTACAGCAAATGCTCCCATAAAATCATTTCCTAATGGAGAAATAAAATCAGCTAAACTCAAATTGGGTTGTCCAGCTGCTTTTTGTATTTGTTGCCTTAAAAAATATAATTGAATTTCATCGTTAATTAAAATTTCATCATCATTGGTTTGCGTTGCAGGCCATATTCCAAATACTCCTTCGGCTGTTAGCCAATCTTCGTCAATAATTTTATTCAATAATTCATTGGCATCATCAAATAATTTTTTTGCCTCACTTCCAATTAATTCATCATTAAAAATTGCAGGATATTTTCCATGAAGTTCCCATGTGATAAAAAATGGACTCCAGTCTAGGTATTCAATAATATCTCTTAAAGGAACTTTTTTGAAAACGGTTGTTCCAAATTGTTTGGGGCGAGTGGGTTGATAAGTTTCCCAATCAATTTTGATTTTATTTTTTCTTGCTTGTTCAATGGTCAAATAATTCTTATGTGATTTTTTATTCAAAAAATCTTCTCGAATAGAGAGGTATTCATTTTTTATTTTTTCTAAAAATTCATTTTTGTTTTCACTCAATAATTCATTAGCTGTGGTCACACTTCTTGATGCATCTAAAACATGCACAACACCCATATTATATTTAGGTTCAATCTTCACAGCTGTGTGAATACGACTTGTAGTTGCACCACCGATTAGTAACGGAATTTGAACATTTTGTTTTTGCATTTCATAAGCCACATTCACCATTTCATCTAATGAAGGAGTTATCAATCCACTCAATCCAATAAGATCGACTTTGTGTTTATCTGCTTCTTCTAAAATTTTATTTGCCGGTACCATCACACCCAAATCAATAATTTCAAAACCATTACAAGCCAACACAACACCAACAATATTTTTTCCAATATCATGCACATCTCCTTTGACGGTTGCGAGCAACACTTTTGGAGCATTTGATGTTTCTGTTTTTTCTTGCTCAATAAATGGTGTTAAATAGGCAACACTTTTTTTCATCACACGAGCACTTTTCACAACTTGTGGTAAAAACATTTTTCCACTTCCAAACAAATCACCTACAATATTCATCCCATCCATAAGAGGACCCTCAATCACCTCAAGAGGCTTACTGTATTGCAATCGAGCTTCTTCAGTGTCAGCTTCGATATAATCGGTGATGCCATGCACAAGTGCATGAGCGATTCTTTTTTGTACACTTTCTTTTCTCCATGATTCATCTTTTATAATTTCTTTTCCTTTTGATTTGACCGTTTCTGCATATTGAATTAGTCTTTCTGTTGCTTCATTATTTTCATTATTTCTGTTTAAAATAACGTCTTCACAAAGTTGTTTTAATTTGGGTTCAATATCATCATACACTGCCAATTGACCGGCATTCACAATGCCCATATCCATTCCTGCTTGAATTGCATAATATAAAAATACGGAATGCATAGCTTCACGAACATGCTCGTTTCCTCTAAATGCGAAAGAAAGATTACTCACCCCACCACTTATCTTCACGCCGGGCATTCTTTTTTTTATCTCAGCGGTTGCTTCAATAAAATCAACGCTGTAATTATTATGCTCTTCAAGCCCGGTTGCAATTGCAAATATGTTAGGGTCGAAAATAATATCTTCAACTTTAAAATTTAATTGAGTTGTCAGAATGTGATAAGCTCTTTCACAAATTTCTACTTTTCGTTGTTTTGTATCGGCTTGTCCTTGCTCATCAAACGCCATCACAATCACAGCGGCTCCATAACGTTGACATAATTTGGCTTGATGAATAAAGGATTCTTCTCCTTCTTTTAATGAAATCGAATTGACAATACACTTACCCTGTACGCATTTGAGCCCCGCTTCAATAATTTGAAATTTACTACTATCAATCATAATTGGAACTTTTGCAATGTCCGGTTCAGATTGTAAGTAGTTTAAAAAAATGGTCATTGCTTTTTCGCCATCAAGCATTCCATCATCCATATTCACATCAATGATTTGAGCTCCATTTTCTACTTGTTGTCTTGCGACACTCAATGCTTCGTCATATTTTTCATCACGTACCAAACGGGCAAATTTTTTACTACCAGTTACATTTGTTCTCTCTCCGATATTGATAAAATTACTATTCTCAAATACGGTTAATGGTTCTAGTCCTGATATGTGGAATTTGTTCATTTTTTTAAAGTTCTTGGTTTAAAATTTTTTTACTTCATCAGCAATACATTTAATATGGTCTGGTGTAGTGCCACAACATCCACCTACAATGTTCACTAACCCTTCTTTGGCCCACTCAGCAATGATATGTGCTGTGTCGTGTGGTTTTTCATCATATTCACCAAAGGCATTCGGCAAGCCAGCATTGGGATATGCACTCACATAGCAATTAGCTAAGTTACTTAACTCTGCAATGTGAGGGCGCATTTGAGCTGCACCTAAAGCACAATTTAAGCCTACACTGATAGGGTTTGCATGTTCTATAGAAATATAAAATGCTTCAAGAGTTTGTCCGCTTAATGTGCGTCCGCTGGCATCGGTGATCGTGCCAGAAATCATAATCGGTAATTGAACATGATGTTCATCAAAATATTTTTTTGTGGCAAAAATAGCTGCTTTTGCATTGAGCGTATCAAAGATGGTTTCTATCAAAATAATATCCACACCTCCATCGACAAGCCCTTTCACTTGTTCATAATAAGCCTCCATCACTTCATCAAAAATGACCGCTCGATAATTAGGATGATTCACATCAGGAGAAAGCGATAGGGTGCGATTGGTAGGACCTATAGCACCAGCAATAAAGCAACTTTGATGATTTGGATTTGTTACCTCATATTTTTTAATTGCGTTTTTTGCACATCGTGCAGCAGCCACATTGATTTCATAACTAAATGCTTGCATTTCATAATCAGCCATTGAAATGCGTTGAGCACTAAATGTGTTTGTTTCGATAATGTGAGCACCCGCTTTTAAATATTCCAAGTGAATAGCTTCAATAATATGAGGTTGAGTAATGCACAAGATATCATTATTACCTTTTAAATCTTTATGCCAATTTTTAAATCGCTCACCTCTAAAATCTTCTTCGCTTTGTTGGTAGCGTTGCACCATCGTCCCCATGGCACCATCAATAATGGCAATTTCTTTTTGTAAAAGTTCGTCTAAAGTTTGTTTCATATTCAAAAAAATATTTTTGAACTTTTACTACAGACAATAATTGATTTTTGAAAAGGTATTATTGAAAAGAGTATTAGTTCATTTTTTATACAGGTTGAACAATAAACAAATCCACCTGATAAAGCAAAAGTAAATCGTGAAACTGAATTACAATTCAATTTACAGTAATAATTTTGTATAATATTTTTCTAATGAAGTTTACAATTGCTTATATATTTTTATTTTTCTATGTCATAGCAGCTATCATATTTTGGGGCTACAGTTTGAACCGACAAGGGATATTGATTTCAAATTTAGAAAAAGAAAAAATGCTTATTCTTTCAAAGTACGATAAAAACATACAACTTCAACAGGAATTAGATAAAATCGAAACAAAAAAAGAAAGAAGAATCAGTCAATTTTGGGGTGAAGGAGCCACATTTATTATTATCATTATTATTGCAGCCGGAGTGGTGTATATATCTTATTATAAGCAAAGGAAACTTGCAAAACTTCAACATAATTTTATGCTGAGCATTACACACGAATTGAAAACGCCTCTTGCCGGCATCAAATTGAATTTGCAAACGTTAGAAAAAAGAAAATTAGATGAAACAACTCAAACAAAACTCGTTGGATATTCAATTGTAGAAGCAAATCGGTTAAACGATTTGTGCAATAATATTTTAATTGCAACCCAACTTGAAAAAATGAAGGAAGTTATTTATACAGATGATGTTTCGCTAAATCAAATTTTGAATGAAGTTGTGGATGAAAAAAAGAGAAGTCATCATCATGTAAATATTCAATTCAATCAATTGTTAGAAGATAAAATAATTCAAGGTGATTTAACGCTTTGGAAGTTGGTTTTTAGTAATCTGATTGAAAATGCTATTAAATATTCTCCTAAAGATGAAGCCATCATTATTGATATGAAAAATGAAAATAATAAAACCTCTATTTCTATCAAAGATTGCGGTGCTGGTATAGCTGACGAAGAAAAAGAAAAAAATATTTGAAAAATTTTATCGAATCGGAAATGAAAATACACGTACTTCCAAAGGAACAGGATTAGGCTTATATATTGTAAAGAAAATTATTCATCTTTACAAATACCAAATCGTTGTCAAAAATAACAATCCACGAGGAACAATATTTGAAGTCATCGTTTAAACTCTTTTTTAAAAAATGCAAGAAACAAAATATCAAATACTCATTGTAGAAGATGAAGAAAGTTTAAGAGAAACCCTTAAGCTCAATTTAGAATTAGAAGGTTATTCGGTCACTGCAGTTGAAGATGGGAAAAAAGCAATCAAAACTTTTAAAGAAGAATATTTTGATTGTATTTTGTTAGATGTTATGCTGCCTGAGTTTGATGGAATTTTTGTGTGTGAAGCAATTCGCTTGCAAAATGATAAAGTGCCGATTTTATTTTTATCGGCCAAAAACTCGGGAGAAGATAAAGTGCTTGGACTCAAAAAAGGAGGAGATGATTATATCACGAAGCCTTTTAACTTGGAAGAACTTCTTCTCCGAATTGAAAAATTAATTATTAGAAATAATAGCTCAGGACAAATAGCGAATGAATTATCTAATTTTAAATTTGGAAATTGTGAAATTAATTTTCAAGAATTAACCTGTGTAGATATCAATCAAAATCATCGGAGCTTGACCAAAAAAGAAACACAGTTTTTGAAATTATTGATAGATAATAAAAACAATGTTGTGAGTCGCGAGCAGATATTAAAAATGGTATGGGGATATAATGTATTTCCCACCACACGCACCATTGACAACTTTATTACCACCTTTCGAAAATACTTTGAAGAAGAACCGAAGGATCCTAAATATTTTATTAGCGTTAGGGGAGTCGGATATAAATTTATGTACTCAAAATAATTTATTTTTATTTTGATAAGTTGTTGGCTGAAATAAATAAAGTGTAATCAATAATATGAAAAAAACTAAAATTGCTTGTACCTCCAAAGCATCATCTGTCAAGCAATACACAAAAAGGAGCAGTGTAGCCCATGTGCCCATTTCGATTTTGTTTTTAATAAAATAATAAAATAAAAAAGCAAACAAAGCTAGTAAAGAAATCAATCCGAGTAAACCCAAATCTAGCCAAGTGTGAAAAAACTGTTGATGGGTGTGCATTTTATTTTCTACTAAATCGGTATAATTTTTATTTCTCAATTCGTTCAATAAAACATCATTTGCATTTCCTATACCATAGCCCTTCCAACTATTTTGCATAATTAAATCCCATTCGACTGCCCAAGCTGCTAAGCGACTGCCCGTTGAATTGTCAAAGTCAACATCAGAGCCAATTTCGGTTAATTCATTCTGTGTTTCTAAAACCCGATTTCGAATGCCGGGTGTAAACAAGAAAAAGAGAAGAAGCACAAGCGGAGAAAGAAATAATAAAACATATTTTAAATAGCTTTTAAAAAGGGAGGCAATTTTTTTCCATAATAAAATAAGAAAGAAAAGAAACAAAACAATCAATGATGTTTTAGATGCAAGAATTAATAGGACACACAAAAAGATAATACAAAAAAATCAGAAATAAATTTTTTGTCGAAAACGACTCAAATTTTTTTCTTCAAAAAGAGAAAGAGAACAATAAATAAAAGCAATCATAAAAAAAATTAGAATAGTATCCGGGGTGCATGATTCTTGAGAAATACATACGTTTAAAAACTTTACTCCATTGCTCTACAGGATAATAAATGATATAATATTGATAGAGGCAAAATAAAACAGACAGCAAAAGAGAAAAGGCAAAAAACTTAAAAATGAAATGGCTATTTTTTTTATCCCAAAAAATTTTCGCCAGAAAAAACAATCGGCAATATTAAAAAACTCAACTTCACTTCAATCGTTTGTAAAGAAATAGTTTCAATATTTGAAAATCGAATAAAGAAAAAATGGAGCAGAAAAAAGAAAGCGAAAGGAAAGATTTTAATTAGATTTTTTTTAAAATTTCTAGACTTGATATGAAGATTTTTATCCCAAAAAAATGAAGAACAATCAATAAAATAAAAAAAGAATTTATGCGTTCAGACCATGGGAATGTAATGAACGAAAGCCCCACCAAAAGCAACCAAATTTCTCTTCGACCTATACGATGATACTCAAGCATAAAAAACGAAGATATAAAAATAATCATGTAAATTTGCTACATATGATTATTGATATTCACCCAATAAACCCTGATGAACGTAAAATCAAACAAGTTACTTCTATTTTGAAAAGTGGAGGGATTATCATTTACCCCACAGATACGGTTTATGGAATGGGCTGCGATATTACTCATCCCGAGGCAATCGAAAGAATATGCCACATCAAAAAACTCAATCCTAAAAAAGCACAGCTTTCATTTTTGTGCTCAGACCTCAGTCATCTCAGCCTTTATTGTAAAGCCATCGACACACCACTTTATCGTTTTTTAAAAGAAAACCTACCCGGTCCGTTTACCTTTATATTAAACGCAAGCAAGCAAGTGCCAAAACTTTTACGAACCAAAAAAGATACCGTCGGAATAAGAGTTCCTGAAAATAAAATTTGCAATGAAATACTGAAAGAACTCGGAAACCCAATTATAAGTACCTCACTCCCCTTCACGGATGAAGAATATACTTATACCGATGCAGAGGAAATTCATGCGGTCTTTAAAAATCAAGTTGACCTAATTATAAATGGAGGAGAAGGAGGCCATACCCCTTCGACAGTGGTGGATTGCACCGTGTCGCCCCCTCAAGTAATCAGAGAAGGAAAGGGAGAATTATTTTAAGAAAAAACAAAAAAATAAGAATCTATTTTCTTTTATTAATTGTTTTTCCTTAATTTGTCCCCAAATTCGGATATACATGAACAGATTTTTATTCGTATTGCTTATTTTGATGAGTTATACCTTGTATTCAGACGCACAAGAAAAGAGCGTATCGGGCTGGGATTATTTATGGGATCAAAAGGCACATGAAAAAGGACAAATACATTTCTCTTATGGCTATGGACAGCCAAGATTAGATAACAAATTATTTGATTACCAAAGAGACTCAACCAACTTTAAAGTTGTTGGTGTGGGGCCGTTTTATTGGAAGGCAGAATACGGACTTTCACGAAAATTAAGCGTCGCTCTTTCCGCAGGTTATATTTTATACAAATCTGAATGGACAGTCAATCGTACCGACCCCTTTACAGGAAATTTCTTGCCTTATCGATATGGAACAACCTTGCACGACATCAGTGCTAATTTGAGATTCAACTATCATTTAATTGTTACAAAAGATGTTGACTTTTATGTAGGAGGTGGTGTCGGATATAATTATTTTATGAATAAAGATTTTACAACCTATTCTCCAGAAGATACAACCTTTAAATCTCAATTTAAATTACCAATGCCGATATCTTATGAAATGTCAATCGGACTTCGTTATTTCTTCTTGACACGAACCGCAATCTATATAGAAGCAGGAATAGGGAAATCAATTTTACAAGCGGGATTTGTATTCAAATTTAGACATCGAAAAAGACTTTAAGGAATTTATTTATATTTGCAAATCATTTTATACAAAACAAATTAATTATGTTAGAATTTGGAAACTTTATAGGACATTGGGGATGTGTATTTTACATTATTGTTATGGTGGTAGGATTGGTTTTTGTTATGAAAAATTATCTTAAACAAGACGCATAATCCATTTTACTTTTTTTAATATGCAAAAAGATATTGCTTCTATTCGGGAAGAGTATTTACTATCAGAGCTTGATGAATCTGAAGTATTAGCAAATCCAGTGGAACAATTTGAAAATTGGTTTAATCAAGCGATTCAATCAAAAATCGTAGATGTTAATGCAATGACTCTTTGCACTGTTGACCAACATAATATTCCCAACGGAAGAAACGTACTTTTGAAAGGAATCGAAAACAACGAATTTCGTTTTTTTACAAATTACAATAGCCAAAAAGGAAAGGAAATTCTTGTAAACCCTCATGTAACTTTAGTTTTTTATTGGAAAGAACTTCAACGACAAGTCAGAATAAGAGGATCAGTTCAAAAAATTTCAGAAGAAGAATCAATCGAATATTTTCAATCAAGACCTCGCGAAAGCCAAATCGGAGCATGGGTATCACATCAAAGTGAAATACTAAGTGATAGAAAAGAATTAGAAAATAAAACTAAAAAATTTGAATTAGAGTTTAAACAACTCGAACAAATTCCTAAACCGGATTACTGGGGTGGATTTGCTGTGAGTCCTATCTACATTGAATTTTGGCAAGGTAGAGCAAGTCGATTGCACGACCGAATTTGCTATAGCTTACAAAATGATGGCACATGGAAAAAAAACCGACTAAGCCCCTAGCCTAATAATAATTCTTTACTGAAGAAAGCGATTTTTTCAAAATAACATATTAACAATATAAAGTTTTTGGTGGATAATAAAAAAACATTATCTTTGCACACCTAAAAAAAAAATATGTTTGTAATATTAGATATTGCCGGTCAGCAATTTAAAGCAAAAGAAAATGATACTCTTTATGTACACCGTTTACAAGGAAATGTCGGTGATGTCGTAGATGTAAAAGTACTAATGTCTTCAAATAATGGGGCTGTTGCAATGAATGGATCTGCAAAAGCTGAAATATTAAACCATTTGCAGGGTGATAAAGTTATTACTTTTCACAAAAAAGAAGAAAAGGGCATACTAAAAAAAATTGGACATAGAGAAGCATTAACTCAAGTGAAAATTACTTCTTTAGCATAAAAATTATTAAAATCTTAATCAAATAAAATAAAATAGCCATGGCACATAAAAAGGTGAAGGTAGTGTAAAGAATGGAAGAGACTCTCAAAGCAAAAGATTGGGAGTGAAATTATATGGTGGACAAGCTGCAATTGCAGGAAACATCATTGTTAGACAAAGAGGAACTGTTTATCATCCAGGCACAAATGTAGGTGTAGGAAAAGACTTTACTCTATATGCTCTACAAGATGGAACAGTGAATTTTAGAAAAACAAAAGAAAAAACAATCGTTTCTGTTTTGTAATTTTAAAAAACATTAATATATTTGTTCTCATAAATTCATTCATTAACTAACCCTAAAAATTCAAAACAATGGCAACAACAAAAAAAGCAGCCCCTGCAAAAAAAGTGGCTCCTGCAAAAAAAGTAGCTCCTAAAAAAGCAGCCCCTGCAAAAAAAGCAGCTCCTAAAACGCAAGCC
>LNFQ01000053.1 GCA_001567165.1 Bacteroidetes bacterium OLB11
TTGTTTGCTTCTATTTGTTTTGTCATAGAATTATTTTTTAATGTTTTGTTTTGTTTTTTTCTAATTTTCTTCTAATAAAGGATGCTGTTAAATTCATGACTAATACAATCATAATTAATACAAACGCAGTACCATAAGCCATGGGTCTTGATGCTTCAATGTCGGTGCCACTCGTTGCCAAAACATATAAGTGGTAAGGCAAAGCCATTACTTGGTCAAAAATTCCAGAAGGAAGTTGTGGCAAAAAGTAAGCTGCAACAGTGAATAATATTGGTGCAGTTTCGCCAGAAACTCGCCCTATGGATAGGATTAATCCTGTTAGAATATTGGGTAATGCTGTCGGTAATATGACTCTTCTGATGGTTTGTAATTTAGTAGCTCCTAATGCTAAACTTCCCATTCTGTATGAGTCTGGCACAGCCTTTAGTGCTTCTTCGGTCGTTCGAATGATGAGAGGGAGAGTTAAAAGACCTAGCGTTAGAGAGCCTGCTAAAAGAGAATCTCCAAATTTGAGTTTGATAACAAATAATGACATTCCAAATAATCCAAACACAATAGATGGAATACTTGCAAGGTTATTAGTCATCATACGAATAAACTTTACAATCCATCCTTTGCCTGCATATTCATTGGTATAAATGGCCGACATCACACCTAATGGAAAGGCAAACAGCATACTCCCTATCATTAAATAAAAGGTCCCTACAATTGCTGGAAATATACCACCGGAAGTCATTCCTTCTTTTGGAGCTGTTGTTAAAAATTCCCAGTTTATGACTTTGATTCCATTAATAATAATGAACCCTAAAATACTAAAGAGAATTGCAACAACTAATATTCCAAAAAATTTAAATGTATAAAATGCGATTTGTTGACTTGTTTTTTTATTCATTTTTTAATGTGATTTTAATTTTTTAGCTTTTGAAATCAGTTCGGTGATAATTGAAATAATCATTGTAAATACAAATAAGATGCAGCCTAATAAGAAGAGTGCTTGATAGTGAGAGCTTCCTGCTGGTGACTCGCCAAGCTCTGCAGCGATGGTGGCTGGTATTGTTCGTACTGAATCAAATATAGAATGAGGAATTATGGAGGCGTTTCCTGTGACCATCAATACTGCCATAGTTTCACCAATAGCTCTACCAATGCCAAGAACGGCAGCCGCCGAAATCCCAGATTTTGAATATGGAATCACAACGCGATATATCGTTTGCCAATGTGATGCTCCCAATGCTAAGCTTGCTTCTCGCATTTCTCTTGGGGTGTTTCTTATCGCATCTTCTGAAACTGATATGATGGTTGGCAATGCCATGATTGCTAATATTAGACTACCCGTTAATGCTGTTTCTCCAACTGATATTTGAAATACTTTTTGAACAATTGGTGCTAATACAACTAATCCGAAAAAACCATAAACCACAGAGGGAATTCCTGCTAATAATTCAATAATGGGTTTTAAAACTCGCCTTTGTTTTTCTCCTGCTAATTCTGCCAAATAGATAGCCACCCCTAACCCTAATGGCAATGCAATTAGTAAGGCAAAAATGCTTACAAATAATGTTCCTAACATGAGGGGCAACACCCCAAATAATGGAACTGGAGTGGCCGTTGGAATCCATTCTTTTCCAAAAAAGTAATCCTTCATTTTTACATTCTCTGCTAATAATTCCTTTATGGAGGACCCTTTCGGAGCAAATTGTTTTGGAAGAAAGGCAATGATATTTTCGTCTTTTGAAATAATTTCGCTTAGCTTAGGAGATACATTTTCATTGTTTTCGCCTAATTCATCTTCACTATAAATTTGAAATAAATCATCAATTCTGAAAATTTTTATCGGTTCATCTTTTCCTCCCAGCTCTTGCCAGTTGGCGATTTCAGCATCAAATACCTTTTTAGTTTCTATTGGGGTTAGAGTATTGATTTTATTATTCACATTTAAATAAAGTCCATATCCTTGTTCAATCTCTGGAGTGTTGAATAGGTTGATACCTTCTTTGAATAAAAATAAAGTGATAAATAAAATAGTGATGCCTGTAAGGGCACCACTCAGTTTTAATAATTGCTCAACTCCTATTTCTAAAATTCGTCTATATGATTTTCTTTTTGTCATTTTTTCAGTTTTCGTTCATTGACTACTTGATGCGTATATAACCAACTTCTTCTACTATTTTTTGCCCATTAGGTGAAAGAATAAAGTCGATATATTTCTTTACAGTTGCTTCTGATTTTGTGAAGTAGTAATAAAAGAGAGGTCTTACAATTGGATAAGTTTTATTTTTAACGGTTTCTTCTGATGGAACGATATATGTTTTTCCTTTGTCAAAAGAAACGGCAATTTCTTGTACAGACTTACTAAAATAAGCTAGTCCCACGTAAGCAATTGCTCCTTTTGTTTGGCTCACCGATTGAATGATAGAGCCATTTGCAGGCATGCTCATGATTCCTGACATATAGTTTTTATTACTTAAAACATGTTCTTTAAAAAACTCATAAGTGCCTGAAGAAGTTTCTCTCGAATAAGGAATTATTTTTAAATCATCTCCACCTACTTCTTTCCAATTTTTAATTTTTCCTGTAAAGATTCCTTCTAATTGTTCTTTAGTTAGCTTTTTCACTTTATTGGTTGGATTGATGATAACAGCTAATCCATCATAAGCAATGATGATCTCTTTTACCGAATTTCCACTTTCTTGTATTTTCTGTTTTTCAGAGAATTTAATTTTACGAGATGCTTGTGCAATGTCGGTTGAGCCTTCTATTAATGCTGAAAAACCAACACCAGAGCCGCCTCCAGTTACAGTTACTTTTTGATTGCTATTTGTTTTCATAAATACTTGTGCGGCTTTTTCTGAAATGGGTAAAACGGTTTCTGAGCCTTTAATTTTCTGTGCATTGCTTGCAAATACAAGTCCTACTAGAGTGTATGAAATTGTGATTATTCTTTTCATTTTTTTATGTTTTTAAATTTGATGCAAAACTCCATTTGAAATGTTGCAGAGGGTTTGAGATATTATTACAATTTGGTTACGTTTTTTAGGAAAAGGTTTTATCTAATCAATTTAGATAAACATTGACTTAAAATTTCAGATTAATAAATGAGCAAAAAATAAGTAGTTAGAGATTTGATTCACTAAAAAACATTCCTTCTCGAGAATTGAATCAATTATTATGCTTAAACGAATTATTCAAAACTCCCTCTCGAAAAGGCTGTTTAAAGGAAAAGAATTTCTATTTTTAAAATTTATATTGAAATCGGAGAGTGAAAGCATTGTCAGCGATGTCTTTATCATAACCTTTCAATAAAGTGGAGGTTTCATTTTTTATCCAATCATAGTACCCTGTTAATCTCATGGTATTATTGATTTTCCATATTAAGCCAGTGCCGATAGTTTGATAAGCAATATCACCTTTTCCGGTTCCATTTAAGCCAATATCATTTTTGGAAACTTTTGAGTTTGGGTCATAGTTGTCATATTTCAAAACAAGAACTAGCGGAACTTTTCCTAAGTCTTGAGCGAGGGTGATATATCCTCCAGTGAAATTTCTGATATAAGTATCATTAGTTGGCAGGGTTGAATAATTAGGACTCTTTGAGCTGCTTTTATCGCCCGGTTGAACCCCTGTAAGAAATTCCCCATATAGTTGTGTCGTTCCGATTGATGTAATGGTTGCAAATTGTGCGTCCACTCCAATATATTCACGATTAGCAAAAGCTCCAAAATGAGAAGTGTCTGTACTGCCTTCAAATTTGTTGCCATTCATTTTATAAACGCTTGAGCTTCCTTGGTAGGTGCTGCCTTTGTAGTAAGAGATGCCTCCGCTGATGTTATATTTTTCATTAATGTTTTTGTTGGCACTCAGATGTCCAATAAAATCTTTGCGATTATCCATATCCAATTTGATACTATTTCCACTCACTAAAGCCGCTTCTAGTTTTAGAAAATTCCAAGAAGAAGTTTTGGGTGCTTGCAAAGTGAGCATCAACCCTAAGTCGCGTTCGTCAGGAAATAAGGTTGTAATGACGGTTGCTCTTTCTGGAGATTCTCTTCTTGAAGATGAATAGGCAATTTCATATCCGAATGGTCTATCGAATATCCCTGCTTTTATTGAGCTATTACCAAGCCGTGGAATTTTAACATTTAGGTAGGCATCTTTAATAGAAACTCCTTTATCTGTCATGTCTAATTGAAAAACCCCTAAGGCGATTCCTCTTTCAAATTGAAATTTGATTCTTCCACGTCTTATTCCGAACCGACTAAAATCTTTATTCAAATCGGTGTTCACACTTCCTACTTTTAGGGAAGCATTTTTTTCACCGTATTGAAATTGCGTTTGCACATAGCCCGAAACCATAAATTGTTTGAGTGATTTAATATCATCCTGTAGCAACTGTGTTTGTTGCTCTAATTCTTTTACGGGATCTTGCTTTTCTTCTTGAGCATAGATGGCTGTGTTCATTGTTAGCAAGCAGCCTAATAGTATTATTTTTTGTTCATTAAATCTTGTTTTAAAATTTAATGCAAAAATCGAATGAGGTTATGACATCAATATTTCAAATTGATTACGTTTTTATTACAAAATAAAAATTTTCTATTCCTTTTTATTTGATTTCAGAATTAATCGTAAAGCACTATCTTTTGAAGTATAAGTCCATGCCCAATTGATAAAAATAATGAGTTTATTTCTAACAGAAAGAATCAACATTAAATGAAGAAACATCCACACGAGCCATGCAAGGTATCCTTTAAATTTAAAATGCAGAAACTCAACAACAGCCTTGTTTCTACCGATTGTGGCCATTGTTCCAAAATCTTTATATTCAAATTCGGAAGTAGTTTTATTTTGGATTTGATGTTTTAAATTTTTGGCTAATTTTTTAGCTTGATTAATGGCTACATTAGCAACCTGTGGATGTCCATTAGGGTATTGAGGTGTTTGCATCCAAGCGATATCACCGACTGCATATAGGTTTGGGAAATTTTCAATTTGATTCATCCGATTGACGATAATTCGATTGGTAGGAGTCCAGCACTCTTTGGGCAATCCATCTATTTTATTTCCTGTCACACCGGCAGCCCAAATCATAGTGACACTTTCAATATTTTGTCCATTGGATAAAGTTGCAATCTTTCCGTCATAGTCTTTTACAAATACTCCTGTAATCACTTGCACTCCCATTTTCATCAAATAATTCATCGAAGCAGTTTGAGATTTTTCGCTCATATTATTCAATGTATTTTTGCTGCCTTCTATCAAATAGATTGTGAAGTTTGAAAAGTCAATACCTGGATAATCTTTTGGTAATACATGTTTTTTGATTTCAGCAAAAGCCCCTGCAAGCTCAACACCAGTGGGACCCGCTCCGACAATAATTAAATTGAGAAGTGCTTTTTTATTTTCATTAGTTTCACTTAACGTTTTTTCAAAAATAGTTAAGATATGATTGCGAATATTGATAGCGTCAAAGGTGCTTTTGAGAGGGAATGAATTTGCCTTGATGTTGGTATTATTAAAGTAGTTTGTTTTGCAGCCGCTTGCTATGATTAAATAATCAAAATCAAAGATTCCGATGTCAGTTTGAATTTGATTTTTATCTGGCAAAATTTGTTTTACTTCTGCTAGTCGAATTTGAGTTGATTGAGTCTTGTTAAAGATATGTCTTAATGGAAATGAAATGCTGGAAGGCTCTATCTGAGATGTAGCAACTTGATAAAATAATGGTTGAAATTGATGATGATTAATTTTATCAATCAATAAAATATCAAATAAGGATTTGTCTAGGTTTCGAACTAGTTGTATTCCTGCAAAACCTCCACCAATGATGATGACTTTTTTTTTCATAACCAAAATGGGTCTGATTCATTATCTATAAATGGTTGTTGATGATGCACCTCTTGCAGAACACCTAATAACTGTGCATTGTGGCTCTGTTGAATTTCATTAAAAAGTATTCTTTCTTCAAATCGGATATGATCAGTTAGCATGGTATTGATTTGGTGTAATGTTTCTTTATCGAAGTTTTCTTTTTCAAACAAATTTTTAAGCTGTTGATGTTGTGCTAAAACTATTTTTTTGTTTTCGTTTGAATCTTCGAGTAAAGGGAAAACATATTTTTCTTCAATTTCAAAATGGGTTTTTAAATGATTTAGATAAAACCATTTGGCATATTTTTCGATTGAACTAAGTTCAACATTTTTTTGAATCCCTCTTTTAATTTTCCAACCTAATAATAACGCATGATGATGTTCACGACTGAGTTGTATAAGTTCTTTTGAGCGTTTGATTGGTGTTTTGTTTGCTTTATTGCGATACCGTAGTTTTTCTACAATTTTAGATTGATTAACATCTGCATAAGCACCGAATGCGTGCAAAAGAGTTCCTTTTATTTGAAATTTATCTGATGAAATTGCATAGATAATGACTTCATCGCTGGGGTCTGTTTCTCCATCAAAGTGATACATTTCATCAATTAAAAAATCGTCAGGGTCAAGCACTTCTTGTGTTTTATGACAATACAAACATTCTTTTTCTGTTAATAATGAAAAATCGGTTGTATATCCTTTTTGGCTTAATGCACTGAGTGCTTCTGTGAGTGTTTCATAGCTTTTCATATATTTAAAATGTTTGTAGAACGAAGAAGTGTCGTTTTTCCTTTGTTCAATTGCTCAATATTATTTTTTAAAAAATTATTTTTAAGCATCGTTTTTAGATTGTTTCTGATGATAGAATATTCATTATGGATTGGGCAGGGATTTTTGCTATTGCACATTCCAAGTCCTAAGCCACATTTTGTAAATAGTTCATCTCCTTCTAATGCTGATACTATTTGGAATAGATTGATTTGTGATAATTTTTCTTTTTCAATTAGATAGCCACCAGACTTGCCTTTAATGGACATTAGTAATTGATGTCTTTTTAATTGTTGTAAAATTTTTGAAGTGAATGCCATTGGTGAGCCTATGTGAATAGATATCTCATCAAGAGTTGAAGTATGATCTTGTGCAGACTTTGAAGCGATATATAACATTGCTTTTAAACCATATTCACAACTTTTTGAAACATTAACTTCATTCATTTAAACGAAGTTAATCAAAAATTGGATAAAAATGTCCAATTTTAATTTTTAATTGCTAAATATAAATTAGTCGTAATTTTTTGACAACTTTGTATATGCAAGAATTTTCTTGTAAGTATAAAGGATGTTCGTACGATTGATTTTATTGTTCATTTTTGTTTTTGCGTTAAGCAAAAAAACTTTTACTCAGGAAAAAAGGGGGTAAATGATACTATACTTTTAGGTGCTGTTGTTGTTGATGGTGACACCTTTCCTCATGTTGTATTAAGAGATGTTATTATCAAAGATATTGCCCCAAAATGGGCTATCAAAGAGAGAAGGCAACAACAAAAGCAAGCTCAAGCCTATGAGCGATTGCGATATAATGTGTATGTAACTTACCCTTATGCAGTAGCGGCCAGTTTTGTTTTGCACGATATTGATTCTGCAATGAACACGATATACAGTAAGGATGCAAAAAAGATTTATAAAGAAAGGAAAGAAGCCGAATTAAATAAAAGGTTTAAAGGAGAATTAGAGAACTTAACGGTTGAGCAAGGTCAAATACTAGTAAAGCTGGTTGCGAGAGAAACAGGCAAACCGGTTTATCAAATTATTAAAGAATTAAAAGGAGGATTTAATGCTAGAATTTGGCAAACCGTAGCTATTCTTTTTAGCAATAATCTAAAAAATAGATATGATGCAACAGGCGATGATGCAGCAATTGAATCAGTTGTTCAAGAAATTCTTTCTAGAGGTCATTTTGAAATGAAAAGATAAAAAGCCGTTTGAATTATCCATATAACTCAAAATGAATTTGTGTTTTGTTAAATCCTGCTGTGTTCAGGTTAGCACGTGCTTCATCTACCATATTTCTCCATCCGCAAAGCATAAATTGAGCATTGGGATTATTGTGTGAAAGTTCCATATAAATAGGATGCACATAGCCGCTTTTTCCCTCCCATTGCTCTCTTGACAACACAGGAATAAAGTGGAAATTTTTCATTTTGTTTTCAAGTTCTCTAAGTTCATTATAATAGAGTAAATCATTTTGAGTTCGAGTACCAAAAATGATATATACATTTGAAAATCCAATTTGTTGTTGATAAATATGATTAATCATACTTCTAAACGGAGCTATTCCGGTGCCTGTACAAATAAGAAACAAATCTGAGTTGATATTAGTCGGAAGGGTGAAAACACCATGAGGACCTCTAAAAGTTAATTCATCTCCTTCTTTGACTTGTTGAAAAATAAAGGGAGTTCCTAAGCCATCTTCAACCAAAGAAATGAGCAGTTCAAATTGGTTGCTACTATCAGGGGCTGATGCAATAGAATAGCTTCTTAGTCGTTTATTTTTTTTGAGATGAATGGGCAAGTCGAGCGTTATAAATTGTCCGGGTAAAAAATCGAATGTGTCCATTTGCATCGCTTCAATAATATACCGATTTGTGTTATGAGTTTCTTTAATGATTTTAATCACTTTTCCTGTTTGCCAATCCATATTCATAACTCATAAATTTTGTTATAAAAATACATTAATTTTAAGATAATCATAAAAAAATTTAAACCCCAATTACATAATGAGACATGAGTGAGTAAAAATATGAATGATAAATTCTATGTATGCTGGGTTTGTATCAGACACACAAAATGTTGTTTTATGTATCTGTCAAAAAGATTTTTTGTTATCAAATAAATAAATTGGGAAATCAGAATAGAGTGCGTTAGATCATTTATTCTAATTTATTTTAAAATAAATGGTATCAAATCTAAAACGTTGAGTTAGGGTGAATGATAATAAGGAGAAATGAGTATATAGACAATAACGCCACTAATAGCAACATAAAGCCATATTGGAAAAGTAAATCGAACTAATTTCTTGTGTTTGTCAAACTCTCCAATAAGGGCTCTGTATGTGCTGTAGAGAACGAAAGGCATTACGATGCCTGCCAATAGGATATGAGTACTGATAATGATATAATAAAAATATCTAAGGTTTCCTGCGAGTTGTTTTTCATCTATTGATAAAATTCCATCATGATTGATATCACCAAATTTTGTTTCTCCTGCAAATAAATGATGGGCAATATAAAAGATTAAAAAGAATACTGAAAATACCATTGTAAGCAACATGATGTTTCGATGTTGAACATACTTTTTTTGCTTTACTTTTATAAGGGCAACTATTAATAATATAGCTACCATTGAATTCACACATGCACTTAGCAAAGCAAATAGGTGTGGATTAAATCCTAAATTGACATTTAAGGTTGTTCGGTCAAGAATAGAAATGATAGTAAAAATAAAGATAGAAAATACCCAAATTCTGAGATGTGCTTTTTTATCATTTTTAGTTATTAAATTTTTGAGCGTCCTTGGAGTGTTCATCATTTTTTGATTTTCTTCGTATTGTTTTCAAGGATAAGAAATGCGATATCTTCGGCACATAGTCGCACCTTATTTGAGTCTAATCCATCATAGTATCCTCTCACATTTCTATTTTGATCTAATAATACAAATTGGTCGGGATGTATAAAATCATCTTCATCGCCATTTCCATCAGGAAGAGTAAGCATGAGCTCTTTCCTTGCAAATTCATAAATGTCTTTTTTTATTCCCTGTGCAAAAAAACCATTTATCATGATTTGCATTTTGTTTATCTGCATACATTCTGAGCTGTGGTACAAAATCATGCTCTGTGTCAACGGTAATAGAAATAAATCGAACAGAGGTATCATTTTTTTGTAGGCACGATTGAGCAAATTCATATTGCTTGTTAGAGTTGGACAAATAGTTGCACATGAGGTAAAAATGAAATCAATAACAAGGATTTTATCTTTGAATGTTTCATTAAGTGAAATTGTATCTCCTAGTTGGTTAATTAATTCTAGATTTCGAGTATTGTGAAAAATAGTATCATATTGCATTTTACCATTTACAAGTTGTGAATCAATTTTAGCACCAAAAAAATCCGGAAATTTTGCGTTACTTTTTAATACTTGATGCCTGTATATCAAAAAGGC
Organism: Bacteroidetes bacterium OLB11; assembly: GCA_001567165.1. Classification (GTDB taxonomy): domain Bacteria; phylum Bacteroidota; class Bacteroidia; order Chitinophagales; family Chitinophagaceae; genus OLB11. The sequence continues at coordinate 10,081 of LNFQ01000053.1, forward strand.
AATAAGGGGAATTAAAAAACTAAATAAGGCACCAAAAAAAAGGCTCTTCAATTTTATTTTTTTAAACATGTCACAAAGGTAGATTTGAAAAGCGTTATCTCATTCAAAAAATGTCTTTATTTAAATTTTTTACTCCTCAACTTATAAAATGTATTGGTTGTTTTAATTTTCATAAATCTTATTTATGAAAACCAATTTAATGAATCACAAAAAACGTTTCCTTTTGGGTTAAAAAATTTACGAAGTGAATCTACTAATTTGGTGGTATCATTTTGAGGGTTTGTAGATAAAATAGCCACTATAAAACTTTCATTAAGATTAACTACTTCCGTACGATTTCCAAATGAATTAAGTTTCCCTGATTTTGCATTTGCTTGAGCTTCATTGTTAAAATGAAACAATGCAATTTTGTAAATGCCTTCAGCATTTGGCACTGGGGCGATGCTATTTGTCTGGTTATTGCTATCGGTTATTGCTGATTGTTGTAGATTATTATTCGTTAAAGAATCTTGAGTTGGAGGTGTAATAATATCCGAAGTGTTATTCAGCTCTTGAGTATCCTTAACAAGCTCATTATTACTTGCTATATATCGATAGGCAAAAAAGGCAACAGTCATTAAAAATAAAACTAAAATAAGAGGTACTAAGATTTTGGAAATACCAATTTTTCTTACTTTTATAGGTGAAGTGCGGGCAACTGGATATGAGAAATCAAATTTTTTTTCTGTGTTGCTTTTTAATCGATGATCTATTTCAGGTAAAGGCAAAGCAGCATTTCCCATTTCTAATTCATCGGTTTGAACAAATATAATTTGATTGTTCTGTAAAGTTAAATAGCCAAGATGCTCAAAGGTAAATTTTCCATTTGTATAAACTTCATTTTTTGCTTTCTGACAATAGTTTTTTATGTAATTTGAAGTGTTGCTGATACTCACATTTTCAAAGCCGGCAACGTATGCAGCAAAAGCATCATCGATACTTCCTAGCGTTGAAAACCGAATTTCAAACTTAGCCGGTGTCACTTCCCCATTTTCTTTTTTTTACAGCAGAAGCTATTTTTTTCAATTCAAACTCACCTAGGCCTGGCAAGTTGCAATATTTATTTTTAATCAAAAATTTAATTATATAACGTGCAATATCCATATTGTATTTTCGTAGATTTTATTCTTCTGACGATTGTGCTAGTTTGTAAAAGTAAATATAAAATGACAAATAAATATAATTTCGTTTTTTGTTTTTTTTATGATGAAATATCAGAAATAGCTATTATTTTTTCTTCTGTCAAGCGATAAACGGTCCACTCATCCATTGGAGTCGCTCCTAATGATTTATAAAAATCAATGGCGGGCTTGTTCCAGTTTAATACGCTCCATTCCATACGTCCACACTGATGTTGCTTGGCTATTTTTACTAAAGCTAAAAATAATTGTTTACCGTACCCCTTTCCTCTGTGTGCTTCTTCTACATAAATATCTTCAAGATAAAGGCCTTGCTTTCCTTTAAAAGTTGAAAAATTAAAAAAGTATAATGCAAATCCAATAGGGATATTGTCTTCTATTGCTAAAATACAATGGGCTGATTTATTTTTTATTAAATGAAAATGCAATTGTTCGGTACTGACTTCCAATTGATGGCTCAATTTTTCATAAGCAGCCATTTTTTGTATAAAGCTAAAAATAAAAGGGATATGGCTTTCATCAGCAGGAATAATTTTCAAACTCATAATTAATTCTTCATTTCATTTTTTATATTCAACCCAATTCCTCCGATTAACACAAGTAAAATAAGGATTGAAGAAACTAAACTCACTTTTCCCCATTTTAAATATGTTTGAGGACGAAATTCAAATTTGATTTTATGCTTACCTGCCGGAATGTTTAATCCTCTTAAAACATAATCGGTCTTCACGATTGGGGCTTCTTTCCCGTCAATATAGGCTTTCCAGCCATAAGGATAATAAATATCCGCGAATACGGCAAATCCATCATGTGCATTATTTGATTCAAATGATAAATCATTCAGTCCATATTGAGTGAGTGAAATATGACTTGAGCTGTCTTTATCATAGTTGACTGTTGTGCTATTCCAATATTTTTGTTGCACGACGGCCTCTTCTTTTGGCCTAAATGGATTTGCAATTTGAGCAGTATCCCCTAAGTTTTCTGCATTCAGTGAAAGCATTTCTTGGTCAGCATTTTCAACTACTTTCACTTTATTCACAAACCACGCATTGCCACATGCATTGGGGTTTTGCTGTACAACGGGTTTTCCACCACCTGCATCAAAAATAAAATATTTTGTATTGAGCATATTCAACACCTCTGCATTCAAGTTTTTGCCAGGTGAAAGTTGATTGTCTATCAAGTCTTGGTATGCTTCCATTTTGGCTGGATGATAACCTCCCACTAATTTATGATGATAAGCTCCCATCGCATCATTGTAGGGGTTTCTGGTTAAATCATAAACACGATAGTATGAAGTGTCTTGATTGATTTGAACATCTACTGGGCGTGGAGCAAATTGCTCATCATATATTTCAGTGCTGACATAATCATCACTATTTAGGTATCTTGTTCCAATCGAAATCAAATCAATCGAAATCAACAAGCCCACTAAAATAATCGCAATCTCTTTTTTGATTTTTTGTTTTAAAAATAACCACATCACAGATGCAGCAAGTGTTATGTAAACAAATGAACGGATACCATCTTTCAAAACCAACGAGGAGCGATCACTCACAATCGCACTAAAAAGTTTTGAGCCGGCTTGCTCATTGCCTCCTGTCATTTGAATAAGAGATTGTTTCAGCTCACTATCAAAAGGTCCTTTAAAGTCGAGAAACATTATCCCTCCGATACCGATCAAGAGGCACAGCCCTGCTGTGATGATAAATGATTTTTTAAGTGCTTCTAATCGTTGTTCAATTTTGCAAAACATCTGAAAAATATTTTGCATTGCCCAAAATGCTAACAAGCAAATGGCTAAACCCGGAATGACGATAGCCATGCTAGGAGTTCTGAATTTATTATACATTGGCAAATTGTCAAAAAGGAAGTAATTAAAGAAGGCTAAATTTTTTCCCCATGACATCATCATTCCAATAATGGCAATCGCAATAAACGCCCATTTAATTTTGTTTTTAATAATAAAAAAAGAGAGTACAAATAGAAAAATAAGAATGGCCCCAAAGTAAATCGGTCCAGCGAGAAATCCATAAGGCTGAGGCCCCCAGTATGTATTGGCATTTTTTGAAATTTGTTCGGCATTATCTTCACCGGCACCTAAGTCCATAACGGCTTTGTATGTAGCAGAGCCTGTTCCCACATTTGTTCTTGCACCACCGCCATATAGGTTTGGGACTAAAAGGGTGAAGGTTTCACCAATACCTTGACTAAACATGAATGCATAGTCTTTATCGAGTCCGCCATCTTTTTTATTATCTGTTTTGCCAATAGTCAATTCACTTTTCCCGCCACGCATTGTTTGTGTGGTATATTCTTTTGTCAGCAAGAGAGAGTCAAGGCTAGGGCCTATCGAAACCAGTCCGACAGATAGCATAATTGCACTTGAAATAAAAAATTGTTTTAGATTTTTTTGACTTAAATCAAGAATAAAATATCCAACTCCCACAGCCAACAATATCAGCAGTAAATAGTAGTCAATCTGATACATGGCATTGGATATCATTAGTGACAAACCGACTAAAGCTGCACCGGCACCTATCAAATATTTCTGATGATAGACCCAGTTCATCCCAGCTAACACCAATGGCATATAGGCGATACTGAGCATTTTCGTGTTATGGCCTGCTCCTATTATTTGCAAATTATATGAAGCAAAGGCGTAAGCAACAGCCCCAAAGATGGCTATCCAACTATTGACATTCCAACTGACCATGAGAATATAGAAACAAATCATGGCTATTAGCAAGAAAAAAACTGGACTAGGCAATGTGTCTGTCAGAAATTCTTGTATTGGATAAATTAAATTATTTTTACCTCTCATATAGTGTGTCACAGTAGGCATCCCTCCAAACATAGAGTTGCTCCACATTGGATTTTCTCCTGTTTTTTGATACCAACTTCTAGCCTCTTGACTCATTCCCATCCAATGAATTGTGTCTCCTGCTGCTAATTTATTGCCTTGCAATGTGGGGTAGCTAAAGGCGAATGCAATGAGGAGAAGGATTCCAATTGAAATAGAATGTTGTATTGCCGTTTTTTTCATTTTTTGTGTTTTAATAAATAAAGGATAAAAATAGGAAATTATTTTTTCTAACTGATTAAATTTAATCCAAATTACACAACAAGAATTCAATAGAAGGAAATAACTCAATAAATTTAATGAGATAATTGGGGTTTAACCCGCATTGAGAGGTTTTCTTTGGTAGGGTATTCTCCCTTAAGATTTTTAAATTACTGATAGTACTTTTTATTGTTTAATTTTTTGGCATTGGTATAATTCCCATATTAAAAAAAAAACTGCCCAATTAAAAATTGAGCAGTTTTTTTTATTTTAGAATTTAAAAATTATCTTATTCCAAAGTAATTATTAATCCAAATCCAATAAGAGCCTTCCCATAAGAAAGCAATAATGAACCATACAAATAACACTAGTGGAACTAAAACAGTTAAAATCATATTTTTAATTTCATCTCCTAAGTGCATAAACACGGCGACAATAAGCCATGCTTTGAGTAGAGTCATGATTATAAATGCAATGTTTGGAATTGTTTTAGGTACATGATTATAATGACAGAATAATCCCATTGCAACTTCAACAATTGTAATTAAAGATAACCACAAAGTTATTTTTAAAATATTTTTTACTTTTGCTTTGGACTCATTTGAGTTAATATCTTCATGATGATTAATATTATATAATCTTGATTGATCTGATTCGTAATCGCTAAAATGATGAGACATAATTTTTAATTAGTTTTTAAAAGTGATAAAATATTTTAAGATTAAAGAAGGTAAAAGCAAGTGAATACAAAGACCCATACTAGGTCCACGAAGTGCCAGTAAAGTCCAATTTTTTCAACCATTTCATAATGTCCTCTTTTTTCATAAGTTCCGTTGATTGTGTTTAGTAGAACAATTATTAACAAAACGACTCCAGTCGTTACGTGAAATCCGTGAAATCCTGTAATTGTAAAGAAATAATTAAAAAATTTATGTGCTGCATCAGCCCCCGCAATACCGGTTGCTACATCGGCAGGTATGTTGTGTGCAAAAAAGTCTTTTAGAGATTGGCCATGTGCTATAACACCATTAGCATCTGTTCTGAAAGACCCCCACCAAGCACCTTGATGATGTAAGTGAGTCCATTCCCATGCTTGACAACCTAAAAAGGCAGTTCCTCCAATAATTGTCCATAATAGCCATTTAATAACGCTTGATTTATCTCTACAATGACCAGCATGCACAGCTAAAACCATTGTTACAGAACTTAAAATCAGGATAAAAGTCATTAGACTTACAAATGCCATCGGTGCACCTCCATGAGGGGCAAAAAATGGAAATGAAGCGAACACCTCATTGGAGTCTGGCCACACGCTACTTGCAAATCGGGTGGCTCCATAGGAAATAAGAAATGCTCCAAATGTAAAAGCGTCGCTTAATAGAAAATACCACATCATGACTTTTCCATAACTTAGATTGAACGGACTTCTTCCGCCGCCCCACATTTTCTTTTTTTCAATTACTGCTGTATCCATATTTTGTTTTATTCGTTTTTTAAGAGTTTATTATGAAAAATAAAAATAAATAAATCCAAAGAATATCCACAAAATGCCAATAGGTCGCTAAAATTTCAAGACCATTGCTTGTGTAGACTTTGGTTTTTCGTCTGAAGTTCACTACAAAAAATGTAATGATGAGAGCAATCACTCCTCCTAACATGTGAAGCAAATGAATACCAGATATCACATAGATAAAACTGCCAGAAACTCCATCTCCATTGCTTGCTAGTGTTATTCCCGATTTGTGCATTTGAAAAAATCCAACAAATTGTAATATCATAAATATAAAGCCCAATAAAGCTGTTGTGCTAATAAGTGTTTTATACAAACTTATGTTTCGCTTTTTAAATTCTTTGATAGCAAGATGAATGGTGATGCTACTCAGTATAATCACAATGCTTGATATCCAAAATGCTGTTGGCACTTTAAATATAAGCCAATTCCCTTGTGCTTTTCTCACCAAAAATGCACTCGTCCAACCGGCAAACATCATGCACATACTGGCTATGGCTATCCACAATAACATTTTATGTGGATGTAATTTTTGGCGCTGTGTTGAAATTGTTGGCATACTCCGAAACTCCAAAAGTAATAATCTACTTTTAAAGTTTCATAAATATTTTTAAATGCATTTTTAGAATGCATATACGTTTTATCTATATATTATATATTTTGTTTATATTAAATTGTTTTTTCTGTGTACAATTTATTAAAACATCTTGTGAATTTTTATATGTTGATTTTTTTATAATCAACTATATATTAATAAAATTATATACACAAACTACTTTTCTAGAAAATTTT
>LNFQ01000054.1 GCA_001567165.1 Bacteroidetes bacterium OLB11
TAGAACTGCCCGCCAAGTTATCTTCTACAATCTAAATGGTACATCCTTCTCTAATAGTTTCCAGGCTCAGGCTGATTTTGATGTGGCTGACTGGATGGACTTAAGACTAGCATACCGATACAACGACGTGCAAACTACTTATGGTGAGGAATTGTTGAGAAAGCCGCTGACTTCTCCTCACCGAGCATTTGCCAATACAGCCTTAAAATTCGGAAAAGGTTGGGTGCTGGATTATACAGTCAACTGGCTGAGTGCCGCCAGAATACCTTCTACACTAGCTAATGATGAGGCGCATAGACTGCCTGACACTTCTCCTTCTTACTTTTTGAGCAACACTCAAATTACAAAGTCCTGGAAAAACGGATTTGATGTTTACGTGGGTGGTGAAAATATTTTCAACTATAAGATGGACAACCCTATACTAAGCGCAGATAATCCTTTTGGAACATATTTTGACAGCTCGCTAATATGGGGACCTATATTTGGGGCGAACTTTTATGTCGGCGTCCGATATGCTTTGAAATAATATAACTACTAAACCAGACAAAAAAATCCTCCTGACTTGTCCAAATTAGGTCAGCAAAAAAAATTGTGTATAATTTGGGTTAAGTCTTGAGGAATTTCAGGTTTAAGGATCAGTTCTTTATTGGTTATTTTATCCAATAATCTTCCACTTGTTACTTTCTTGCACTCCTTGATAAACTTTTTTATTGAGATGCTTGATGATAGCTCAATATGCTTGGCTGCAACCAAGGAAATAAAGCAAATAAGAAGATGTAGTTTGATAGGTTCCTCTTTGAAATGAAAGATAGGTCTGGTTTGAAGGTCGCTTTTTGCAATTCTAAAATTCTGCTCTATTCTGTATAATTCGTGATATCTTTCAATTATTGTTTCATTATTAGCCACAGTTTCCTCTAAATCGGTATAGTAGCCTTTTATACCAAGTAATTTTTGGGTTTTATCAATTAGCTTTTGATTTATCTCCAAAGTATTGTTACCACTGGATTTTGTGAATTTGGTTTTCCTGCCTTTTGCTGGATTATCTACCAATTGTTTCGCTTTCAGAATTTGTTTTTCCATTTCGTATTTATCTTTCCTGTATCGTAGAGAAGAATAGCTACAAATGAGAAAACCATTAGGTGTTGGGATTCTGATACTTTTTCCATCTTCTCGAATCATTGTTTTGTCAATGGTTTCAAAAAGTTCTTGCGAGATATTTCCTAATCTAGCGCCAACGATATAATGAATTTTGTTTTGGATTAATGCTTCAACATTATCCGAGCTAATCATCGCTGCATCTGCCACTATTGTAAAGTCTTTCACTTTATTTTTTCGGATGAATTTCTGAACAACAGGAATTATGGTATGTCCTTCAAAGGTATTGCCTGAAAACACTTCGTAAGCAATTGGGAAACCATCTTTTGTAACCATCAAAGCAACCAATACTTGTGGTTGCTGGGATTTATTGTCTTTAGAAAATCCATTCTTGCGAAGCTCATCTTCTTCAAATGTTTCAAAATACAAAGTTGTTACATCATAGAACAATAGATCATAGCTAAACTGGTATTGTTTCTTTGCGAAATTCATCACAATTTTTTCTGCTTTATCTTTAAGTTCAAGCCACTGCTTAGCAGCATCATAATAAGTTTGTCTCCGATATTTCTTTCCAAAATATTGTCCCAAAAGTTCA
>LNFQ01000055.1 GCA_001567165.1 Bacteroidetes bacterium OLB11
TGAAAATTACAGAAAAAGCGACAAGTATTTACTACAAGACAATTGCGTATATGTATCGCTTTAGTTCAAAAAATGGTTTTTTAATCTTTCCCAAAAAGGACACGAGTTTTTTTGAAAATTACCGCATAAAAGAGACAGACGGAACATTAAAGAAAATTGGACTTGCAATTCCTCAGTCGTCTGAAAACTTTAAAGAATATATAAAAACAATGAGCGTAAATGAAGAAGAATTGAGACAACATTTAATGACGGGCAGAACACCGAACGCACAACATGACCTCTGCAAAATACCAAACAAATCAGGCAATTTTTTTTAAATAATTATCTTGGCAAAGAGATTTAATCTCCAACATTTTTAAATCCAACTTATCTACAAAGGCATCAATGAATCGCGCTTCATTATTTGTCGAAATGGTACCTGTGCTGAGCCTGTCGAAGCATCTTCTAGTGTGGAAAATGTAATTTGAAAACGGTTTACCTAATATAGTAGGCATTTTGGAATGATTTAATTAGGGCATTAAATTACGAAAATGTTTTGTGTTTTCGTTTGTCGAAGAAGATATTTTTTTCACAGATTATCGCTAACGACAATTTTAAAACAAGACCAAATAAAGTATCAAGAAATAACGCCAAAAATTAGCTCAAACAAACGAATAATTGAAAACCATAAAAGAAGAATCTTTGAAAAAATTAGGCTATTTTCTCTAACCCCGAAGGACTTTTTACAGAAGTGACTAAAAAGAGGAATTGGCAACAATGAAGGCATTGACCTATTTGACGACGCATTTTGAAAAACTATTAGAAGTTACACCAATAAAAACACCTTTTCACAAAGCCTTAACTAACATGACGAATCCGAAGTTAGGTAGCAAGAGATGACACCAATAAATTATAAAAAGGTTAAGAAAATATATTGGATGATGATTTTTGCGCAATTAAAATCAATATAAAGTAGCATTTTCGTTTTACAAATAATCAAATATGTAATGTGAGTTTTAGAAAAGTGTCAGAAAATAAAACAGATGTATAGTTAATATTTAGATTCTATTTATTATATCGAAGATGATTTATTCTCAATTCAAACATTAAGTTCTAACTTTGAAACGAAAAAAAATTTTTATTTAGATTCAATTAAAAATATGTACACGATTCATTTCAAATTTGAAGAAAAAGATATTCAGCCCATTACTATAGAAAATTGTGAACCGGATGATAGTATCTTAGAAGTAGCACTCAAAAATAATATTGCACTGCATCATAATTGTGGAGGTGTTTGTGCTTGTAGCACTTGCCATATTTACCTCGAAAGTGGGGAAGAATTCGTAGAAGAAATCAGCGATAAAGAAGAAGACTTTGTGGATAGAGCTCGCAATCCAAAACTAAACTCACGCCTGTCATGTCAGTGTATTTTACTAGAGGGAGATGGCGTTTTGGAAGTAAAAATACCCGATCAATCTTTGATTCAAGGAGAATAAGAATAGCTAAAAGTATTTAAAAAAATATAAAATCATAAAACCATGCATTACGAACCTCCTATTTATTGGAAAGATCACGAAGATGTCGCGCAGAAACTCTATGAAAAATTTGGAGATGAATTTAATGAATCCAAAATATACCGTATAAGATTTACCGATTTGATAGAATGGGTTTTATCTTTAGATGGTTTTGAAGGAACAAGAGAAGAGTGCAATGAAGGTCATTTAGAAATGATACAAAGCACTTGGGTGTATGAGTGGAGAGATCACCAAGATAAATAACCTGTTTTGATTACAAATTTATCTTAAAATAATAAAAACACAAACTAAAGTAATGGCAATAATACTGATTGTTGAAGATGAGAAAAGCATACGCAGTGCTTTGAACGAATTGCTGACAATGGAAGGGTATAAAGTGATTGAAGCAAGTGACGGATTAGAAGGTTATAACCTTTTAAAGTCTAAAAAAATCGATTGTGTGTTAAGCGATATTATTATGCCCAAGCTCACTGGTTTAGAAATGTTAGATAAGGTCATCAAAGACAGAATCGAAACGCCTATCATAATGATATCGGGACACGGCTCTATCGATGATGCCGTGGAAGCTGTGAAAAAAGGCGCTTTCGATTATATCTCAAAACCACTTGATATCAATCGCCTATTGATTACGGTTCGAAACGCTTTAGATAAATCGGCACTACAGATTGAATCTAAAAACTTGAAAAAAGAAGTTCTCGGATTACAAGAAATTATTGGTGAAACGAAAGCTATTCAAAATATCAAAAAAACAATAGCTAAAGTAGCACCTACTGATGCTCGCGTTTTAATTACTGGAGAAAATGGCACCGGAAAGGAATTGATTGCTCGTTGGCTACATGAATTTAGCAACCGAAAAAATAATCCCTTCGTAGAAGTCAATTGTGCAGCTATTCCTACAGAACTCATCGATAGTGAACTATTCGGACATGAAAAAGGGTCGTTCACTTCTGCTGTGAAACAACACATTGGAAAGTTTGAACAAGCAAATGGAGGTACTCTTTTTTTAGATGAAATCGGAGATATGAGTTTGAGTGCTCAAGCCAAAGTATTAAGAGCTTTGCAAGAAGGAAAAATTTCGCGAGTAGGTGGAGAAAAAGATATTGAAGTGAATGTAAGAGTGTTGGCTGCTACCAACAAAAATTTAAATAACGAAATTGAAAAAGGGAATTTTCGATTAGACTTATACCACCGGCTCAATGTGATTCCTATTCATTCACCTTCTTTAAATGAACGTACCGATGATATTCCCTTACTCGTTTCTTTTTTTCTAAAAGAAATCTGTATCAAAAGCAATACAAAAGAAAAGCAAATTTCAAAAGATGCATTAGCCGAATTGAAAAAATTTAATTGGACCGGGAATATTCGTGAGCTAAGAAACATCATCGAACGGTTGGTTATTTTATGCGATGGCAATATCAACAAAGAAGATATTTTAAAATATTTAATCATTAAATAATTTTCAAGATGGCACTCTATTCAATGAAAGAAGCTCTAGATAAAATGTTGGAACAAAGCCACTGGAAAGAGCGTTATCTTGCCGAAAAAATAAAACTCGATTGGGGAAAATTGATGGGAAAAACAATTGAAAAATATACCAATGACCTTGTAATCAAAGATGGAATTCTTTATATTTTTACAACAACAGCCTCTTTGAAAAATGAATTATCTTACAATAAAGCTTTATTAATCGAAAAAATCAATCAACAACTTGGTGAGCCTTTTGTCAAAGATGTGAAGCTAGCTTAATTCGATTTTCGAAACCCCTTTTTTATTGATAGTAATGATTGGATAAAATCTCATCAATCACCACATCTGGCAGTAAATACCGAATCGATTTTTTTTCCTTAATCAAGGAACGGATATAAGTGGACGAAATATCCAACAAAGGAGCATTCAATATTTCAATATTATTCGAAATCGTCAAATCAATTGGAAAGCCAGGCCTATTGTATATTAAGAGTTTAAATTGCTTTAATAATACTTGATAGTTTTTCCATTTTTTGATATTTGAAAAACTATCGCTACCCATCAGTATTTGAAATTCGTGCTGTGGATATTTCTCACACAAATAAGTCATCGAATCAATGGTGTAGGACGGGCGGGGAAGCTTAAACTCAAAATTGCTAGCCCTCATGCGAGGTTCATTATCAACCGCAATTTGAACCATGCGAAAGCGATGCGTTTCTTTCAACAAAGAACTACTTTCTTTTAATGGATTATGAGGCGACACAACAAACCAAAGCTGGCGAACATCACAAAAGCTCAAAACATGATTCGCAATGATTAAATGCCCAATATGAATTGGATTAAAACTTCCAAAGTATAATGCAATTTTCATAAATAATGATAAGTGTAAAGGTATTTAAAAAAAACCGTATCAAAAAAAATTGATACGGTTTTTAAAATGTCGGGAGGACAGGATTCGAACCTGCGACCCCATGGTCCCAAACCATGTATTCTACCGAGCTGAACTACCTCCCGAAGGTATAGAAAATTTTGTGATGCGGTGAGGGGGGGATTCGAACCCCCGGTACGGTTTGACCCGTACGACGGTTTAGCAAACCGTTGATTTCAGCCACTCATCCACCTCACCTACACATTATTTTAAGAACTAATTGCGGAAATGGAGTGCGAAAATAAGTCTTTTTTTTTAAATTCCTAATAATTCGACCTCAAAAATTAAAGTACTGTTTGGTCCTATCATCGGGCCAGCTTGTTGCTCCCCATAAGCAAGGTGTGGTGGCAGATATAATCGCCATTTACTGCCTACATTCATTAGCTGCAAAGCTTCTGTCCAGCCACTAATTACTCGATTGAGCGGAAAACTCGCCGGAATACCTCTTTGCACAGAACTATCAAATACTTTACCATCAATCAACATGCCATGATAGTGACAAGTGACGGTATCTGTCTCTTTGGGCTTTGCTCCATCACCTTCTTGCAACACCTCATATTGCAACCCACTCGGAAGACTCACCACTCCTTCTTTCTTTTTATTTTCTTCCAAAAATGAAAGCCCTGCTTCTAAATTCTCTTTTAATTTCTGTGCTTTCGCTTGATTTAATTTTTCAAATAAATTCATAATCTGTTTAATTTTTAATTTAATTGTTCAACCATTTTTAAAAACATCGTCAACCCATTCCTTTTTTCTTCATCTAAGGTATATTGAATGCTGTTTTCATAATATTCTTTTAAGTCAAAATACGGAAAATCAATACTTTCCACGATAGTGTTGATTTGCTGTAAGCCTTTTGCATTGGCACTTTCAAACAATTCTAAAAACTGAGAATCGATTTCCTTATTGGCAACCCAAGCAGCAAACACAAAAGGCAATTTTGTGAATTGATACCAAGCCTCAGCCAAGTCATAAACATAAGGGAATGTTTGAAGATGCATTAAAGCTCTGTCGCCAATAATTAAACCGGCTCTTTTTCCTGAAATATGGGTAATGTAATCCTCATCAGCTTGCAAAAGGGCAGGCCTTAAATTCCAAAAACTTTTGAGTAACACTCTAAGCAACATCACACTGGTGCGAGATTGATAGTCAAGATATATTTCTTGAATATCTTCAATCGGCACTTCGCTAAACAAACAGACAGAATTCACTTTTTGTTTGGCTGCAATGCAATAATTCGATATAATTCTTGCATCTTGAATGAGTGACATTGTAGCTACTGGAAGTAATGCTATGTCAATTTTATTTTTTTGAAGATGGAAAGTAAGATTAGATGGGTAATCTAAAATTAATTCTATTTGATTCGATATAGGTTCACCTTGCAACCCGTATATTAATGGCTTGGTGTTTAAGTAATTCACTGCGCCAATCCTTAGCTTCTGTTCCATTTTGACTGCGAATATAAATCATATTAAAAAACTCAGTTTAGATTAATTCAATATTATTAAAATTTTATATGTTTTAAAATTGGGTACCATAAAAAACCAATTTGCCAGACAAGCATTTATGGATTATATTTTGATAGATTTATTTTAAAAAAGAGTTTTAAAAGTAATAAATTGAATTACTACTGTTTAATATTTATTTTTGCGAAAATCATATTATGCAACCCTTATCTCCACTCAATGCCATATCCCCGATTGATGGGCGTTATCGAAATCAACTAGAAGAATTAGCTCCCTACTTCTCTGAATATGCACTGATAAAATATCGAGTGCAAGTAGAAGTAGAATATTTCATAGCATTAAGCACATTGGGTCTATTTTCTCTTTCTGAAAAAAATAAGACAGTATTAAGAAATATCGTCAAAAATTTTTCGGAAGAAAATGCAAGCCAAGTGAAGGCAATAGAAAAAATTACCAATCACGATGTGAAAGCGGTGGAATATTTTATAAAAGAAAAATTAAGTAATTTAAAACTTGATGCTATTGCAGAGTGGGTGCATTTTGGCTTGACTTCTCAAGACATTAATAACACCTCCATTCCGCTATTGTGGAAAGATGCAATCCAAAAATTGTATCTTCCGAATATACAAAAAATGATAGCTAAGCTTAAAGCGATGGCAAAAGAATGGAACAACATTCCGATGTTAGCTCGTACACACGGGCAGCCGGCTTCACCTACTCGATTAGGAAAAGAAATTTTAGTGTTTGTAGAACGAATCGAAAATCAAATACAAATCTTAAATCAGATACCTTTTAGTGCAAAATTTGGCGGAGCTACAGGAAACCTCAATGCTCACTGGGTTGCATATCCCGATATCAAATGGAAACAGTTTGTAAATCAATTTGTGAATAAAACTTTAGGATTAAAAAGAATGCAATACACAACTCAAATTGAGCATTATGACCACTTGGCAGCTCAATTTGATACCCTCAAAAGAATCAACACTATTTGGATTGATTTTTCAAGAGATATTTGGACTTATATTTCAATGGAATATTTCAAGCAACGTGTTAATAAAAATGAAGTGGGAAGTTCTGCTATGCCTCATAAAGTGAACCCTATTGATTTTGAAAATGCAGAAGGAAATTTAGGAGTTGCAAACGCTTTGTATGAGCACCTTGCAGCTAAATTACCCGTATCGAGATTACAAAGGGATTTGACCGACTCTACGGTTTTGAGAAATATAGGAATACCCTTTGCTCATTCGATTTTAGCATTTCATTCTTTAAACAAAGGCATGAATAAACTGATTATTAATAAACAAAAATTGAATGAAGATTTAGAAGCAAATTGGAGTGTGGTGGCAGAAGCGATTCAAACAGTTTTGCGAAGAGAAAAATTCCCTAAGCCTTATGAAGCACTCAAAGAATTGACTCGCGGAGCGGTACACATGAACAAACAATTGATTTATCAGTTTATCGACTCTTTAAATGTATCGGAAAAAGTGAAATTAGAATTGAAAAAAATCACTCCGCAAAATTATACAGGAAAGGTATAATCAAAAAATACAAATAGTTCAATTTTTACTTTGTATATTTAACCAAGTAAGACCCAGAATTTTAAAAAATAAATGATGAAATGAAGTATATTTTTTTGACACTTGCAATCATGTTTTCCTTTTCAACTCAAGCACAGTTTGCTTTTGAAATGAAAGTGAATTATGCAAGGCAAGTACAAAACTCAAATCAATATGCAGTAAGTGGTGTGATAATTTCTGGTAAAATTGAAAACAATAAAACATATTATCTAGATGATGGAACCCAGTTTGAGATAAAAAATATCATATCGGCTAAGTCCGCAACATCAGTGCCAGTAGCCCTCGAAAACGAAAATGTTTCGATTAATTTAATCGCAAAAGAATTTGAAGTGTCACAAGGTGAAACCATTCGTGGCATATTGAATCGCCCGGTATATGGAGGTAGTGAAGTGAGAACATTTGCCAATCAAATACCGGAAGGCATGTTGCAATGCAAGGTCAACGGAAAAATATTTGATGGACAATCAGTCAGCAAGCCAGTGTATATGCGACAAGCCGATGTTTTAGACTTGTTTTTTCGTACAGAACAAAGTGATGCTGTGATTTGGATTCAAATAAATAATTTTTCTGAAATCAAAGACACACCGCATCTTTTAAAGTCTGACACCAGCTTAACAGATAGAAATTTAGTATGTAAATTAGCTTTTATGCCTAAAGGATACCGTCCGACAGATATGCCTAATAATTATTTTGCATTTGAAGATTACAAAGGCAATGCAGGGGTGCTTATCAAAGTAATAAATCGATATAAAAAGAAACTCAGCATTGAATTCTCGGGGATTCTTCGTCCAAACGAATTGCTTTTAGAAGACCGCCCGACAGCAGGATTATTTTATATTACAGAAGGTCGAATTGATAGTATTTCATGGGAAGAATATTAATTGTTGAATCTCCATATTTTACAAAAAAATAATACTTAGCCTTAAAATCTTTAAGAGACAACTTAATTAAATTCCTGATTTTTTTCAAAATCCTACATTATGTGTCACCCTATTCTTTTAAAAGTATTAAAAAAATTTTCCCTAAATAAAAAAAGATTTATTTGATTTGCCTTCTATTGTAATTCTTCCTTTTCCCTTATGCAATAAGTATTTGTTGGTATCCTTGCTTTCAAGTCTTTCATTGTACGATTTCCTTTGATATAAATTTTAATAATATTAAAACAATCGTCATAAAAAAATTCCATTTAACATCTCCCCTTTTCACCAAAAAACAAAAAAAAATCAAAAACTGAAGTCATAAAATACTTCAATAATTTCTAGTGTAATTATAAATAGTCAACCCTTAAAAACCCTTTATCGCCGATTTGAGTAAAATAGGTTTGGGCACAAAAAGTTTGTTCATTGTATTAAAAGGCAATTTCAAAAAGAGCCAAAAATATCCGTTTCCAGATATTCA
>LNFQ01000056.1 GCA_001567165.1 Bacteroidetes bacterium OLB11
TATTGCTTAAAATGTTTGGTTTTTTGCACAGTTCATGTTAGATGCCGTTTATTTGTCTGTCGTATTTTCGTTTATCCAATTTATCAATTCTCTACTTACTATTGAATTTCTGTAGAACCAATCTGTACTTTGTATCCGAAAGAAACGCCATTTTGCTCTTTCTAAAATTAGTTGTCGGTTAATATCGTCTTGAATTTTCACAACACCCGAATGATATGTAAATCCGTCACATTCTATTGCCAACTTTTTTATTGTTTTTAATAATGCCAAAATCTATTCTGTATTTACCAACCTCAAATTGCGGAAATAGGTAGTCGCCAAATCCGTTATCATAAAGTAGCTTGCAAACACTTTTTTCAAAGTCACCCGAATTAGCGTCTGTCTTGTTTAGAAGTGATTGCAAATTTACAATTGTTTTTTCATTTGTCCTTTTGCTTTGAGCAGTTGAATAATAATCAATGAGTTTTTTTCTGTAACAGTCTGGGTTCATAATACCAACCGCATCAGGGTGAATACTATGTATAACTACCGATTTTTCTTTTGCTCTACTTGCGGCTACATTGAAAATCCGCATATATTCTTCTGTTGTTGCTGCTCTTGGCGGTCTTATTTCATTTGTTCGCTCGTTAAAATTATGACTTGCTGTAATTGTTAGAAACATAATATCTCGTTCATCGCCTTGAAATTCTCTTGATGTTCCAATAAGCAATTCCAACTTATCTTCATATTGTTTAATCAATTCGTTTTGTGAAATTTGTCTTATCAGCAAAGTTTGATGTTTGCTGTTTGAACTATCTAATGTCAAAATACCAATGCTTGGCAACTTTTTTTAATTGGCCTTGTTGATGATTGTAAATATAATTCTCAATTACTTCAATTACCTTTTGAACGATTAACGGTTTTTTGTTCGTCAAGATAATTGTCTTCTACATAATGAATGTCAATCGGTTCGCCAAAGGTGTATTCAGTTGCAGTTTTAAGTGGAATAATATCTGAATTGTAAACATATTGGTTTGAATATCCAATAATTTCTGGCAAACATCTAAAATGTTCTGTTAGTGTTACGATGTTTGGATAGATAACGCCACTAATTGTATAAATGCTATTGTTCTTATTATTTACGTCAAATTGCCTTTTGAACTTGTGAGAAATTAAGTATTTATCAAGAAGTTCGTTTGTTCGTTCAATAGTAAAAATGCTTCTATCTGCAACAACAGAAGTTTGGTTTTCATCTCCAACGATTAGGCTTTTTTTGCAACGAAATACAAGATTAAGACTACTAATATCGCATTGACTAGCTTCGTCAATGATTAGCAAATCAAATTGATTAGGCGAAGCATCGGGAAAAAACGTTACCGCAGTTTCCTGTGGCATAATCCAAATAGGAACTGCACCTTTTGCAACCTGCATATTCATTATTGCGGAAGCGATATTTCGGGCGGTATTTTTTCCATAACCTTTGCCGATATTTATTAAGTCATTAAGCCATGCATTTAACGCTGCCTTTTGTGCGACGCCTACGTTTTTGGATTTATGATACCACGTTTTGTATGAAATAATATCGGCTGTTTGTTTTTCAATATTTTGTTTAATTCCTTGTAGGTCTGAAAGTAATTTTTCCGAACCTTTTGTTTCGTTTGTAATAGCTTCAAGAAAGTTGTTTACTTTCAGAAAGAAAATATCCTTTTCGCAACCTTTTTTGTTTAATACAATTTGATTTTCCGTTAGACAAATTGTTTTAATTGCATTTGCAGTTATAGGAAGTGTGGCGAAAACTTTATGAAATATTTCATCAAATTCAAGTGCTTGTACTTGTTTTTCTCTACTGTTTCTATATTCCGACAAATACATTTCATACGAAGCTCTATCAACATTTTCAATAGCGTCCGCTATTTTGTAAATGGTAGGATAGGCTTTGCTGTAAGAAATTAGTTTCTGTTTTTCTTCTTTCAAAAAACCGATAATATCATTGTAGCCCGAATAGTATTTTATGTTTTTCAAAAACGTTAGTTCCTCATTTACTTTTGATAGACTTAATGATACTTGCGGAAGGTTTTTGGCTTTTAGCTCATTATTAAATGCTAAAATGGTTTCGTGAAAAAGTACAGTGAAATCAAGTTCATTTATTGCTTCTTGAATATCTGTTTGACTTGGAATACTGAAAGTATTGAGATAATTGTTGAACGTAATTGATAGTTGTTTCAAACATTTTCTATTGTTGATTTCTGTTTCAATTACTTTTAATTGGTCAATTTCGGTAACAGGATTGTAATTTACCTTACATTCAAAAAAGCGTTTCAGATTTTTATCCAATAAGTTTTTGGCAAGCCAACCTAATGTTTTGCTTTCTCCAAATTTTACAATCAGTTGGTTGATTTGCTGGTGTAAAATATCAGGGTCGGTCTCATCAATAGCGGATAAATCAAGTTGATATGAAAGTAATTTATTGTTTGCCGCTTTTACTTGCTGTCTTAATACTTCGTTTTGTTTAAGTAAGTTTTTAAGTAAGCTAACATTGAAACTTTGATGTTTGAAAACCATATTAGGAATTGTCAATTTTTCAAACTGCTCATAAAGTTGTTCAATGTTTTCAATTTCATTTTTCAGTTTTTCTTTATAACTATTCGGCTTTATTGTTACATAATCTTCAATGTTTATTTTCTCTTTGATTTCGGAAAGTTGAATTTCAATTTTTTCGCAGTTCGTTTAATTGCAAAAATTTATCGTCAGAAAGAAAGATATAATTTACCAATGAAAATTCATCTTGTTTCAAGTCGTTTCCAATTGTTGCAAGTTCTGATAAATTTTCCGTCAATCCGTCTGTTTCGGTAGTGTATGAAATTTTATCTTTTACAAATTCTGTTTGATAATCATTTTTCTCAAAAAGATAAATTGCCCACTCATACGCTGTTTTTTCTTCTAACGTATTCGTAATTGGGTTTAAAATTTTAAATGTCTTGCTATTTGCTTGTACTGTTTTGTAAATTTCGCTTAATGTGTTAGCATATTTTTTTTTCTAAATCTGTAAGTTGCATTTCCAATTCTGCAACTTTGGTTTCTTCGTACTGTTGCGATAAATTGCGAATTATTGCATTAACAGAGGCTTTAAGGTTTTCATTTCCTTTTCCGTCATTTACCAACGATACAGCAAGTTCCTGAATTGATTTTGGCAATTTGTCTTTAAGTACAGACAATGCTTTCGCATTGTGTGAAACAACAAGAATTGATTTTCCTTGTGCTACAAAATGAGAAATAAGATTTGCTATTGTGTGGCTTTTGCCCGTTCCGGGCGGACCTTTAACCGTAACAGCATCTTGTTCGTTTAAACGTTTTACAATTTCATATTGTTCATCGTTATATGGCAAAGGAAACAAAGACCTGTGATTAAATCCGTTTAAACTTTGGCTTTCTGTTGATTGTCTGCCGTTAGTTTGTGGGTCGCTCGTTAGTTCTAATCCGTCAATCGAAAACAGTTTTTTGAAAAAGTCGGGAATAAGCTGCAAGTTGCCTAACGATTGTAATTCATTTATTTTATTGATGATGTTATTTGCATCTTTTGAAATTGCAATTTGGCTTTCAACTATTTTAGTTTGAATAAATTGGTGAAAAACTAAAAGTTATTTGATTGTTTTCATTTGCATTTTCAAACTCATAATTCACTTCTTCGCCATTGAAAAATGTATCTTTTTTGTTTACAAAAACAGACAGTATTTCTAATCCATTATTGTAATATTCGGTTCGTAAAAATTCGCTGTCAAAAAGAAATTCTTTTTGTTTGGAGTTAAAGCTGTCAATAGAAAGTACAACTTCTTTTTTCCGTTCTTCAATTATTGATGTGTTTTCATTTATGAAGTGCAAACCAAATAATTCTACGAAGTATTGTTCACAAAAAATCTTACTTGAAAAAGTATCGGTTTCTATTGTGATTTCTTGGCTTTTCAGGCTTATCTTTAATGGAACATTGAAAAGAAAATTGCGATAGTTTTGGTTTCCGATTTTGCCATTTACTAAGCCAAATGAAATATATAATCGTCTGTTGTCTTTGCCTTTTAACTCATAATGTAGCGTATGCAAAGCATCATACACTTTGTTTGTTTTTAGAGGAATTTCGTATTTAGTATGAAACTCGTTAAATTCCTTTTTGTATTTCTCTGCTTGTTTTAATCTGTTTTCATTGTCAGAAAATAATACGACAGTTTTTCGCTCTTTTTCAGTTATGAGTTCATCGTTTACAAAATTTACCCAACCTTCTAATGAAGGCGGTAATATCTGTTCAAAAAGTGAATTTTGAGATTGCTCTTTATATTTTTCAAGGTCTTTTAATCGTTTTTCTGAATTTTCAAACTTTTCTAATGTTTCAAGTTGCTTTTTGAAAGTTACGGTTGGAATGTCTGTTGAATGTTCTATAATTGCCCATTCGTTCAAGTCAAATGGCACTTGGGGTTCTGTCGGTATGGCAATACGTTTAATTTTCAAAACGTATTCTGCATTGTCTGTTGGGAAAGAAAATTCTTTGATTTTCTTTTGTTCGCATTTTTTTGACAATGAAATAAGTTTGCCTATTTTCCAATAATTTCTTTCTTCTGATTTTTGGTTACTCGTTTCTTTTTCAAAGTCATAGCAATAGTCAGACGTGTTGAACAAGTCCCGAATGTATAAAAACAGGTTTTGTAATGGTGTTGTCTGTGTCGTGTCCTGTTCTGGCATTTCTTTTCTGTCTGTTTTGTACGGTCTGCCGTTAAATGGCTGCTAACGGCAATCCTTCTAAGAACTACCATTACTTAGCAAAAATAATAAAATTTGGATGTATTACAAGGCAATTAGTAGAAATGCCATAATAATAAGGTTTAGCTCGAGTGGATTGTTGTTGCTTGGATTGTAGCAGGTATGTAATTGTAGTATTTATACATTAGCCTTTTATATTTCATTAAGAATGCCTTCTGGTGAAAACACTGGAATCTCAGAATCCTTGAAGTCTTTGAGATTTCGGGTAACAATACAATCCATTTTGTCTATAGACATTGCGGAAAGAATTTGTAACGCATCTTCAAAGTCTTTGTGTTTGGATTTTAACCCGCGCTTAATAATATGTGTATCAATTGGAATAATATTAATATATTCTAAGAGTCCAAGTAAGATTAATCTTAAATTTTTGTCTTCAACATGCTTTTTAAATAGATAATATGTTGTTGCGAATGTATGAGAGGAGGTGTAGAGTTTAATTTTTTTTGATTCTGCTTTTGCAAATAATGCGATTGCAAATTTGCTGTAAGGTCTGCGGTCAGCAAGTAAGTCGATAATAATATTAGTGTCGATGAATATTTTTTTCATAAGTGTTTCTTGCGGTAATATTCTTCAAGTTCTTTCTTTTGATCAAAATTCTTCGGCAACTTGACGCTTCCCACAAGACTTTTTTAATTTTGGAGACATTTTGTCTTTGGGATTATTCTCCTGTATAATGCTTTCTAGATATGATTCAATTAGTTCAGAAAGACTACGTCCTGTGTTTCGGGCATATATTTTAGCTTTTTTCTATCACATTTTTTTTCAACTGTCAGGGTTAATTTAGTAGTCATATACGTGTATTTTACACAAACATACGTATAAAGTTTCTGATTGTCAAATTTTTTTTGAGTGTCGTCCTAAGGTTGCTTGTAACAGCAGTCCATCTAAGAACTCCCATCACTTACCAAAAATAATAAAATTTGGATAATATACAAGGCATTTAAGCTACCCATTTAAAATTTGTAGCTTGAGTTTTGCTAAAAAATAGGTATCTTATTCGAGCTAATTTTGAGTTATTATAGAGCCTTTTCCCCTAATACAAACAGGGCAATCATACGTACTTCGTTGTTTTTTCCTATTAAGGCATCTAAGTTTTCAGGTATAAATACTAATTGTTCTCTGAATTGCCCTTCTATAAATCTCATGTGGTAAAAATAGCCTAAAACCCAATAATATCAATGTTTTTAGCTATATTTATATCCTCAAAATTAAGCTAATATGTGGATTTGGTGTGTTAGTTTTTAGACAGTTTGACGGTTAATTTATGATTAAGATAAATCACTAAAACCGAAGCTGCAACAAATGGGAATGTCAGTACAGGTAAGTTGAATATTAAAAATATTTTTGTGAATATGAATGATAGAATGACAACTAGTAGAAATAAAATGAAATTGTGGAAATTTAAATTTTATAAAAAACGAATGAAGATAGAATGGCATTAAAACAAAATATACCTTCAAAGGCCAAAGCGGCATCAATATTAAAGAATGGATAAATAATAAAAGAAATTAGTGCAGCTAATATACTGCATATAGCAGCTATACGAGAATTGAACAAAATTCCAATCAAAAATAATAAACCGACAATAGAATTATTTTGAAAAATAATTTGAGCAAACCCTTTTAAAAACAACACAATAAATGAAGTATCTAATGAGGGAGTGGGGGGGATATTGAGAGTGAAAATAAGATTGTATCTAGCACAAAGCAGAGCAATCCAAGTGATGATAATAAAAGGTAGCGTAAATAAGTTATATTTTTTGATAATAAAAAAATGATGTATAAAAGTTGACAAAATAGCCCCTATCAAAAGATAAAACCAAAGAAAAACAGAATGTTTAAAATAAAATATAAAAGCAACTCCAACAAGTGCTGCATTAAATCCGTAATGACCACTATTGATGATCTCTTTTTTAGCTTTTAAAAAATGAGCAACAATAGTGCCAAGCATAGAGGAAACAAAAGCGGCAACACCAAATGAAAAATCAGCATATAAAAGGCCAACTAAGAATAACACACCGGTAAATCCATTCTCTTGTAACATAATTTGCCCAATTCCGGTAAAAACAGACTTTAAAAAGTCAAAGTCTAGAAAAGAATATTTTGAAAATGGATAAAATTTCGGCATTATATAAATGACAATTTTATTTTATTTTTCACAAAATGAGATAAAAAATTAGGGTTAAAATCAAAACAATAACAAAACAATAACGTTAAAACGGGGATATAATTGAATATAAAATAAAAAAACTTTCAAATTTTCAAAAAAAACGATTACCTTTGCACCTCTAAAAAAAATTATGGGGAAACAACCATTGATAAAACAAGACGGAGTCATAGTAGAAGCATTGAGTAATGCAATGTTTCGAGTACGTCTTGAAAATGGTCATGAGATTATTTCTACCATTTCAGGGAAAATGAGAATGCACTACATACGAATAGTTCCCGGAGATAAAGTAGGAGTAGAGATGAGTCCTTATGATTTAACAAGAGGAAGAATTATTTTAAGATATAAATAAAAAAACATGAAAGTAAGAGCTGCAATTAAAAAAAAGAAGTGCCGACTGCAAGATAGTACGCAGAAAAGGAAAACTTTACATTATTAACAAAAAAAATCCACGTTACAAACAACGTCAGGGTTAATTGAAATTGTATAACAAAACTAAAAAGTATATAAAATAAAAATGGCTCGTATAGCAGGTATCGATTTACCAAAAAACAAAAGAGGAGAAATAGGACTTACCTATATATATGGTATTGGACGCACTACTGCAAAAGAAATTCTCTCAAAATCTAACATTGATTTGAACAAAAAAGTAAAAGATTGGAATGATGAAGAACAAGCAGCAATTCGTAATTTTATCACAGCAGAGATTAAAGTAGAGGGGCAATTGCGTTCTGAAACACAAATGAATATCAAGCGTCTATTAGATATAGTGTGTTATAGAGGTTTGCGTCATAGAAAAGGACTTCCATTAAGAGGTCAAAGGACAAGAACCAACTCAAGAACACGTAAAGGACGTCGTAAGACAGTAGCTGGTAAGAAAAAAGCACCTAAAAAATAATTAATTATAAAAGTTTTTTTTAATAAAACAATAAATTACTAAAGTAAAATAATGGCAAAAGCAAACCAACAGCAAAGTGCAAAAGCAGCAGCAAAAAAAAGAGTTGTAAAAGTAGATGCACATGGTGATGTACATGTAACAGCAAGTTTTAACAATATCATCGTAGCATACACCAATAAACAAGGTCAAGTGATTTCATGGAGTAGTGCCGGGAAAATGGGTTTTAGAGGAAGCAAAAAAAATACACCTTATGCAGCTCAATTAGCCTCTCAAGATGCGGGAAAAGTAGCATTTGATGCAGGAATGAGAAAAGCAGATGTATTTGTGAAAGGACCGGGATCAGGACGTGAAAGTGCAATTAGAGCAGTGGCAGGTTCTGGAATCGAAGTGACTTCTATCTTAGATGTGACTCCTCTCCCTCACAATGGATGCCGACCTCCTAAAAAGAGAAGAGTATAATTTTTTATATCCATTCAATCAAAATCTAAATTTAGGATTTTATGTGAGTTTGATTGTTTAAAATAAATTTTTAAAAAAATCCACAAAAAATAAGCAATGGCAAGATATACAGGACCCAAAACAAAAATCTGTAGAATATTTGGAGAACCCATTTTAGGAAATGGCAAATATTTACAAAAAAACAGTAACCCTCCAGGACAACATGGAGCAAATCGTAAACGTAAGCAATTAGGAGAATATGGATTACAATTACGTGAAAAACAAAAAGCAAAATATACCTATGGTGTTTTAGAGCGTAGATTCAGAAACACTTTTGAAGAAGCAGTGCGAATGAAAGGAGTAACCGGTGAAAACTTAATCGCCTTATTAGAATCAAGATTAGACAATACCGTCTATCGTTTAGGGCTTGCAGAATCTCGCCCAGCAGCAAGACAACTTGTTGCTCACAAACACATAACCGTTAACGGTCATGTGTGCAATATACCATCTGCCAAATTAAAACCAGGTGATGTAATCAGCTTCAAAGATAAAAGTGCTGCAAATACAAAACTAACATCAAGAGCAAGAGGAAAAGACCCAAAAATCAATTGGCTCGAATGGAATGAAAAAGAAATGAAGGGAACCTATATTGCTCACCCTGAAAGGGCGAGTGTGCCAGAAAATATCAAAGAATCGCTTATTGTAGAGCTATATTCTAAATAATAATTTTTTCATTCTAAATAATAAAACCAAAATATATAACAAATGGCAATTTTAAGTTTTCAAAAACCAGACAAAATTGTTTTACAAAAAGCAACAGAATTTGAAGGGGTATTTGAATTTAAACCATTAGAGCCAGGCTTCGGAGTAACCATCGGAAACTCTCTTAGACGTGTACTTCTAAGTTCTTTAGAAGGATATGCAATTAATGGAATAAAAATAGAAGGTGTAGATCATGAATTTACTACAATCAAAGGTGTAACAGAAGATGTCACTGAATTGATACTCAATTTAAAACAAGTACGTTTTAAAAGAAAAAATGATATCGAAACCAGCAGCGAACGAATCGAACTTTTAATAAAAGGTAAAGAACAATTCACAGCAGGAATGATAGGCGATGTAACAAACTCTTTTGAAATCACAAATCCTGATTTGGTCATTTGTAACATGACTCCTAACACCACTTTGAAAATCGATTTGAACGTTATCAAAGGACGTGGATATGTACCCGCTGACGAAATTAAATCAAAAGAATTCCCAATAGGATGGATTCCAACTGACAGTATTTTTACACCAATCAAAAACGTAAAATACTCAATCGAAAACACTCGTGTGGAACAAAGAACAGACTTTGAAAAACTCATCTTAGAAGTAACCACCGATGGAACCATTCACCCAGAAGATGCCGTGAAACAAGCCTCTCGTATCTTAATTCAACACTTGATGTTGATTACTGACGAAAATATCACTTTTGATACAGGAGATTCTGAAAAACATGATGTGGTGGACGAGCAGACTTTGAAACTCCGTCAAATATTAAAAACTCCTCTTGAAGATTTAGACCTTTCTGTAAGAGCTTTCAACTGTTTAAAAGCTGCTAAAATTAACAGCTTGAGCGAATTAGTTCAATACGAACAAGACGAATTAATGAAGTTTAGAAACTTCGGACAAAAATCCCTATCTGAAATTGAACAAGTTCTTTTAGACAGAGGACTTAACTTCGGAATGGACTTATCTAGAATCAATTTAGAAGACCTTTAAAAATAATTAAAATCAAGATTTATAATAATCTAAAACTATTAAAATGAGACACGGCGTAAAAATAAACCATTTAGGACGTAAAACAGCACACAGAAAAGCCTTAATGAGAAATATGGCTATTTCTTTAATTGAACATAAACGCATCACTACCACGTTAGCTAAAGCAAAAGCTCTCAGAGTTTTCATCGAACCACTTTTGACTAAAGCAAAAACGGATGATATGCACAATCGTAGAATTGTTTTTAGCTATTTACAAAACAACAATGCAATCAATGAACTTTTCAATATCATAAGCCCTAAAATTGCAGATAGACCAGGAGGTTATACTAGAATTATCAAACTCGAAAGAAGAGTGGGAGATGCTGCTGATATGGCTTTGATAGAATTGGTTGACTTTAATGAAATCTACAACACAAGTGCTAAAGTTGGAGAAGAGAAGAAAAAAACAAGACGTGGTCGTCCTAAAAAATCTGCAACTACTGAAAGCACTCAAGAACCCAAAGTAGAAGCAAAAGCTGAAGAACCAACTCCAGCAACTGATGAAGCAACTTCAACAACTGCAGAATAATATTTTTTAAAATTAATCATCCGAAAAAGGTTGTCATTCACTGATAACCTTTTTTTAGTAAATACAATAAAATATGCCCATTCTAGACTTTGATACAAACTCTGTCGGATTAGCCGATAATAATATTTTCGGATTGCCATCAAATATGGATAATTCAAAATTGATTTTGATTCCTGTACCTTGGGAAGTAACCGTATCTTACCGCAACGGAACTGCTAAAGGCCCTGAGAAAATCTTAGAAGCATCTTACCAAATTGATTTATTTGATATTGACTCGCCAGATATGTGGAAAGAAGGCTTTTATTTATTAGATTTCAATAAGGATATTATAAAAAAAAATGATTATTTAAGACATTGTGCCGAACTGATTATTTCAAATTTGAGTGAAGGTGGTAGCACAAAAGAAAATATTCAACTCCAAAAGAAATTGGATGAAATCAATCAAGGTTGTCAGCAACTCAATGAATGGGTGTACCAGCAAGCGAAAGAACTTTTGAATAAAGGAAAAATGGTGGCTCTCATTGGTGGTGATCATAGTACTCCTCTTGGACTGATGAAAGCAATCGGCGAACATTATAACGATTTCGGATTGTTGCAGATTGATGCTCATGCAGACTTGCGACAGGCTTATGAAGGCTTCACCTATTCTCATGCTTCCATCATGTACAATGTCTTGAACGAAGTGCCTCAAATGAAAAAATTAGTGCAAGTTGGTGTTAGAGATTTTTGTGATGAAGAATATTACATGATTCAAAATAATCCCAATCGAATTAAAACATTTTTTGATAATTCAATCAAAAAAAGAATGTATAATGGCGACACTTGGAACCAAGTTTGCAATGATATTATCAATGAATTGCCTCAAAATGTTTATATCAGTTTTGATATTGATGGCTTAGATCCAAAGCTATGTAAAAACACAGGAACTCCCGTGCAAGGCGGTTTTGAAGCAGATGAAATTTTATATTTATTTCAAAAAATTCATGATAGTGGGCGAAAAATTTTAGGATTTGATTTAAATGAAGTGAGTTGTGGTGAAGATTCTACAGATGCTATTGATGCAAGTGTTGGAGCAAGAACACTTTATCGAATGTGTAATTTATTTATGAAATCAAACTTAAATGCCTGAGCATTTTCAATTTAGAGTTTTATATCCAGATATGCACAAGCGGTTTATGCAGTGCCGGTCAATGCATATTATGGCTTCTATTTTTATTAGTATTTATGCACTTCGATTTTTAGAAGATATTCAAGAAAATTGGTTGATGCTTCTTATGATTTTACCCATTTCAGTAGCCATTTTATTTTTTACCATTTTTAAAAAAGAGATTCTAATCTCTCCGCAAAATAATAGGACATTTCGAATTATTGAAATTGGATTTTTATTTATGGGAGGTCTTCACTTTTTAAATACAAACCAGTATTTTCCAATGATTTTGTTTTTCACTATTTCATTTTTTCTAATGTATATTTTATATATGGAACTAAGAATTTTTAGTGAAATGTATATTCAACTATCAAGCGATTTTATTGTGATTCCAACCCCTACACAAGATAAGAAAATTAAGTGGAATCAGCTCCACCAAATACAAATCAAAAACGAACATATCAGTTTTTTCTTTAAATCAAATGAAATTAATCAATATCGAATTGTTCTCAATATGAATTCTGAAGAATTACTTGCATTTCAAACCTTTTGTAAAAATCAAATTGATAAAAGTTAGACTTCATTTTTTAATATAAATTTGCATAATGCAATTAAAACAATCACCCTATATTCTTTACTCTGACGGAAAAGGAAACATATTTGAAGATGACAGCTTGTACGCATTAGGAAGAACAGGATGGGATGCCGTAGAAGTTGAATTAGACTCTTGGGTCGAATTACCTGAAGGAGGGAATCTCTATGAATTACCCGGTAGAAGGGGAATTGGAAAAGATGTTTTAACTGGCGAATTAAGATTGTGTGAAAAAGGCTGGGCTGTGGCGGCTTTTATTCCTCCTGCTTTTACTGGACTTTATATTGCACCTTATGAAACGCTGCATGATGCACCTACTTTACCTTTGTTTTGCTATACGGCTGCGGCATGGTCTGATGGGCAATTTTACGTGACAGCTGTCAGAATTGAAAAAGATATAAGACAAGATAAAAGTGGATATAATCAAGAAAAAATTCAGAATGGTGTTGAAAATTTGATGAAGGCTTATCCTAAGAATAGATTAGTGAAACACTTGGCCAATACTTGTTGCAATACTTATCAATGTCCAGCTGCAAGAAATTTTTTCTTAGGTAGATGGGAATGTCCTATCCCTTCATCCCCAGCATGCAATGCCAATTGTTTGGGTTGTATTTCTTTTCAACCAGAGGATGAAAAAATTGTTTCTTCACACGATAGATTAACTTTCAAACCGAGTGTAGAAGAGATTGTAGAATATACAGTTCCTCATCTTGAAACAGCTCCTTTTCCAATTATCAGTTGGGGGCAGGGGTGTGAAGGTGAACCGCTTTTAATGTGGGAGACTATAGAAAAGTCAATAATAGAAATCAGAAAACATACTTCAAAAGGAAGTATAAATGTGAATACAAACGGAAGTAATCCAAAAGCTGTCAAACGCTTAATGGAAGCCGGTTTGAATAGCATTCGAGTGAGTTTAAATTCATTCAGAGATCAATATTATACTCCATATTATCGGCCTAATAATTATGAACTAAAGGACTTATTGGAATCCTTAAAAATCGTTACGGATATGGGTGGATGGGCATCTATCAATTATTTTGTATTTCCTGGCACAACTGATAGTGAAGAAGAAATTGAAGCTCTTTTTAAAGCAATTGAATATACAAAATTGAACATGATTCAATGGCGTAATTTCAATATTGACCCTGATTGGTATTTGACTAAATTGAACATCAGTGACACGGGAACTTGTTTTGGCGTAAAACAAGCTTTCAATATCATACAAGAAGAATTTCCAAAACTAAAATATGGATATTTTAATCCTCCAATTGAACGTATCAAAGGCGACTACGATGAGTCTTTTGCTCACTAAATAAATACCGATTTTTATTTGATAAATTCTAAAACTTTTTCAACCATATTTTTAGAACCTATAAAAATAGGAACTCGTTGGTGAAGTTTTTCAGGTGCTAAATCTAATATGGAATCTTTGCCTGTATGTCCCATTCCGCCTGCCATTTCCACGATATAGCTCATCGGATTACATTCATATAGTAATCGCAATTTTCCATTTGTATTTTTGCTATCAGCTGGATACATAAATAAGCCACCCTTAATCAATGTTCGGTGCAAATCAGCTACCATACTGCCAATATAACGATGTGAATAAGGACGTTTGCTTGCTTGATCTTCTTCCATGCAATAGTTTAAAAAATCTAATAATTTAGAATCATATTTTCCCGAATTGCCTTGATTGATTGAATAAATTTTCCCATTGTCAGGGCATTTCATATCCTTATGTGATAAACAAAATTCACCAATGCTCGGCTCTAAAGTGAATCCGTTTACACCAAGTCGGGTGGCATAAACAAGCATCGTACTCGAACCATAAATAACATAACCAGCCGCCATGATATTTCGACCTTTTTGGAGGAAATCCTCTTTTGTGCATGGCTTTCCTAATGGACTTATTCTTTTATAAATACAAAAAATAGTCCCAATTGAAGCATTGACATCAATATTAGAAGAACCATCTAAAGGGTCAAACAGAACAACATATTTAGAATGAACAGAATGATCATCATCAAAAGCAACAAAATCTTCGTTTTCTTCAGACGCAATGCCGGCACAGTCGCTACTATTTTTCAATACATTGATAAGTGTGTTGTCGGCAAAAACATCCAATTTCATTTGTACTTCACCTTGTACATTTTCTTTTCCATAAGATCCGATTATATCAACCAAGCCTGCTTTATTCACTTGCTTATTAATGAATTTACATGCCAACCCAATATCCCTTAAAAGAGTAGAAAGTTCACCAGTGGCATTTGAAAATTGTCTTGTTTGATGAATCGTAAATTCATCTAATGTCATTAAGTGTCTATTTGGATTCATGGCACAAATTTAAAAGTGATTTTTAGATAAAAAAAATAATTAAAGATTGCAAAATCGATTAATTAGAAGATATGAAATGGGGAACGATTTTTTTTCATAAATGATTAAAAAAATGTAGAATGAGAAGATAAAAAATCATAAATTCGCAGCACTTTTCAAATAAAAAAGAATCATGGCACAAAAATTAAGTATGCAAAATGGGAAATTAATTGTTCCTGACGAAGTAATCATTCCATTTATAGAGGGCGACGGAATCGGGCCGGACATTTGGAAGGCCAGCGTCAGCGTATTTAACCAAGCTGTCAAACAAGTCTATGATGGAAAACGAAAAGTAGAATGGAAAGAAGCTTTAGCAGGAGAAAAAGCATTTCGTGAAACAGGTAGTTGGATGCCTGAGGATACCATGAATACATTTAAAGAATATTTAGTGGCTATCAAAGGTCCTTTAACTACACCCGTTGGTGGAGGTATAAGAAGTTTGAATGTTGCACTCAGACAGGAATTGGACTTATTTGTGTGCTTACGACCCATTCAATATTTTGAAGAAACGCCATCTCCAATGCGCCACCCTGAAAAAGTAGATATGGTGATTTTTAGGGAAAACACCGAAGATATTTATGCCGGGATTGAGTTTATGGCAGGTAGTGAACAAGCCAGCAAAATTATTTCATTTTTAGAAAATGAATTAGGAATTAAAAAATTTAAAAACTCCTCTAACACCTCAATTGGAGTGAAACCTGTCAGTAAAGACGGAAGCGAACGATTAATCAAATCAGCAATTCAATATGCTATCGAACATCATAAGCCGAGTGTGACTATTGTTCATAAAGGAAATATTATGAAGTTTACCGAAGGAGCCTTTAAAAATTGGGGTTATGAATTGGCCGAACGAGAATATAGCGATGTGATTTATACATGGAATCAATGGGAAAAAACAAAGAGCACACAAGGAGAAGCCGCTGCAAAATTAGAAATGGAAGCAGCACTGAAAGCAAACAAAATCATTATGAAAGATGTGATTGCAGATAACTTTTTACAACAAGCACTTTTAGCACCTCAGGATTATAGTGTGGTAGCAACTCTAAACCTAAACGGAGATTATATCAGTGATGCACTTGCAGCCCAAGTAGGAGGGATTGGAATTTCACCTGGAGCTAATATCAATTTCAACACTGGTCATGCCGTTTTTGAAGCTACACATGGAACAGCACCTCGATTTGCTAATACGAATACCATGAACCCTTCTTCATTGATTTTGAGTGGAGCTATGATGTTTGAATATTTAGGCTGGAATGAAGTTTCAACCCTTATTAAAAACGCACTTCGTGAAGCTATTAAAAGTAAAAAAGTCACCATTGATTTTTATAATTTAATGGAGGGAGCAACTTTACTCAAAACAAATGAATTTGCTGATGAAATTATTTCAAATTTTTGCATTGAAAATGTAGAAATGAATTAAGAAAGCAAACCTTTATTTCCATAGTTTTTTAGGTAATTTAGTCAAAAAATGCTTGACTAAGTAATTCCAACTGATAGTTACAGATATCTTTGAGGTTGATATTTGTTGGTAAAATTGTGATTTGTATGATAGATTTTGACTTTCTCATCACTTGAGACTTATTGTAGGCTTTGAAAAATTGAAAAGTATAATTTTGTATTATAGTTTAATTTACTTACTAAAACCACAACAACGTTGTTTCGGATTTGGTTGGTTTGCCCTCTTAATCAACAGGGGGCTTGTCGTTTTTTTTATTGGAAAAACAAGTCAAATAATCCCAATGATATTGCGAGAATTATTAAACTATCGCTAAATAATTTGAAACTGATTAAGCTCATTTTCCAATAAATTACTGAGTCCTTTCTGGGTTATCAATCTGATGATATTTAAGTCTGTTGCATTCTCCATACTCTGCCTTTCAAAAGCCAATTAGATATTCGTTTTTATAATTTTGGTTTAAAAAATAGTTAATAAAAAAGGATTCAATTTTTCTAATCAAAAAAAAGGAATTTAAAGTCAATAGGATGAAGGATGAAAAAATAATAATATTGACAAAAATAATTTGTTGATTATTTAAAGCCAATCAATATAGCATAAACTTGTGAAACTAGCAGTTCTGGCAAAGCAGATTAATGTTTGAGTTTAGTGTTTGTCATTTACTAATTTCAATAAATAATTATTTTTTTTGAAATAAATAAATTTAATAATGAATATTATATACATTTGCAAACTCAAATAACAAGTTAGTTATTTTGAAGGACCTATAGCTCAGTTGGTTAGAGCACCTGACTCATAATCAGGGGGTCCCAGGTTCAAGTCCTGGTGGGTCCACTAACTACGCTCAAGATTAA
Organism: Bacteroidetes bacterium OLB11; assembly: GCA_001567165.1. Lineage (GTDB taxonomy): Bacteria > Bacteroidota > Bacteroidia > Chitinophagales > Chitinophagaceae > OLB11. The sequence goes on from LNFQ01000056.1 coordinate 17,039, forward strand.
TTTATTCAAATTTCTTGAGCGTTTTTTATTAAAATAAATCTTTACTATATTCTGAAATCCACATTGAATATTAGCGAGTCAATCAAAATAAAAAAGATGAATTAAAATTCACAATTTTTAGGAGTTCGTGGAAATGGAATCACGTCTCGAATATTACCCATTCCTGTTACAAATTGAACTAATCTTTCAAATCCTAATCCAAAACCAGCATGTTTACAAGTGCCAAATTTTCTCAAGTCGAGATACCAATACATTTCTTCGGTCGGAACATTCATTTCTTTCATACGTTGGAGCAATTTATCTAATCGTTCTTCTCTTTGCGAACCTCCTACAATTTCTCCAATACCGGGGGCTAAAATATCCATTGCAGCAACCGTTTTTCCATCATCATTCTGACGCATATAAAATGCTTTGATGTCTTTTGGATAGTCGGTTACGATTACGGGTTTCTTAAAATGTTTTTCAACTAAAAAACGTTCATGTTCACTTTGTAAATCAATTCCCCATTTTACATCAAACTTAAATTTTTTCTTTTTGTAATGAGAAGATTGAAGTAAAATGTCAATCGCTTCGGTGTATGTAATTCGTTCAAAATTGTTGTTGACAACAAAGTTTAGTTTTTCAACCAAGCCCATCTCACTTCTTTCATTTTGAGGTTTTTGCTTTTCTTCTTCTAGAAGTCGGCTGTCTAAAAACAGAATATCGTCGGGGCATTTATCCATCGCAAATTGAATGACATATTTTAGCATTTCTTCTGCAAGGTCTGCATTTTCTTTTAATTCATTAAAAGCGACTTCGGGTTCTATCATCCAAAATTCGGCTAAATGTCTTGTTGTATTTGAGTTTTCGGCTCTAAATGTGGGGCCAAATGTATATACTTTTGATAAAGCCATAGCAGCCAATTCAGCTTCTAATTGTCCGCTAACAGTGAGGTTGCTGCTTCGGCCGAAAAAATCTTGGGAGAAATCAATTTCGTTTTGTTCGTTTTTGGGTAAGTTGTCTAAATCTAAAGTAGTGACTCTAAACATTTCACCGGCACCTTCGGCATCGCTTGCAGAAATGATAGGCGTGTGAATATTTAAAAAACCTCTATCTTGAAAAAAAGTATGTATTCCAAAAATTAGTGCATTCCGTAAACGATTGATACTACCAAATGTGTTTGTCCTAAATCGTAAATGAGCAATTTCTCTAAGGAATTCTAAACTATGTTTTTTAGGTTGTAATGGATATTCTTCAGCATCACTATCTCCGAGTATTTCTATTTTGTTGGCTATTAATTCTACTAGTTGCCCTTTTCCTTGACTAGCTACTAATTTACCGCTTGCTGAAATACAAGCACTTGTTGTAATACGTTTTAAAAGTGCAGAATCGAGTTTATTAAAGTCAACAATGACTTGTAGATTTTGATTGGATGTGCCATCGTTTAAAGCAATAAATTGATTGTTTCTAAATGTACGCACCCAGCCACTCACGACTATTTCTTTTTCAATATAATTTCCTTTTAGGATTTCTACAATGTTTAATTTCATAAGATTGCGAAATTAAAAAGAAATTCAGAATAAAATCAAACCGTATTGTCAATTGTTAATTAAAGTATGTTTTAATTTTTAATAATTTATTATCATGTAGTCATTTATATTTGCTTTTTTTATTTTAATAAGAAAGCCTTTGATTTTTTCAATTTCATATTCATATTGGTTGCTTGTTGTGATTATTCTTATTGCCATTATTGCAACTTATTTTTTATATCAAAATCAAAAAATACAATTTTCACGAAACGTATTCCTAGCTTTAGTTACACTTCGTTTTTTAAGTTTATTTTCATTACTCTTTTTACTACTTTTCGCCTTTTTTAAAATATATAAAGAATAAAGTTGAAAAGCCGACTATTGTTTTTTTACAAGATAATTCTGCTTCCGAAAAATTTGCTTTTAAAAAAATGGATAGTGTTGCATATAAAAAAATGTAATCGATTTGATAGAATCATTGAAAGAAGATTTTTATGTAAAAAGTTATTCTTTTGGAGCTACACTAAATGATACCCTTTCATTTGACTATTCAAAGTCGATGACTGATATTCATCAAGCAATTTCGACGACACTTACCAATTTTGAAAACCAAAATGTAGGAGCAATTATTTTGGCAAGTGATGGCATTTATAATCAAGGTCTATCGCCGGTTTCAGAAATTTATCCTTTTAAAGGGGCTTTTTACACTGTGGGTGTAGGTGATACGAGTATTCAAAAAGATGCTTTTGTTGCAAGGGTGTTTGCTAATAAATTTGTTTATACTGGAGATCGGTTTGCAATTAGAAGTGATGTGACAGCTTATGATTGTATGAATCATTCAGTGAATGTTCAAATTTTTTCACATAATCAAAATAGGATAGTTGCCTCACAGACTATCCAGATACAATCAAATCGTTTTTCAAAATCGCTAGAAACCATCATAGATGCGAATTCTGTAGGAGTGCAGCATTTTACTATATCTGTTTCAAAAGTAGAAGGAGAACAGAATGTTTTCAATAATTCGCAAGATATTTACGTTGAAGTGTTAGATAGTAAAGAGCGTATATTAATTCTTGCAAACGCACCTCATCCCGATGTGAATGCAATAAAAGAAGCATTAAGTAAAAACAAAAATTATAAAATTGATTTAGCTTTAGGTGATAAACCTATTCAAAAATTAGATGACTATAATTTGGTTATTTTGCACAATTTGCCATCTGTAATTTTTAATACGAAAACGTTGATAGAACAGGCTAATCGAGCAGGTGTTTCATTGTGGTTTATTGTTGGACAGCAAACAGCTATTCCATTATTGAATCAATATCAAACAGCATTGCAAATCACAGCAAGAGGTGCTAGTTTTAATGATGTGGGAGTCAATGTCAATAAAGACTTTTCATTTTTTAATTTGAATGAAAATGATATCAATCGAATCAGTCATTTTCCTCCATTGTCTGCTCCATTTGGAGAGTTTAAATCAGGCTCAATGTCTCAGATATTAATGACACAAAAAATAGGGGAAATTTCGACTCAGCAAGCTTTATGGGTGATGCAAAGTCAAGGCCAATCGAAGACGGGGGTGTTAGCAGCAGAAGGAATTTGGAGATGGAGAATGTATGATTTTGCACAAAACAAAAATACAGATGCCGTGGATGCTTTTATTCAAAAGACAGCGACTTATCTTTCGGTGAAGCATAATCGAAAACAGTTTAATGTAGAATTGAATAAAAAAATCTTCAACGAAAATGAGCCGATTATGATAGATGCAGAATTGCTAAATGAGAATTATGAGCTAGTGAACACACCTGATGTGACATTGACGGTGAGTGATGAAAGTGGGAAAAAGTCGAATTTCGTCATGGATAAATCGAATAATTCTTATTCGTATAATTTAGGTTCTTTATCTTCCGGAAAATATGATTTCACAGGGCATGTTTCTTTTAATGGAAAAAGTTTTTCGAGTGGAGGAAGTTTTCAAGTGACTTCTCAAAATATTGAAGAAGTTCAAACGACTGCTGATTTTGGTTTGCTACATCAATTAGCTAAAAATTACTCTGGTGAATTTGTATATGCTAATCAAATTTCCACTTTAAAGGATAAAATTAAAATGAATAATAAAATTCAAAACATTATTCATTCAGAAGCAGTCTCAGAGCCACTTATTGAATGGAAATGGCTTTTTGCTTTGTTGTTTTTAAGTTTAGCAGCTGAATGGTTTTTAAGAAAAAGAAATGGGAGCTATTAGCCCCCATTTTCTGAATGTTTTTTTTAATTTATTGACCTAATATCCAAGCGAATATTAATGGAGCCACAATAGTTGCATCACTTTCTACAATAAATTTTGGTGTGTGAATATCTAATTTTCCCCAAGTAATTTTTTCATTTGGAACGGCACCGCTATATGAGCCATACGATGTTGTGGAATCTGATATTTGACAAAAATAACTCCAAAACGGAACGTCTGTCCACTCTAAATCTTGATACATCATCGGCACAACACAAATCGGAAAATCACCTGCAATGCCACCACCAATTTGAAAAAATCCTACTCCTTTTCCAGAACTATTATTTCGATACCAATCTGTCAACCAAACCATATATTCAATCCCACTTTTCATGGTGGTTGCTTTCAATTCATTTTTGACTACATATGATGCAAAAATGTTTCCCATTGTGCTATCTTCCCAACCCGGACAAACGATAGGGATGTTTTTTTGAGCAGCTGCCAACATCCAACTGTCTTTGGGATCAATTTCATAATATTGCTCAAGCACGCCACTCAATAGCATTTTATACATATATTCATGAGGAAAAAATCGCTCACCTTTTGTGTCAGCCTCTTTCCAAATTTGATGAATATGTTTTTGAAGTCGTCTGAACGCTTCTTCTTCAGGAATGCAAGTATCTGTCACTCGATTATAATGATTTTCCAATAAATCCCACTCTTCTTGCGGGCTTAAATCTCTGTAATTTGGCACTCGTTTGTAGTGACTATGAGCTACTAAATTCATAATGTCTTCTTCTAAATTAGCTCCTGTACACGAAATAATATGCACTTTATCTTGTCTAATCATTTCTGCAAGTGAAATGCCTAATTCGGCTGTACTCATTGCTCCGGCAAGTGTAATCATCATTTTGCCATTTTCCAATAAATGTTGTTCATATCCTTTTGCTGCATCTATCAAAGCTGCCGCATTGAAATGTCGATAATGATGTTCTATAAAAATTTGATATCGGTCCTTTTTTCATACTTTTTATTATTTTTTATAATGGGCAAATATAAACCTATTCTAAATTAATTTATAAACTATCTATAGCTTTCAGAATGTGTTGGATATTGAAAAATAAGTATGAAAATTTCTTTTATTAATTGAATTTTTACTCAATATATTTACTTGTAGTCTTATCAAAAATAGTGTGCTCAAATGATTTGTGTAGTATTAAATATCATTTTAAATTATGTTTTTATAGCTAAAAGAATTAATTTTTCATTTATCTAAATTTGAAATTGAGCTAATAAAATGAATTGAAAACAATAATGAATAGTCAACATCAATTGATGCATAATTTGGAGTATGAGTTTACTTGTATCTTAATCTATTTCAATAGAAAAATAAAAAAGGCAACCATTATGATTGCCTTTTTTATTTTGAATTTTAATTTTAAAAATTGATTAATAATCCATTCCCATTCCACCGCCATGAGGCATAGCCGGAGCAGCAGATTTAGGTTCAGGTTTATCAGCAATCACACACTCTGTAGTCAATAGCATCCCAGCAATAGAAGCTGCGTTTTCTAATGCGATACGACTCACTTTAGTTGGGTCTATTACACCAGCTTTGAAGAGGTTTTGGTATTCTTCAGTGCGAGCGTTAAATCCATAATCTCCTTTTCCTTTTTTCACTTCTTGCACTATCACAGAGCCTTCTAACCCTGCATTTTCAACGATTTGTCTTAATGGTTCTTCTAGTGCTCTTCTAACTATTGAAATACCTGTTGTTTCATCTTCATTCGCTCCTTTGCTTTTTGCTAAACTTTCAATTGCTCTTACAAATGCAGTACCACCACCTGGAACAATACCTTCTTCTACTGCTGCTCTTGTAGCGTGTAATGCATCATCAACACGATCTTTTTTCTCTTTCATTTCGATTTCAGTTGCAGCCCCTACGTATAAAACAGCAACTCCACCGCTTAATTTTGCTAAGCGTTCTTGCATTTTTTCTTTGTCATAATCTGAAGTGCTAGTTTCGATTTGAGATTTGATTTGATTTACTCTTGCTGTGATATCTGCTTTTTTACCTTTACCACCAACAATGGTCGTATTATCTTTGTCTATTGAAATGCTTTCGCATTGTCCAAGACTAGTCAAATCAGCATTTTCTAATTTGTGTCCCATGTCTTCACTAATCACAGTACCACCGGTAAGGATTGCAATATCTTGAAGCATTTCTTTTCTTCTGTCGCCAAATCCAGGAGCTTTCACTGCAGCAACTTTGATAGTACCACGAATTTTATTAACAACTAAAGTAGCAAGAGCTTCGCCTTCTAAATCTTCAGAGATAATTACTAATGGTCGCCCGCTTTGTGCTACTTTTTCTAAAATATGAAGAATATCTTTCATTGAAGATATTTTTTTGTCATAAATTAAAATCATTGGATTGCTTAATTCTGCAATCATTTTTTCGCTGTTAGTAACGAAATAAGGTGATAAATATCCTCTGTCAAATTGCATTCCTTCTACAACATCGACGGTTGTTTCTGTTCCTTTTGCTTCTTCTACAGTGATAACGCCTTCTTTGCCAACTTTTTGCATAGCAAGAGCGATTAATTTGCCGATTGCATTATCATTGTTTGCTGAAATTGTAGCTACTTGTTCAATTTTTTTATTGTCATTTCCTACTTTTTCGCTTTGAGATTTTAAGTGTTCAACCACTGTTTGAACAGCTTTATCAATTCCTTTTTTCAAGTCCATAGGGTTTGCTCCAGCGGCTACATTTTTTAAGCCTTCGGCAATAATTGATTGAGCTAAAACGGTTGCTGTTGTTGTACCATCACCAGCAGCATCAGCTGTTTTGCTAGCAACTTCTTTTGCCATTTGAGCACCCATGTTTTCGATTGGATCTTCTAATTCGATTTCTTTAGCCACTGTTACACCGTCTTTTGTTATATGAGGAACTCCGAATTTTTTTTCAATAACTACGTTTCTTCCTTTTGGTCCTAAAGTTACTTTTACAGAGTTTGCTAATGTATCCACACCGGCTTTCATTTTGTTGCGGGCTTCAATATTAAAATGAATTTGTTTTGACATATATTATTTTTTTAATTTTAAAATGTGATTGTTTTTTGTAATAGTTTAAATGATTGCAAGGATGTCGCTTTCACGCATAATAAGAAGTTCTTCACCCTCTATGCTAATTTCAGTGCCTGAATATTTTCCATAAAGAACAGTATCTCCTTTTTTCACAGTCATTGGTTCGTCTTTTTTTTCCTGCTCCAACTGCAACGATAATTCCACGTTGAGGTTTTTCTTTTGCAGTATCAGGAATGATAATTCCACCAGCGGTTTTGGTTTCTGCGGCTGCGGGTTTTACGATTACTCGATCATGAAGTGGAGTAATGGTTGTTGAAGCTGTTTTGCTTGTTTTTGTCATTTTTATAAGTTTTAAGTTTTATAATAAAATATTTCTTACTGTGCTATGTATCATTAAATGTGCCAAGCGTAATCAGTAGGACATATTTTCAGATTATGATTCATTTTAGCATAAATCATTTTGTTTTTGTTGACAATATTTCACTTAATATCTTGGAAAATGACAAAAGTTTAGTTTGAAGGAAATAGAAAATAAGGGGGCTATCAAGATATAGAAGTCACTATTAGTTTGAGAAACGAATTGAAATGATGGTATTGAATAATAGTCTATCTATACTTCAAATAATTACTTTTGGTCGATTGCCGTTTTTTTCTTTATCCCCTAAAAATTCTATTCAAATTGAGTTATTGGACAAGTTTATTTTTTCTCGATTTATTGAAAATCATTTGCCCTTTATCGATTCCTTTTCGATTATTTTTTTGAACTTCTAAAGGAAGTTGAGTTTGGTTTTTACATTCTTCCGAACAACAACCTTGCATTTTGGCGGCACATTCGTCACATTGGATAAATAGTAAATGACAAGCATCATTTTTGCAATTGGTATGCGTATCGGCAGGTTTGCCACATTGATGACATTTTGAGATTATATCTTCTGAAATTCGCTCTCCTAAACGGCCATCAAATACGAAATTTTTACCAATAAATTTTATTGGCAAGTTTTGTTCTTTTGCTGTTTTGACATAATGAATAATGCCACCCTCTACATGATAGACGTTTTTAAACCCTTTGTGAAGTAGATAGGCACTCGCTTTTTCACATCGAATACCACCGGTACAATACATGATAATATGCTTGTCTTTATGTTCTTCTAGCATGTTGGCAGCCATTGGCAGTTGCTCTCTAAACGTATCAGAAGGCACTTCAATTGCATTTTCAAAATGACCAACTTCATACTCATAATGGTTTCTCATATCCACCACTATCGTATCTTTTTGGCTACTCAATTGATTGAATTTTTCTGCATTTAAGTATTGTCCTCTCTTTGACAAATCAAAGGTTTTATCTTGTATTCCATCTGCTACTATTTTTTCTCTGACTTTGATGGTTAAAACAAAAAATGATTTTCCGTCATCATCAATTGCAACATTGAGTCTTAAATTTTTTAAATTCATTTCTTTGATGTAAAGTGTTTTTTAAATTTTCAAAATGAAATTCAGGAACACTGATTTGAGCATTAATTCCTTCTTCTGCAATATAGATTCTTCCAAAAACTTGAAGTGGTAAAAGATTTTTGTATAGCTCATCACGATAGTATTTAGGGTCTTCTATTTTGAAATATTGATAGAATGAAATTGTAATTCTTTTGAAATTTTCTTGTTGTAATTTATCTCGCAATTCTTTATGTGAGATACGATTATGGAGTAGGGGCATCGTTTGAAATTTAGAAATGGGGGCTTATAATTTTTATGAAATGGTTTTTATTTTTTTATAGCATTTCTGTAATTATTATTGACTGCATCCCAATCTACTACATTGAAATAAGCATTCAAATAATCTGCTCTTTTATTTTGATAACGGAGATAATAAGCATGTTCCCAAACGTCAATACCCAATATAGGAGTACCTTTCACGGTTTGATTCGGCATGAGAGGGTTGTCTTGATTGGCAGTGCTAGTAACCGCTAATTTTCCATCTTCTGTAAGGATTAACCAAGCCCATCCAGAGCCAAATTGCTTTGCTCCTGCATCAGAAAGTTGTTTCTTTAATTCGTCAAATGAACCAAAATCTTTTTTGATTTCATTGGCAATTTCTCCTTTTGGAGAGCCACCTCCTTTAGGACTCATTGTGCTAAAATAGAGAGAGTGATTGTAATATCCACCTCCATTATTACGAACCGCACTATTATTCATATCCAAATTTTTCAAAATAGTTTCAATAGATTGGTTCTCCATTTCAGTTCCTATGATGGCATTGTTCAAATTGTTGGTATAACCTAAATAGTGTTTAGAATAGTGAATTTCCATGGTTTCGGCATCAATCGATTTTTCTAAATCGCTGTAGCCGTAGTTCAATGTAACTAATTGGAATTTACCTTTTGCTTTTACCGAATTTGGATCTGCTTGTGATGCTGATTCGCTAATGCTTGTTGTATTTAAATTTATATTTTCTTTTGGAGTTGCTGATAAATAGGCATTACTTGTTACAAGTATGCTAAATGCTAAAATAATCTTGTTCATATTTTTTTTATTTTTTCAAAATTAATTAATTCATTTTAAAATTCATGTTTGATTTATAGAGATGTTATCATTTATAATTAAAAATGAGTTGAAAAATATCAATTTTATTATAAAATAAAATTACATTTTTAAGCATGAAATAGCTTGTGGGTATAGCTTTTAGGGTTATTGAGTAACTGTATTTTGATTTTTCCCTTTCATCAATGTTAAAATATTCTTCACAGTCAGAATATCATTCACATGGTCAATAATTAAGAACGCATTTGTACCAATATGTTTCAATCGGGCATTTTTAATTTGATATTGAATAGCATCTAATATTTTTTTAAAGACATCACTTTCAAAATAGGGAGAAGATGGGTTTGAAAGAAAATGCAATTTCATTTGTTTGTTTTTCAAAATCAATTTTTCAAAACCGAGATCTTGTGCAATCCATCTCACACGAAGTGCATCTATCAAGTGTTGCACTGGAGTTGGCAATGCCCCGAATCGGTCTTGAAGAGAAGCAATAAATAATTGAAGTTGCTCTTCATTTTCGCAATTGTCGAGTTGAGTATATAATGATAGACGCTCAGGGACGTTTTCTACATAGGTGTCAGGAATTAATATTGGGAAATCGGTATCAATAGTACATTCTGAAACAAAATCTTCTTTATCTAAAATTTCTTCTTTGAATACTTCTTTAAATTTGGTGTGCTTCAACTCTCGAATGGTTTCATTTAATATTTTTTGATACATTTCAAATCCAATATCGGTGATAAACCCACTCTGTTCGCCTCCTAACAAATTTCCCGCACCCCGAATGTCAAGGTCACGCATGGCGATAGAGAAGCCGCTCCCCAACTCACTATATTGTTCAATCGTTTGCAATCTTTTTTTGGAATCAGGAGGTAAAACCGAAATCGGAGGGGCTAACAAATAACAAAAAGCCTTTTTATTACTTCTTCCTACACGACCTCTTAACTGATGTAAATCACTCAACCCAAATTGGTGAGCATTATTCACGATAATCGTATTTGCATTAGGGATATCCACTCCACTTTCAACAATGTTTGTGCAAACTAAAACATCGTATTCATGGGACATAAAATCTAAAATAACTTCTTCTAATTCTTTACCTTCCATTTGTCCGTGAGCAAGTGCGATGCGAATGTCAGGGCATAAATTTTGAATGAAAGATTTAATTTCAATTAAACTTTGCACTCGGTTATGAATGAAAAATACTTGTCCTCCTCTTTCAAATTCATAGTAAATTGCTTCTCTAATTAGTGTGTCATTGAATACGCTGACTTCAGTATGAACGGGTTGGCGATTGGGTGGTGGGGTGTTGATGACGCTTAAATCTCTTGCCCCCATTAATGAAAATTGTAATGTTCTTGGAATCGGCGTTGCTGTAAGTGTTAAGGTGTCAACATTGTTTTTGATGCTCCTTATTTTTTCTTTTGCGGCTACGCCAAATTTTTGTTCTTCATCAACGACTAGCAATCCTAAATCTTTAAAAATAACTTCCTTCCCAAGCAAAGCATGAGTGCCAATAATAATGTCGATTTTGCCATCTCTCAGCGATTGCAAAGTTGATTTTTTCTCTTTCGATGATTTGAATCGGTTGAGGTAATCCACAGTGCAGGGAAGATCTTTTAGCCTTTCTTTGAAATTTTGAAAATGTTGATATGCTAAAATGGTTGTTGGTACTAAAATTGCTGCTTGCTTGCCATCCACTACCGATTTGAAAGCTGCACGGATAGCCACTTCCGTTTTTCCAAACCCCACATCTCCACAGACAAGTCTATCCATTGGAGCATCTTTTTCCATATCTTTTTTTACATCAATGGTGGTTTGATATTGGTCTGGAGTGTCTTCATACATAAAGCTCACTTCCAACTCGGTTTGTAAATAAGAATCGGGAGAATGTGCAAATCCTTTAGATGCTTTTCGTTCAGCGTATAGCTTGATTAAATCACCCGCAATTTCGCGAATATGGTTTTTAGTTTTGAGTTTTGTTTTTTCCCAAGCACCACTTCCTAATTTGTGCATTTTGGGAGCACTACCTTCTTTTCCTGTATAACGCGTGATTTTGTGCAAGGAATTAATGTTGACATAAAGCACGTCATTATCTTTATATATAATTCGAATGGCTTCTTGTGTCACTCCATTTACTTCTATTTTTTGTAATCCACTATATCGACCAACACCGTGATTGATATGAGCGATATAATCTCCGGGAGTTAAGTCCCTCAAGGCTCTTAGCGTAAGGGCTTTTCCTTGAGAGTATGCTTGTTTCATTTTGTATTTATGATACCGTTGAAAAATTTCATGGTCGGTATAGCAAACAATTTTCAAGTCATTATCGATAAAGCCTTTTGATATTGATGAAGCAATGGGAGTGAATATAATATTGGCATTTTGTTGTTCGAATATATCATTTATTCTTTCGAGTTGTTTGATGTTTTCTGAAAAAATAAAAATGTTATAAAGGGCTTCTTTTTTTTCTTGTAAATTTTTAATGAGGAGTTCAAAATTTCGATTGAAACTAGGTTGTTCTAGAGTGTTTAAATCAATGGCTAAAGATTGATGAATTGAAAGAACATCTTTCGCATATCGGTTTTGAACAAAAGCTCCAAACTCAATGAGAGTCTTGCTTTGTAGCCCTTCGATTATTTTTTCATTCGAGATAAAATCATCTTCTTTGATGAAGGTTTCGTGTTCGTTGTCATCTAAAATTTTGATTTCTTTTTTGTCAGCAATGGAAAGTAACATTTTTTGTGTCCTTTCTAAAATCAGCTCTGCATCATGAATCCAGATTAGTGTATTTTCAGGTAAAAAATCAAATAATGATATTTTTTCTTTTGTTTCAAAATGCGTTTCAATGTTAGGAATAATCGTTACTTGTAAAAGTTTTCGTTCACTCAATTGCGTTTCAGGGTTGAAAATTCGAATCGTTTCAATTTCGTCATCAAACAATTCCACACGATATGGATTTTCATTTCCAAAAGAATAAATATCAATGATGCCTCCTCTGATTGCAAATTCACCGGGTTCATACACAAAATCTACTTTTTTAAATCCCATATCCACTAAAAATTCTGTTAGAAATGGAATATTTAGTTTTTCATTTTGTTTAATAAAAATAGTATTTTTTGAAAAAGTAGTTGTATTGATTACCTTCTCACAAATGGCTTCAGGGTAGGTGATAAGTACTTTTTTATGTGGGTTAGAAACATTAAGTTTCATCAATGTTTCTGCTCTCAGCATGACATGACTGTTATTGAGTTCGCCTATTTGGCCGCATTTTTTAAAACTGTCAGGGAACATACAAACATCCAACGCTTGACTCAACATTTCAAAGTCATTATGGAAATAGGCAGCACTCTCTTTGTTATCAAAAATAAAAACATGATTATAGTCCAGCTCTTTAAAAATACTGTTTGCAAAGAATGCAAAGGCACTTGCTCGAATATTATTTAATGTAATTAGTTTAGGAGAGGATAAACGAATTTCATCTATCAATTTTTTTTTTTGATAGGGATGTTGAGAGTATAAGTTTTGCAAATATTGCAAATTCATTGGAGTGCAAAATTATATTATTTTTTCTGAAATAAGATTGATTTGTAATATGATTTCAATGGTAAATTTTATTTAAGATTAAGTAATTTTTTGGTGTATCTATACTAAAATTAAATATATCTTTACTCATAAAAATGAACATATGAAAAAAAGATTACTTTCAATTACTCTTTTGATGATGAGTTTCACAGTTGCTCATTCACAAATTAATATCACTCGTGCTGATATGCCCTGCCCAGCTGCTAATTGCGGACTAGACAGCGTTTTGCTCACAACGGTGCCTCCTATACAAAATACGATTGATGTGAATACGACAGGACCTAGCTCTCTTTGGAATATTCTTCCATTGGTAAATGGTGTGACTTCTTATCAAAAATTTTATCCTGTGAATATGACTCCCATTGATTTTCAAATTGCATTTTTTGGTTCGGATTATGCCCAGCCATTGCTTGGAAATCAAACATTGGCAGGGCTACCAATTACGGATGCTTATGAGTTTTATAATTACTCAAATAATAGCAGTCGCTTAGAAATTAAAGGATTTGCAGCTCACATGTCGTTGCAAGGAATCCCATTTCCTTTGCTTGGCTTATATTCCAATCCAGATGTGCTTTACCGTTTCCCTTTGAATTTTGGTGATACAGATAGCTCATCCTCTTCTTATTCGGTGAGTGTGCCACCGAACACTCCTTTTGCCACCATTACAAGAACTCAAAAAAGAGTGAATCTTGTTGATGGTTGGGGAAGCCTGACGACACCTGCAGGTACTTTTGATGTTTTGAGAGTTAGGTCTGATATAGATCGTGTTGATTCAATCATTACACCAATTTCACCTATGGGAGTGCCAACTCATATCATTGAATACAAATGGTTGAGTAATGGATTGAAGATACCGGCTTTGCAAGTTACAGGTAATGTAGCTGCGAATAATTACACACAATCTTTAATAACATTTTGGGGCGAAGATCCCTTGAGTATTGTCACTCAGCAATCAACAGAAAGTGAAAATATTTTAGTGTATCCTAATCCGGCAATTACAAATGCACAAATCAAATTTGAAATGCAAAAAAATGCTCCTGTTGAAATAGCAGTATATGATGTTTTAGGAAAACAAGTTGCTCATTTTCATTTTTTAAATAGACCTGCCGGTGTTTATCATGAAACTCTACCTACAAGCCAATTACCACAAGGTACTTATTTTGTAAAATGCATTGTTGGTGATAAAATTTCATTTACATCATTTCAAAAAATGTAGTATGTCATTTTTTATTTTTTAAAGTAAAGACAAATACTATAAAAAATATTTTTTAATTATTAATATTTAATTATGAAAAAGAAATCATTCATTTGATTATCTTTACTCAAATAGAGAGATTAGATAAAGAGTAATTATGATTTCAGCATTAATAGCGGGCTTAGGTTTCGGTTTATTTATGTCCATTACAGTAGGGCCCACAATTTTTGCTATTATTAAATATAGTATCAGTTTTGGATGGAAAGCAGGAGTTAGCTTTGTGTTAGGCGTTTCGTTCAGCGATATTATTTATGTTGCATTGGCTAATTTAGCATCTGGTTTTTTAGCAGAGTTGATGAGCCACGAAAAAATTATTGGATATATTGGTTCTTCTTTGTTTATTGGAATTGGTTTGTATGGATATTTTAAAAAAATAAAAGTAACTCGAAACTCACGTGATATTGCAACAGTCACTACTAAGGATTATTGGAAAATTTTTTCCAGTGGATTTTTGCTGAATACGTTTAATCCCGGAGTAATCATTACATGGATAACTGCTGTGGCTGCAATTTCAAACATGCATGCTAGCTATCGTTTTGCTTTTTTTGCATCATGTTTGAGTTTGATTTTAACTTTTGATTTTTCAAAAGTGATTTTAGCCCAAAAAATAAGAAGTAAATTAACTCCTCGAAAAATAGTTTACCTCAACAGAATATCGGCGTTGTGTTTATTTGGAATTGGAGTTTTTTTATTATTAAAAATCGCATTAGATATCAAAGTGGCTGGGCATTAGACGTAAATGAATCAAAATGAGATAATGATTTTATCCAATATTTTTAATGTGCAATTTGGGTCAAAATTGTATCGATTACTTTTGAATACCATTCATGTTCTAATTTTAAAACATTAGCAGCAACTTGCTCTGCATTATCGGTAGGAGATACCGCTACATTGCGTTGCAAAATCACAGCACCTTCATCATATTCTTCATTGACATAGTGAATCGTAATGCCACTCTCGGTTTCATAATTATTCACAACTGCTTCATGCACATGATGACCATACATTCCTTTTCCGCCATATTTTGGCAATAATGAAGGGTGAATATTGATAATTTGATGTGGATATTTTGCAATCATAAACGAAGGAATTTTCCAAAGAAAACCAGCAAGTACTATCAAAGCAGGAGAGTAGGAATCAATCGTATCAATGAAGATTTCGTCATTCAATATTTCTTTATTAATAACCATCACATCAATACCAAAGGATTCTGCAATTTCAATAACACCTGCATCAGGATTATTTGTCAAAATAAGAGGAAAATGCACATTTGAATTTGAATGGAAATAATTCAAAATTGCTTTGACATTGCTACCGCCACCCGATGCAAATAGTAAAAACGTTTTTCATAATAATGTGGGTAAAATTAAGAGTAGATTTATTAAAAATAAAATCTTCCACTCTTTTTTAACGGAGTGTGAATAATATTCAAAGCCTGATAAGGGGATAAGAGAATATATTTGTATTTAAAGTTTAAATAGAAATGGCAGCAGAAATTAAATATGACGAGAGTTCGATAAAATCATTAGATTGGAAAGAACATATCCGTTTGAGACCAGGTATGTATATCGGAAAATTGGGAGATGGAACAAGTGTAGATGATGGGATTTATGTATTACTCAAAGAAATTATTGATAATTGTATCGATGAATTTACGATGGGATTTGGAAAACAAATTGAAATTCAAGTGAAAGAAGGGCGAGTGAGAGTGAGAGATTATGGAAGAGGAATTCCATTGGGGAAAGTGGTGGAC
Source organism: Bacteroidetes bacterium OLB11 (assembly GCA_001567165.1). Taxonomy (GTDB): domain Bacteria; phylum Bacteroidota; class Bacteroidia; order Chitinophagales; family Chitinophagaceae; genus OLB11. Next base: position 32,986 of record LNFQ01000056.1, read on the forward strand.
GCTGTGAGTAAAATCAATACAGGTGCGAAATATGATAGTAGTGCATTTCAGAAATCAGTAGGGTTAAATGGTGTGGGTACCAAAGCCGTAAATGCCCTGAGTGCAATGTTTATAGTGAAAAGCCATCGTGATGGAAAAATGAAAGAGGTTGAATTTTCCAAAGGAAATATTGAAAGAGAAAATAAGGAAGAAGCTACAAATGAATCAAACGGTACTGAAATTATTTTCGTTCCAGATGAAACGATTTTTAAACATTATAAATTTAAAGAAGAATATATTGAAAATCAAGTTTGGAATTATTGCTATTTGAATGCAGGGCTTCAAATTATTTTTAATGGAAAAAAATATCTTTCTAAAAATGGGCTTTTGGATTTATTGCAACGAAAAACAGATCCAGAATTGATTCGATATCCAATTATTCATTTAAAAGGAATTGATATAGAGGTGGCCATCACTCATAGTAATGAATATGGTGAAGAAATATATTCTTTCGTTAATGGACAACACACAACGCAAGGAGGCACTCATCAGCAAGCATTTCGCGAGGCGTACGTCAAAACCATACGAGATTTTTTCAAAAAAGAATATGATACTTCTGATATTCGGCAAAGCATAGTAGCGGCTGTTGGTATCCGAGTGGTTGAACCTGTCTTTGAAAGTCAAACCAAAACAAAACTCGGAAGTATCAATATGGATACGAATGGCCCCACAGTGAAAGCATTTATGATTGATTTTTTAAGCAAAGAATTAGATAATTTCTTACACCGAAATTCAACGATTGCTGATGCAATAAAAAAGAAAATTGAACAAAGTGAGCATGAAAGAAAAGAGTTGAGTGGAATAAAAAAAATCGCTAATGAAAAAGCGAAAAAAGCAAATTTGCACAATAAAAAATTAAGAGATTGCAAAATTCATTTAGATGATGTGATTGAGGGAAAAAATAAAGAAGAGGTCGCAAATAAAAGATTTGAAACTACTATCTTCATTACAGAAGGAGATAGTGCGAGCGGTTCCATCACTAAGTCGAGAGATGTGGAAACACAAGCTGTATTTAGCTTGAAAGGGAAGCCACTCAATTGTTTTGGAATGAGCAAAAAAATCGTTTATGAAAATGAAGAAATGAATTTATTGCAACATGCACTCAATATAGAACAAGGCATTGAAGGCTTGCGGTATCAAAATATTGTCATTGCAACGGACGCCGATGTGGATGGAATGCATATTCGTCTTTTGATAATGACTTTCTTCTTGCAATTTTTTCCAGATTTAGTTCGAAATGGACATGTATTTATTTTGGAAACACCTTTGTTTCGAGTGAGAGATAAAAAGGAAACGATTTATTGCTATTCAGAGCAAGAAAAACAGATGGCTATTCAAAAACTTAATGGAAAGCCAGAGATTACTCGTTTCAAGGGATTGGGCGAAATATCTCCTTCTGAATTTGCAAATTTTATAGGAGAAGATATGCGTAAAGAACCTGTGCTAATCAATGCTGAATCGCATATTCAGAAAATACTCGAATATTATATGGGAAAAAACACGCAACAACGTCAAGATTTTATTATTAAGAACTTAAGAGTGGAATCAGACGCTTTAGAAGAAACAACAATTTAAATTTTATTTATTACAATGATACATCTATTAGTAGGAGATAAGGCTGCGAATAATCTAGAGTCGGCATTTGAGTTAGACGAAAATTTGAAAGGGAAAATTTTTATTATCAAGGATAATTTATCTGTTGGTGATATTCAATGCAGTCCCGAAATTTCACATGATGAAATAAGAACTTCTTTTTGGAAGACAATTAATCCTTCTTTCATAGAAGAAATGAGTGAAGAAAAAAAACTTTTATCAATGATTCTTGAGGCACTTGCAGAGGATGAGCCAGTCTGCCTTTGGATGTCGGCTTGTGCTGATGATGTGTGTGCTTATTATTGGTTGCTCCCGTATTTTAAACCATATCCTCAATTGTTGCATACGATTAATATCATCGGACTTCCATTTTTGAATGAGAAGGGGCAATTGTTTTATCCAACACATTTTTCTCAGATTCCGCCAAAAGAATTTACAAAAACGAAAAGACTTTTAAAAGAAATTTCGTTGTCGGAATATGAAGTGGAAGTGGAGGAATGGAGCAGGTTTCAAAGCGAAAATAAGTGGATAAGAATTTATGAAGGAGGTAAAAAAATCATTTCAAAAGATGAGACATTTTTTGATCATTTCATTAAAAGTTCGGTAACTCCAGAATTTCAAAAAGCCAATAGAATAGTGAATGATGTATTGAAAAAAATGAATCATTCAATCATATCAAGCTTTATTGAATATCGATTGAAACAACTTTTATTACAAAATGTTTTTTCTTTTACTGGAAATTTAGAAGGACCATTTAAAGATGTGGAAGTGAAAATAATCAATGAAGTAGATGCGTTGGAATTGAATGTTTAAATAAATTATTGAGCCCCCATTTTAATAAATTTATTTCGCATAGTTTGATTTTTTGTTTCGATGGAAACATAATAAATACCGGGTTGCAGAAAGCCGACATCAATAGGTTTATGTTGGTCTGCTATGAATTGTTGCCCCAAGACTAGTTTTCCGGTAATATCAAAAATGCTCAATTGAGCAGGTTCATTAGAAAGAGGTGTTTGAAACAAAATATGGATTGTAGCTTGAGTGGGATTTGGATATAAAATAAAATTGTTTTTTGTTTTGAAACGTCAGCAGTTCCAACGGTTAAAACCTGCTTATAGAGTTTTAAGCCTCCAAGTTATTGCCCACAAGCATTTCAAACATGCCATCTCCGTCGATATCACAGATTGCAGGTACTGTTCTAGAAATAAGATTGATATTAGAATAGGTCGAATCAATCTAGTGAAAGTTCCTAAATTATTGATAAAATCTTCGCGATAGCGTTCGATATTTCCATCGCCATTCCCAACAACAAGATAAACATTTGATGAATTATCAGTGCGTCCGATGAATGGAGCTCCATAGCCAAAGTTTGTATAAACTGAGCCAATTTTGATATTACCTAAAGTATCTTTTTTAACTGCTAATTTTTTTAAGTTGACAGCAGTGCTAGTGTCTTCATAATATTTAAGGATACCCATTTGATCGCCTATAATTAAATCGGTTTTACCGTCTTTATTAAAGTCATAAACAACAGGGAAACTATAATCTTCCACAAATACATTGTTTAGACTATCTGTAAAAAATTGAAAGTCGGGTTGTGCATTGTTTGAAATTGCAAAATTTTTATAGATAGAAATTGAGCCGTTCGCATTTCCTAAAACCAAGTCATCCACACCGTCTCCGGTCAAGTCTCCAAATGTTGGAAAGATTCCTTTGTAATTTTTGCTACTCAGATTTAAAAAGTTTTTTGTGATTAATTCAAATGAAATATTACCCGGAGTGCTTGTGTTCCTATAATAAGCTATTTTTGAAGATAAAGAAAAAGTATTGTTGTTAAAAACACCTTCACAACCTACAAACAAATCTGGTCGCCCATCTTTGTCATAATCAAAAAAAGTAGGGTAGCTATATGCACCTAAATCAATCATATCTGAAACGAGGAGGCTGTCATGTTGATACACAAAATTAGGAGAGGCATCGCTTCCAATATTTTTATACCAAGCCACCGTATTGTAATTTGCATTTTCTAAATAGTCACTATGTGTTGTGAATAGAATATCGTGTGAGCCATTATTATCAATGTCTATATGATGAGGAGTGGGCCAATAAGGCATGTTTAATTTATGACCATTTTTGTTGTAATTAGTGTCTTGAGCATTGATAATGTTTGAACCATTATTGTATAAAAGTTGGGCATCGTTATATACTAAATTTCCTCCTAAAATATCAAAATCTCCATCTCCGTCAATATCCAAATGGATAATTGTGTTTCCTGCGTGTCGTGTTTTTTTATTTTGACCAGCAACACCTTTACAATTCACATTTAAGTTGACTGCCCTCGAAATGCCTTGGTATATTTGCCCCCAACAATTATCAGCCAATTCCATTCTAATGCTATCACAAGGCAAGCCCAGCTCGACTTGCATGTTTTTATAATAGATAATATAAGCCCCAAAAACATCGTATGCCAATACATCTAAGTCGCCATCTTTATCAATGTCAAAAATGCTAGGAATGTCACTTGGTTGAACATATACATTCACCGGCCCGTTTTGTCCTGGATAATAGAGTTCTTTAAAAAATGAAAATTTCAATTCATTATTATCATAATAGCCACGATGCACAGACACTCCTGCATATCCTCTTTCAAATAAATCATCTACTCCATCACAATTATAATCTTTGAGAATTACATAATCTAAAACATTTGGAAAGTTTTTTTCATACTGAGGAGCATACGCATATTTAATTTCACCACTGTTGCCGATGTTTAAAAAAGTTCTGAAAATGTAGTTGTATTTGTCATATAAAACCAAATCTTTTTTCCCATCATTATTCAAATCGGAATGATTGATTTGAACAGAATTAATGCCACCAACCCAAGGTGTGAGTATGGAGTTGCCAAATTGTTTCACTGTTCCATTTTGTGATTCCACATACACATTGCCCTGAAATTGAGCCTCAACATTTTGATTCATTAATATGGACAATAAGAAAAATGAAAAGTAATAAAATATGATATGATGTTTCTTCATAAGAATTAATATATTTCATAAAGATATGCAATTTATTGCACAACCATTTGAATTGTATTCCTTGTTTTTTGAGTCAGCAACACTGTTCTGTTTTTCAATTCTTCTCTCAAAACATTTTGTTTGTAATGCCTTACTGTAAATAAAAAAAGATTTTCATTTCTTTTAACGGTATAATCTTTTTCAAGCAGATTTAATAATTCATCCAAATGGCTGGAATGGGTGTCTATACAAGCAACAAAGCTGATAGCCGCATTTTGCATTAAATTGATTTTAATTTTACAATGATGAAAAATAGAATAAATTTTACTTAGGTTTTTTTCTGTGATGAAAGAATAATCTTTGGTGTAAACTTGAAGCAAAATTTGATTTGTTTTTAAAACTAATATTGGTGGGTATTTTATTTTTTTATCTGTATTAAAAATTTTTGTTCCTTGTAATTTTTTATCCAAAAAACATTTTACATACAATGGAATATTTTTGTTTTGTAGTGGTTTGATTGTTTTTGGATGGATGACTTGAGCTCCATAATAAGCCATTTCAATAACCTCATAAAATGTAATTTCTTTTATCGGTACTGTATGCGGAAAAATTTTAGGATCTCCGTTTAATAAACTTGGAACATCTTTCCAAATAGTGACTCTTTTTGCATTCAAAATATGAGCTAAAATAGCCGAGGTATAATCGCTTCCTTCTCGACCTAAGGTGACAGAATTATTTTCATTCGTACTTCCAATAAATCCTTGTGTGATAATGAAGTTTTTCTTTTGAAATAATGGAACTATTTGCTTTTGGACACATTCTTCAGTTTGTTTCCAATAAATGTTTGCATCTCGATAGTTGGAATCTGTTTTTAAAATATCTCGAATGTCAACCCAAGTATTTTCAATATGAATCGAATTCAAATAGAATGAAATGATATAGGTAGAAAGTAATTCACCAATGCAGACAATTTGGTCATAATAATAATCAAATTCATTATGAGGAGGTGTATTTAAAATCCATTCAATTTCAATAAAAAATTCTTCCAACTGAGGAGTGATATCTTCTGTTGATTTTATCAATTCTTGAGCATAAAGCAAATGGTCTTTCTTTAAATCTTCAAATAAAGATTTTGCCTTTTCTGTTTCTTTGTTATAATAGGCTTTTACTAAATGTTCGAGATGGTTGGTTGTTTTTCCTTTTGCTGAAATAACAATGAGTTTTTTTTCGCTTGTATTTTCAGAGATGATATCGGCTACATTTCTAGCTCTTTCTACTGATTCAATTGAGGCTCCTCCAAATTTATAAACTTCCATATCAAAAAGAATAATCTAGCAAAACTAAAATATATAATTTAACCTAAAAATGTTTTTTATAGTTTGGATATAATTTCATTAATTTGTAGAAATGATATACTATGAACTTACTACAAATTAATCAAACTGCTACAGACATTTCAACGCATACGCTTTCCTATTTTGAAAAAATGCAAAACCTAATAATCGACTTCGCACCGAAAGTCGTTGGGGCTATTTTATTTTATATTATTGGGTTTTGGGTAATCAATCGACTGACGATTATTATTAAAAATATTCTGAGTAAAAGGAATTATGATGCTTCTTTACAAACCTTTTTAGTTTCACTAACGAAAGTCTCTATGACTATTTTACTTTTAGTTTCGATAGCTGGTATTTTGGGAGTGGATACGACTGCTTTTAGTGCATTAATCGTTGGTGCTGGTGTTGCAATTGGCTCTGCTTTGAATGGCACTTTAGGAAATTTTGCAGGTGGAATCATGATGTTGGTTTTTAAACCATTTAAAGTTGGAGATTTAATAGAAGCACAAGGTGTTACTGGAGTAGTGATAGAGCAAGGTGTTTTTAATACAACTGTTTTGACACCTGAAAACAAAACGGTTTTTTTACCTAATGGTGCTCTTTCTACTAACACAATAACGAATTACACAACTCACGGTAATTTAAGAGTGGATTTGCAAATTGCTATCGCAAATGATGCCGATGTTGAGAATGCCAAACGCGTTGCACTCAACGCAATCAATAATACAATGCATGTTTTGCCAACACCTGCTGCTTCGGTGCATGTTCTAGAGGTAGCAAATGGAATGACGACATTAGCTCTTCGACCATACACTAAGCAAATCCATTATTGGGATGTTTATTTTGGTTGTACAGAAGCTGTTAAAAAAGCATTTGAATTAGAAGGCATTGCTGGCCCAATACCAACTAGGATTATAATGAACAAATAAAATTAATAAAAATGAATTTCAAAGAAGCCTTTTTAAATGAGCTTGACCATGAATCGAAAACTACACGAAAATTTATAGAGAGAGTTCCCTTAAATCACTTAGATTATAAGCCTCATGCGAAGTCTATGGCTTTAGGAAAATTAGCAACACATATTGTAGAGATTGTTTCCTATTGGGATCAAGTGCTTCAACGAAATGAATTGAATTTTGCTTCTAAATTGCCTATTCAAAATGACACTTTAGAAAATTTATTAAGAACCTATGATTATTTTATAGAACTAGCAAAATCGGCAATCCAAAATTTTGATGAAGATAAATTTCTAAACCCTTGTGATGCAAAAATGGGTGATACTGTTTTCTTCACAATGCCCATTTATAATATTTGTAGAATCACCATTATGAACCATTGGATTCACCACCGTGCTCAATTGGGCATTTATTTCCGTCAGCTTGATATTGCAGTGCCGGGTGCTTATGGGCCTTCGGCTGATGAGGGATAGTACGCTATTTTTTTTATTGAAAAAAGTCATTGAATCTATCATTGATTTAGATTTTTTTTATTAAAATCGTCATCATTTTTTTTATTTATAAAATGAACCTATTGATAAGGTTTCTTGGGGATGTTTTTGATTATAAAAATGGGATTTTTTTATTCATAAAAAATCATGAATATTTAAAATCGAATTAGAAATGAGTTCGATTATATTTTGTAAAAAGCTTAATTTATAAACTTAACTTTTTTTTCCTTGCAAATATTTATATACAAAAAGAACGATATGGATAATTGAAAATACTAAAGAAAAATAGAATAAACCGATATCATTAATTTTTCCAGTATCAGGATTGAGCTCTGAGGTTTGATGGTGAGCAAACGAAATCCCTAATAAGATTATTGAAAGGATAAACCCTGATAGACCAACTATTTTATTTGCTTTAGACATAACCCCTGCTTGGTTAGAAGTTAAATGGCTATGTTTTACACTGTAAAATAAATAAACATCTAACCCAATAATCATCCATAAAACTAATCGCATCCAAGTGTCAAGAGGAAGGAAAGCCATCATGAAAAAGCAAACTAAAATTCCTAATATTGGAACAAGAGGAACAAGAGGTGTTCTGAAGGCTCTGGGAACATCGGGCATTGTTCTCCTCATAACTAACACACCAATACAAACTAAAATAAATGCGAATAAAGTACCGATACTGGTCATTTCACCTACAACTCTTCCGGGAATAAATGCAGCAAATAAGCTTACAAATACTAAGAATAATAAGTTTGATTTATAAGGTGTTTTATATTTTGGATGCACTTTTGAAAATGTTGACGGCAAAAGCCCATCTTTACTCATTGAGAAAAATACTCTACTTTGTCCCATTAATAAAACTAAAATCACGGATGCGTAACCGAGCAAAATGGCAATGATGATAGAAGTATTTAACCAAGGATATGCTGGTGTCACTATTCCATTAGCTCCAACCTCACCCATGTTTGAAATAGCAATTGCAACCGGTGCTAAATGGCTAGAAGCATCTCCACTGTTGAATGCGGTATATTTCACAACGCCTGTCATTACATAAGCAAACAAAATATACAGAATTGTACAAATAAATAAAGAACCTAAAATGCCGATTGGCATTGATTTTTTAGGGTCTTTTGTTTCTTGTGCAGCGGTACTCACTGCATCAAATCCGATATAAGCGAAAAACACCACAGCGGCGGCTCTTATCATTCCTGAAAACCCAAATTCGCCAAAATTTCCTTTGTTGTCGGGTATGAATGGAGTTAGGTTTTCTGGTTTGATATATTTAAATCCAACTATGATAAAAATCAATACGATGGCAACTTTGAGCAAAACAATAATATTATTGACAATGGCTGATTCACTTGTTCCTTTTATCAAAACTAAAGACATGATTGTCACAATAAACACAGCGGGTAAATTCATAATGCCTCCATCAAATGGAGTAACCATCAGCTCATGCGGTAAACTCAATCCGAAGCTTTTAAATAATTCTCCAAGATATCCACTCCAACTTGAAGCTACGGTTGCCGCTCCCACAGCGTATTCCAGTATCAAATCCCATCCGATAATCCATGCCATAAATTCGCCCATTGTTGCGTAGGAGTAAGTGTAAGCACTACCAGCCACTGGTATCATCGAAGCAAATTCTGCATAGCAAAGTCCAGCAAAGGCACACCCAATCGCAGCTATTATAAAGGAAATAATAATAGATGGGCCTGCATAATTGGCGGCTGCCATGCCTGTTATTGAAAATAACCCTGCTCCAATAATAGCTCCAATACCTAATGATATTAAAGCAGTAGTACCTAAGGTTTTCTTTAATGAAAATTCACCTTCTTCATGTGCTTCTGATATTAATTGATTGATAGGTTTTCTTGAAAATAAACTCATTTAATAATGTTGATTTTAAAATTGATTATGAATGGCATTGCAAAATGCGTTACAATAATATTGAAGTTTTTTCTATTTTTAAAGAAATAGAGTTTTTATTTTTTTAATACTAAATTGGGGAATATGGCAATTCACTTAGCCACTGATGTGAGTTTGTGCAATAACACATGATTTCTTTTCCATTGGTCATTACAATGTAAGATGCTTGAAGTGTGGTGTTGTATGAAAGAATTTGAGATAATGATTCTTTGGATAGTTTTACATCTTGGCTTTTACATTCAACAAGCATCCAGCATTTGTTTTGATATGAAATTAGAATGTCAAATCGTTTGCGCAACTTGCCGACTAATACTAATTTTTCAACTGCTATCAATGGTTTAGGGATTTTTTTTTCTTGAATTAGAAAGAGCAAGAAGTTTTGTCTGACCCATTCTTCCGGTGTGAGAGTGACATATTTTTTTCTGATAATATCAAAAATACATTTCTTTTGATTGATTATCCGAATGTCAAAAGGGGCATCTTTCATTTAAAAAATAAGGATGGATTAGTTGGGTTCATTCAAAATCAATTCTTCATTTTCTCTGTTTTCATTCCACTCGATAATAAAATTATTACGTCCTTCTCCGATTAAAATCAATAAATATTTTTGTTGAATTAATTCCAGCATAGCAAGGAAATTAAATATCGCATGAATACGATCTTCACACTTTTGAAAGATATTTTCAAAGGCTATTTTTTTTTCTTTTTCAGCCCATTCTAGTAAATAAGTTCGCTGGCTTTCCAATGAGTATTTGTATTTGACAACAATGTGTTGAGGCTTTTCTAGTCGCCCTTGCAAGCGGGTAAGAACTTTTTTCATAACTTTGAAAAAAGTTTGTATAAAGTGACAGATTGAATCTCAGTTCCTTCGCTCATTTTTTCACCGATTTCTTGAAGTTCTTTCATCACATTTCCTCTCTTAAATTGCAACATTCTCTCAGCTTCTAGCATTTTTAATTCTTCGGAGGCTTGCTTAAATCGTTTGTATTCTAGCAGTTTATCTATCAGCTCTTTTCGAGGGTCTATTTCATTTCCATGTTCATCTTTTTCTTTTCGAGGCAAAAGCATTTTTGCTTTGATGCGAATTAGTGTCGAAGCAAATAAAATAAACTCGCTTGCAAGCTCAATGTTTAGCTGTTCGTGTTGTTTGATGTAATCTAAAAAGTCATTGGTGATTTTAAAAATAGGAATATTTTGAATGTCAATTTCATCTCTTTCAATAAAGAATAATAATAGGTCGAAAGGTCCTTCAAATTGTGGTAGTTTTATATTGTAATTCTCAGTAGAAACGGCCATGTTATTTGCTTTAGTTTCAAATGTACTATTGTTTTAATAATTAAATTAAAAAATACAGAATTAGTTTATGTTACTTGGTTTTTTAAAGCATTTATCATGGTTTCATAAAATTGAACGGCACTATTGTCCCAATCAAATTTCTGACTTTGAATCTTACAATTTGCAATTAATTTGGCTCTTAAATTTTCATCTTTATAGATTGTAATCAGTTGGTGAGCTATGTCGTTTTCATCATTCGGGTCGGCTAGTAAACCTGCATCGCCTGCCACTTCTGGCAATGAAGTAGAGTTGCTAACTATGACAGGTACATTGCATTTCATCGCTTCTACTACGGGTATTCCAAACCCTTCTAGTAAAGATACCAATGCGAGTGCATAAGCTGCTCCAATTACTTTACAAAGCTCATCAACTTGCATATAATCGAAGTGAAAAACATCATTTTTAAAAGGATGATTTTCGATGTGTTGCTTGATGTCTTTACTATTCCAAGCATAACGACCAATAATCAATAATTTCATGTTGCTTCTTTGTTTTCTTTTGAAAATTTCAAACGCTTTTAATAATTGATTGACATTTTTTCGAGGATGTATAGCCCCTGTGAACACGAAGTATTCAGCACCTTGTGCGTATTTTTCTTTAATCGCTATTTTTTCTTCAACGCTCAGCGGTTTGTATAAACTGTTGACACCATTATACACTACACTTACTTTTTCGGGAGCGGTGTGGTATTTTTCAATAATATCTTTTTTAGAAAATTCGGATACGGTGATTGTATGCAAAGATTTTTTTACAAAAAGAGGAGTGAACTTGCGTAAGTAAAATCTAAATTTAAATGGTAAATGTTGTGGATAATGCTCAAAAGCTAAATCGTGCACTACAACGATTGATGGGATATTTGTTTTTAAAGATAAGAAACCATCTGTCGAAATAAATACATCTGGCTTATGTTTTTTTAGAACAAACCAAACCGACCATTCAAACCATAAATACCAAAGGATTGGATGACGTGCAGGTGGGGGAACCACAATGGGGGTGACGTTTTCAGCAAAAATAAATTTTGGATGATAAGGTCTGTCGAATATAAAAATAAATTCATGTTCGGGATGATTAAGAACAATTCTTTTGATGATTTCGTAGGTAAACCAACCGATCCCCTCTAGTTTTCCATTCAATAAAAATCTGGTGTTGACAGCAATTTTCATTTCTAAAATTGTTTGCAAATGTAGGATATGCTTTTTTAAAATTTAGTTTTTTACTTTTTATATCAAATGTTTATTGATATTTTTGAAATCTTGACTCTGCAATTGCTGAATGATTAAAAAATATTTTATCTCTAATATTTTTATTGTTTTACTGCTAAACTTGTTAGTAAAACCCATCTGGATATTTTTCATTGACCGAAAAGTACAGCTAACTGTGGGGCATGAAGTGTATGGATTGTATGGTGCTTTTGTTGGGCTTACTTTAATTTTTAATATAATTCTAGATTTTGGAATAACGAATTATAACAATAAAAGTGTGGCTGCTGATACGGGTTTGATTGAAAAAAATTTACCAAACATGCTACTAGCAAAAATTTTGCTTTCGTTTGTTTATTTTCTAGTGATATTTTTAGTGACTTTTTTACTTCATTATGATAAGAATGCTCTTATGCTAGTAGGCAGTATTGGTGTGATTCAAATGCTCAATTCCTTTTTACTTTTTTTGAGAAGCAATGTTTCTGCTAATCATCATTTTAAAACAGATAGTTTATTGTCAGTTTTAGATAAACTCATTATGATTATTATATGTGGTTATTTTCTGTATTTTTCAGATAAACAATCACAATTTAAAATTGAATGGTTTATTATGATTCAAGTGGTAGCTTACTTATTGGCTATTTCATATTCTGTTTTTATTATTACGAGAAGATACACTAAGATTCATTATTCGCATATTTCTGTCGAGAAAATTCTCAACGTGAGTAAAAGCAGTATTCCCTATGCTCTTTTAATTTTGTTTATGGCAATTTATATGCGAAGCGATACGCTGATGCTTGAGCGAATAAGTGGGGCCGAGCAAAATTCACTATATCTGGAAGCCTATCGGGTGTTGGATGCGAGCAATATGATTGCGTATTTATTTGCAGTGGTTTTACTGCCGATGTTTTCAAGAATGCTTTCAAAGAAATTGAATATTGAAAGTTTGGTTGTGATTACATCAAATATTATGATTAGTTTTTCTTTAGCAATGGCTGCTTTTTGTGTTGTTTATGCGGAAGAAATTACAACCCTTTTGTATCCTAAAGATGCAAGCTTTGATTTGACTTTTATTTTTCAATGGGTGATGGGAAGCTTTCCAGCATTTTGCATTATGTATATTTATTCCACATTACTTACAGCTAATGATAATATCAAATTGCTTACTAAAATTGCTTTTGTTGGAAGTCTTTTTTCAATTGTTTTAAACAGTTTTATGATTCATTACTTCGAAGCAAAAGGTGCAGCAATTACTTGCTTTGTAATAGAGTGGGGAGTAGGGATTGCCTATATTATTTATTGTGTGCGAATACTAAAAATATCAACAGGCGTTTTAAGGGTATTTAAATTTTTAACGGTATTTGTAGCTGTTTTGCTTTTTAATTATTTCTTGAAATATCTCAATGTCAACTTACTTGTTACAATTCCATTCAATGGGTTGTTTTTTATTGGGTTGGTGTATATCATTCGATTATGGGATAGGAAATATATCGAAACTTACTTAAAACTTTTAAAGCTAAACAATTGAATTTCTTAAATGAAATATACTAGCTCAATAATATATTCACATTATATTTGTTTTTTCTAATAGACTTTTTAAAAGATTATATGAACAACAACAAAGAATTTCAATTTGACTTATTTGATATCATACGAATTGGGTTAAAATGGAAAAAGCATATTATTATTTTTTCATTTGCAATTGCGTGTATAACAGCTATCATTTTTTTATTTCAAAAAAATTATTATAAAGCCTATGGAGCCTTTTTCCCAGCCTCAGCTGTTATCAGTGGAAGAGTGACTTTATTTAGAGAGACCCCTCAAGAATGGATTGATTATTTTGGAGGGGAAAATGAAGTAGATCGTGCTTTTGTAGTAGGAAATTCATCTCCGCTTTATAGCTATATCATTGAAAAATTTAAATTGAGAGAACATTACAAAATTGATTCCACTGATAAAGAAAGTATGAAAAAAACATATAAACGATTTGCGAAAAACTTTTCGATTTCTCGAACCGGATTCAAAAATATTGAAGTCACTTTTACTGATGAAGATCAAATGCTTTGTCATGAAGTAGTAAATACGGCAATCAATCAAGTGGAATCAAGACTGAGAGAGTTATACATAGGTATCAATAAACAGCTTGCTTTATCAATTGATTTACGAAAAGATTCTATTGCAAATCAATTGACCCTCATGACAGATTCTCTAATTACGCTTAGAACTAAATATAGCATATATGATATCATATCTCCCGGTCGAAAAAACATCATCAACTTCACTGCAAAAGGAAGTGGAGAGCAATATGCAAGAGGATTAGAAGAGATTCAAATTGTTGAAGAGCTAAAAGATAAATTGGCTATCGATAATGCCAGATATATGTCATTATCTAACGAGTTTAAGACTGCTATTTTTGATGGGTTTCCAATGGTGCATGTGACTCAATGGGCTGCACCGGGTGCTCCGAAAGCAGGACCTTACAGAACAATTGGAGTTCTTATTTCGTTTGTATCTGCATTTGTTTTCGGACTTTTAGTATCTATTGTTATTGAAGTTTTACAAGAAAATAAACATAAGATGATGGCATGAGAATAAGTCAAGTTGATAAGGATACTCAATTGTTTTTTGTCGGTGCATTTTTATTTTCTATTCTATTTGTACTATCGTTTCTTTTTGATTTTCCGATTTTAATTTCCATTCCTTTTTTAATTTTGGGATTGTCTTTTTTCTTGAAAGATGTGAAATATGCATTTTATACAATGTTGTTTTTTATTCCGCTTTCATTTCAATATTTAGATAAATATGATTTTCCAGATGAACCGCTGATGCTGCTTAATACAGGATTTCTTTTTTCTTTTTTATCTTTTTAATTATAAAAAATTCAACTAAACAATTTACTGAAAAACCCAATCTTCTTTACGGTTTTACTTTCATTTGCTTGGCTCATCATTACCGTTTTATTTTCAAAAGATATTTTACTTTCTTCCAAATTTTTATTAAAAAAGATATGGTACTTAATTCCATTTTTACTATTTCCGATAATTCTTTTTGGAGATAAAAAAGTAATGATTCGTTCATATCAATTTTTATTTTTCAGTCTGTTTTTTGTTGTGTGGATAGTGGTGATTCGTTTTGCTGCATTTGATTTTCGCTTTGAAGATGTGCATGACCCTGTGACACCTTTTTTCCAAAATCATGTTATGTATGGTTCGATGGTTTCTGTCGTTTTGCCATTTATATTTGTAGCCTTACGACACAGTCGAAAGCTAAGTATTCAATGGCTGATGTCATTTATAGGGATTTTTTTTGTTTTTATTTGCCATCTATTTTTCATATTCTAGAGCGGCATGGGTGGCTGTAATATTTGCAGCGATATGTTTTGTGGCAGTGCGTTTCAGAGTGATGCAATATGTAATCATTGGATTTTATTTGTTGATTTCAAGTTTAGTATTTTGGTTATCAAATCATAATACCTATTTAACTTTTAAACCAAAGTTTGAAAAAACGATTATGCACGAATCTCTTGAAGATCACATTATGGCGACAATTCAAGGGACTGATATTTCTTCAGCTGAGCGTTATTACCGATGGATTGCAGCTCTAAGAATGAGTAAGGATAACCCTATAGTAGGAGTTGGCCCTAATCTTTTTTATGATTATTATAAAGCCTACACGATTACATCATTTAAAACTTGGGTCAGCCGAAATCCTGAACGTTCAACGACTCATAATTATTTTTTATTTATGCTTGTGGAACAAGGCATACCGGGCATGGTATTGTATGGAGCATTAATCTTCATTATTTTTTACTTAGGTCAAAAAGTTTATCATAGTCAAAATGAACCTTTTTATCGAGATGTAGTGATAGGAGCTTTGTGTTCAATTGCTGCTATATTTATCAATAATTTTTTTAGTGAGCTTATTGAAACTGATAAAATTGGAAGTATATTTTATCTAAGCATCGCTGTTATTATAGCTGTTTCATTAAGAGAAAATAAAAATATATTAAAAGAATAAAAATATATTAACTTTGAGGATATTCCGAAAATTATGATAGAAACTCCAATTAAAATTGCCATTCTGGATGATCATCTAATAGTAATTGAAGGTTTAAAACTATTGCTTTCTTCAAAAAAACAATTCAAAATTGTACATGAATGTGTTGATGGTTTTACAATGATTGAAAAAATTATTGAAACACCTGTCGATATTCTATTGACTGATATTATGATGCCAAATATGGATGGATATGAAGTCGCAATGGTTATGAAAGAAAAATGCCCTGATGTTAAAGTCGTTGCACTGACGATGAACGGTGATGGAATGTTAGTGGATAAAATGATAGAACAAGCTAAAATAAAAGGCTATTTATTAAAATCGATTGATCGAAATGAACTTGTTTTTGCTCTCGAAAATGTTTATAAAGGCAATCATTATTTTCCAGATGAAGTGCTTGATGAATTGAAAACATTTCAAAAAATTAAACGAGAAAATGAAAGCGTCAATCTAACGGCAAGAGAAATAGAAATTATTAAATTTATAGCTCAAGACTTAAGCAATAAACAAATTGCTTCTACCCTTTTTATAAGTGAAAGAACGGTTGAAACGCATCGTAAAAATATTTTTAGAAAAACAGGAATGCACTCTGTTATTGGCTTAATTGAATTTGTCAAGTCGCGAAAATTAATATAAAGATTAACAATACCCAATCAAAGGTATTTTTTGGAGAATGTGTAAAGGTATTTTTGTTGAAATTTTAATATAAATTATGAAAAAACAAATTACCATTTTCACCCTTTTGGTTTGCATGACGATAATGTCATGGGCAAACAATGTGACGGTTTCAAATGTTGTACTCAATGGACAAAATGTAGGAAATCATTACTCATTAATTAATTATAATATCACATGGGACAACTCATGGCGAACAAATACCAATGAAAATAACTATGATGGTTGTTGGATCTTTGCTAAATTTAGAAAAATAAATTCAAACAATTGGCAACACGCAACAATAAATTATGTAGCTCCAGGCACTGCCGCTGCTTGTGGTCATACTCAACCTGGAGGGTCAACTATTACGACTCCTTCTGATGGAAAAGGAGTATTTATGTATAGAAGTGCTAATGGACAAGGTACTGTGAATTGGTCTGGTGTTAAACTTCGTTGGAACTACGGAGTAGATGGAGTTGCAGATAATGATAGTGTTGAAATCAGACTTTTCGCAGTGGAAATGGTTTATTGTCCTCAAGGTGCTTTTAACTTAGGTAGTGGTGGATCTGAAAACTATCATTTTAGAGATGGTCTTGTCGATACTTATTATCCGATTACTTCAGAAGGTTCTATCAACTGTGGACCGGTTGCTGGTCAGCTTTATACTCAAGGAGGAGTGTTTTGGATTTCGGGAACATTACCTGCTGCTTACCCAAAAGGATATAATGCTGTTTGGTGTATGAAATATGAAATTAGTCAACAGCAATATGCGGATTTTCTTAACACAATTGATTATGCAAAATATATTAATAGAACTACTTATGGAGGTTATAATATGACAGGAACTCATCCCAATTTAATTCCGGATAATCCAGAGAGAGCTGTTAATTACATCGGTGCAGAAGACGTGTTGTCTTTATTAGATTGGAGTGCATTAAGACCTATGACTGAACTTGAATTTGAAAAAAATTTGTAGAGGTGCTAATCAAACTCCGGTATCAAATGAATTCGCATGGGGAAATACAACAATTTTACAAATTGCAAGTCCATCAAATCAAGGAATGGCAGATGAAACATGGTTTACAGGGAATTGTAACTATCTATCTTTAACAATCCCTATGAGATGTGGTGCTTTAGCTACTTATTCTTCAAATAGAGAACAAGCCGGTGCAACTTATTATGGAGTAATGGAAATGTCTGGAAATTTACATGAAGCCGTTATTTCCGCAGGTAATGCACCTGGAAGAACTTATACCGGAGTTCATGGCGATGGAAATTTAGATCCTAATGGTTTGTATAATGCATTAAACTGGAGTACATCAGCTATTGGTTATAGAGGTGGTTATCTTAATTCTGGTTATTCTTTATACAGTGCTGTTTCAGATAGAATTAGTAGTACTTCGGGGGGAGCCATTAAAAACAATTACTATTCTTCAGGTAGAGGAGTTAGAACTGCACAATAATTTTTTCAAAATCAAAAATAATATGGATATGAAAAAATTTTTTTTTAATTGGAATGGCAACCCTCTCAAGTATGATAAATAATGCCCAAAATAATCCCATTTTTTATGGAGGTGCAGGAGATGGCGAGGATATGGCTTCTTTTATTCCAAGCTACACAGCAAAGAGCTATAATGGAGGCGTAGGAGATGGCGAGGATATGGCTTCTTTTATTCCAAACTATACTGCTAAAAATTACTTTGGTGGTATAGGTGATGGATGGGCAAGTAGTGTGATAGTGTTAGGAGTTTTGCCGGTTGAGCTTCTGTCTTTCACCGGACACGAGGTTGATAATACTCATGTTTTAAACTGGAAAACGAGCATGGAATTGAATTCTTCACATTTCGTGATTGAACATTCTACCAATGCTGCTTCCTTTCTTGAATTAGGGATGAAAGATGCAGCAGGTAATTCTAAAACAGAAAAAGAATATCAATTTATAAATCGAACTCCTAAATATGGCGATAATTTTTATAGACTAAAAATGGTTGACCTCGATGGGAAATTTAAACATAGTAATGTTGTATTATTAAAATATTTAAAAAATAACACAACCATTGCAGTTTATCCAAACCCAACAGCAGAGCAGCTTAATGTGGTAATTCATGCAAATGAACAAAACCAAAAAGCTCAATTCCAAATTTTAGACATGCAAGGGAAATTATTGCAGCAACAAGAAAGTCTTGTTGATGGAAATACTCAATCATTCAATGTTTCTCAATATGCAAATGGTTTGTATTTTATGAAAATAAATTTTCAAAATCATTCAGAAATTGTCAAGTTTAGAATTGCAAAATAGTAGATTCCTCAATCATGCAACCTAAAAAAGCAGTGCAAAATGCACTGCTTTTTTTATGGGGGCTATTAATTATAACATGAAAGTTTTATAATTAGTCGTTGACTAGTTCAAACTCAATTTGTTTTTTAAATAAATCGGCATTAAGAACTTTCACTTTGATATTTTTTCCAATTTGAAATCGGACTTTAGTGTTTTGTCCAACGAGTGTAAATTCATTTGGAATAAATTTAAATTCATCTGTAGTATTCAAAGAAGATAATGGGATAAATCCTTCACATTTTTGTTCGACAGTTTGAGCCCAAAACCCGTGTCCTGCTACACCACTGATAACTGCTTGAAGTGTTTTCCCAATAAATTTAGTCATAAATTCCACTTGTTTATATTTCATTCCTTCTCTTTCAGATTCCATTGCCTTGCGTTCACGTTCACTACAATGAACACATTGATTTTCGAGTTGTTGAATAATTGGATTTTGTTTTTGTTGAAGATATTTATATATAATACGATGCACCAAAATATCGGGATAGCGTCTGATAGGAGAAGTGAAATGACAATAATGTTCAAACGCTAAACCATAGTGTCCAATATTTTTAGTGGAATAAAAAGCCTTTGCCATTGTTCTAATTCCTAATACATGCAAGATTTGATGTTCAGGATGTTTATTCGCTTCTAGCAACATTTTATTAAATGATTCTGCAATCGTTTTTGGAGTGCTCAAGTTAAATTGATAGTTAAACTTTTTAGCAAAATCAACAAATTCAATGAGCTTGTCAAAGTCTGGAATATCATGCACACGATAGGGGAATGGAATCTCTTGATGATTGTATTTTTTTTTGCTGATAAATTCAGCAACAGTTTTATTAGCAAGAAGCATTAATTCTTCAATCAACTGATGAGCTTCTTTACTCACTTTGATTTCAACCGCTTCGGGTACTCCATTTTCATCAAGAACAAAACTTGTTTCTTCACTACTGAAATTAATTGCTCCATTATTAAATCGTTGGCTACGGAGTTTTTGAGAAATAGAATTTAGGAATAAAACTTCTTCTAAATGTGGTCCTTCTTGCGTTTCAATAATATGCTGAATTTGTTCATAAGTAAATCTTTGATTCGAATGAATAATTGTTTTTGCAATTTGAGATGATTTAATTTGAGCGTCATCATCTATTTCAAAAATCACTGCAAAGGTGAGCTTATCTTCATGAGGTCGTAAAGAACATAATTCATTTGAAATTTTTTCGGGAAGCATAGGAATCACGCGGTCCGGTAGATACACTGAGGTTGCTCTTTGATATGCCTCTTTATCCAATTCGGAATTTTCATTGAGGTAATGACTCACATCGGCAATATGTACTCCAATTTGGGATAAACCATTTTCTAATTTTTTATAAGAAATTGCATCATCAAAATCTTTTGCATTATAGGGGTCAATAGTCAGTGTGAAAGTGGAGCGAAAATCTAATCGATTCTTGATTTCATTATCTTCGATTTGTTCAGACAGTTGTTCAGATTCTTTCAAAACCTCTTCTGGAAATACGAGTGAAAATCCATTTTGAATTAGAATTTCTTTCATCGCAATATCGTTCAGCTTATTATTACTTAATATGTCAATAATTTTTCCGATTGGATTTTTTTTCTGTTCGTTCCATTCGATAATTTTTACTAATACTTTTTCTCCATCTTGATAAGTTTCGGTTTCATTTTTTTCTATGATGATATCTTTGTTAAATGAAGGATTGTCGGGAATCACAAAAGAGATATTAGGCTTATGTTTGAGCGTTCCAATTACTTCTTTAAAACCTCGTTCAATAATTTTTGTGATAAATCCTTCAGGTCGTTTTTTTTTTATTGTTGTCGGAAATAATGCTACTTCAACAGTGTCACCTTTCATCGCTGTCTTTAAGTTTTCTCTTAAAATTTTTTATATCAAGATTATAATCTTTTGAAGTTAGGAATCCAATTCCTTGAGCACTTACATCCAGCTTACCGATATGTTTTTCGTAGTTAGGTTGTCGTTTTATTTTTTTTACTCTTTTCTTTGGCATTTTTTTATATTTATTGGATTAATTCAAAATCGACTTCCAAGTCATCAATTGAAGGGTAGTATTTTTCGACAAGATGAATGAGTTGATTCTGAAAAGAAGTTTGTTCATCAAATAAAAATTGAACACCGATTGGCTGTGCATAGAAAGGCAGTTTTGAAGACAAAATTTTATCTTGAAATAGCATTAACCTAGCAGCATCTTTTTCGGTAGTAACAATGATTTTATTTTGAGAATCGATATTCTGAAATGTTTCAATTATTTCTTCGATATCATTTATTGTGAAATAATGATGGTCTTGAAATGGTAAATGATGGACAAATGGAAATTGTTTTTCAAGATGATTTATTAGATAAGAGGCATTGGCAATTCCAGTTACTAAAAGCACATTTGTTTGCTCATTGATTTGCGTCTGATTTACGCTTAAAGGATAAAGTGGTTTATATTGAATGTAAGAAAAATATACGGTTTGATTTTGAGTTGGATTAATTTCATTAATTAAGTTCTTTTTTTCATCTAAACTCATGTTTTCAGGGCACTTCGTAATGACGATGATTTGAGCACGTTTAGCACCACTTTTACTTTCTCGCAAAAGACCAAATGGAAGAATATAATCTCTAGTATAAAGTCGTTTGTAGTCGGTGAGTAAAATATGAATATCTGCAATGACAGAACGATGTTGAAACGCATCATCGAGTAAAACCAACTGCACATCAGGTCTGAGTTGTAAAAGAGATGGAATAGCTGTCATACGTTCTTCTGCAACACTGACAATGGTTTGAGGATATTTGGAATGAAATTGAAAAGGCTCATCGCCGATTGTGCGAGCCGTAGAATGTGTATCAGCTATTATAAAACCTTTTGTCATTCTTCGATAACCTCTGCTCAAAGTAGCTACCTTATAATTAGAAGAAAATAGCTCAATTAAATATTCAATATGAGGTGTTTTTCCAGTGCCACCAGCTGTAATATTTCCAACAGAAATTACAGGCACATCAAAGCCAACCGAAGAAGCGAGCTTCCAATCATACATTTTATTTCTAATAAAAATTAATAAACCCATACAAGAGTGATATAGGAAGCAATAAAATTTTAAGAGCAGAAATGATTGTTTTTTTCATTCAATGTTTAGGTTGCAAATATACTTGATGTAAATGGATATGCTCAAAAGAATAATCGTTATACTTTGTTTTATTCATTATTTAGGGATAATCACATTTGCTTTATCTATCCAATAGAATTCATTTTTTTTATTGGCTAATTCAACTAAATAAAAGTTTCCTACCTCATCCAAAATATGAATTTTGCTATCAACCTTGAGCCTGCCAATTATTTTGGAGTTTTTGCTGGGAGCAAAATATATTTGGACAGAGTCATTTTTTAGCTTGGCATTTCGTTCAGAATAATTGGTAAACCAAGTATTTGTTTTTTTTAAAATAGAAGAAGATTTTTTATAGGTTTCTTCAATTGGATGCTCAAATTGACATGAACTATCGCTTGATAAAATGATGTTGTTCGATTTCAATGTGAATACTATTTGACATTGATTTTTTTGAATTCAAATTTATTTGAATCTATTTTTAAAAATCCTTTTACATTTACTAGCGAAAACTCTGGAGCTCCAGAAAAACAACTTAAATAGAAAAAAGAAGAATCTTCTGTAAACTGAAATAAAAACAATGTTCCATTTGCTTTATTAACTCCTTTATTGAATGAATAAACACCTGAATAATCACCTGCAATCAATGAGTATGTTGGCAAAATCAAACAGATAAAAAAGAATATTTTTTTCATAGCAGTAAATATATCGAAAGCATTTTACTTGTCCTTATATTTGCACCTTAAAAATATTAAAAAAATAATAATGCTTTCTCAGATTTTAGAAATATTGAAATACATTTTACCCTCTATTATTGTATTAATTGCAGCCTATTTAATCGTAAATAAATTTTTAATTAGAGAAGTAGAACGTAAACGACTAGCTATTTTTAAAGAGAATATCAACTTAACAATGCGACTGAGAATGCAAGCTTATGAAAGACTTTCTATTTTTGTCGAACGTATGAAAGTGCAAAGTTTGATTTCAAGACATTATAATCAAAATTTGTCAGTACAAGACTTACAATTGGCAATGGTTCATTCGATTCGTTCAGAATTTGAACATAATGTTTCACAACAAATATATGTTTCTAGTGAAGTATGGGAAACGGTCAAGTCTGTAACAGAACAAGAAATTACAATGATTAATCAAATGGGAAGTGAATTTGGATTAGGAACACCGGCTATTGAATTGGTGAAAAAAATGACAGAATATATGTCTGAAGAATCGGAAGAGAATTTACCAACCTTCATCGCACTTCATACAATAAATCGGGAAGCCAAATTAGTCTTATTTCCGCCTGAATCGAATTAACCTCACTTCATACTAAATTTTACTATGAATAATATTTTATCAAAAAATCATTTTTATTTTATTGGAATAGCCGGAGCAGGGATGAGTGCAATTGCTCAATATCTTTCAGGAAATGGTAAAGTGGTCAAAGGCAGTGATCGGCTTTTTGCTTCAAAAGAAAATGATTATATCAAAACTCAATTAGAGCAAGAAAATATTCAATGTTTTTTACAAGATGGAAGCGGAATTGATGAGCAAACCGAAGCAGTTATTGTCTCTACTGCTATTGAAGATACTAATCTTGAAGTCATAAAAGCAAAACAAAATAATATCCCGATTATCATACGAGCAGACCTCTTAGCAGCTATTTGCGAAAGCAAAAAAACAATTGCATTAGCTGGAACATCCGGTAAATCGACTACAACTGCCATGCTATTTCATATTCTTAAAGAAAACCAAATTTCTCCTTCTCTGATTACGGGTGCAGGTTTGATTGACTTACAAAATAATGGAAAAATTGGAAACGCGTATTGTGATAAGAGTGATTGGCTCTTAATAGAAGCAGATGAAAGTGATGGAACTTTAGTGAGATACAAACCGGAAATTGGTGTGTTGCTTAGTGTTGATAAGGATCACAAAGAAATGAATGAGCTTTTTGAAATCTTCAATACTTTTAAATTGAACTGTCAAAAATATTTTATAACGAATCAATCTCATCCTTTAGCTAAACAATTTTCAACAAACATTCAAATTGATTTTGGAGAGGGAACTGCTTTTGAAGGGAAAAACTTTTATCAAGATGGCTTTAAAATTCATTTTGATGTGCAAGATATTCATTTTGAAATTCCCACTTTAGGAAAACATAATATGGAAAATGCACTAGCTTGTATTGCTGTAGCCAACATACTCGGAGTAACCATTCAACAATGTGCAAACGCTTTAAAACATTATCAAGGAATTTATCGAAGACATCAATTGCTAGGCAAAAAAGGGATGATTACTTTGATTGACGATTATGCTCACAACCCTGCAAAAATCGCAGCGTCTATCAAAGCTTGCCAACCAATTGCTCCAAAATTGATTGCTTGGTTTCAACCTCATGGATATGGCCCCACTCGTTTTATTAGACATGAATTAGTTGACGAAATAAAAACATCCTTAAGACCAAACGATGAAATTTGGATGAGTGAAATTTATTATGCAGGTGGCACTACAAACAAAGATATTTCTGCAAACGAATTAATACAAGATTTGAAAACATTAGGAGTGAATGCCCATTTTGTTGAACATCGTGAACAATTCCTTGATCAATTACTACCTACTATTTCATCTGAGACAGTGATATTATTGATGGGAGCTAGAGATCCAAGTCTTGAAAAATTTGCAAAAGAATGTTACCAAAAATTATAAAATATTTTTCAATTTTTGATGAATCTAAATCGTTTCATCTAATATAATTTACTTTTGTTATTACCTTTAAAGAAAAAAAATGAGCACACAAGTTAATAAAGAATTTAAAAAAATTACAACACATGCTTTGCAAGCCATGAAAGAGCGAAATGAAAAAATTTCGATGCTTACCGCTTACGATTTTTCAATGGCGACTATATTTGATGATGCTGGGATTGATATTTTATTAGTTGGAGATAGTGCAAGCAATGTGATGTCGGGGCATGAAACCACTTTGCCGATTACATTAGACCAAATGATTTATCATGCATCTTCGGTTATTCGAGCAATCAAAAGATGCTTAGTTGTGGTGGATTTGCCTTTTGGTTCCTATCAAGGAAATTCAAAAGAAGCATTGAACAGTGCCATCCGAATAATGAAAGAAGCCGGTGCTCATTCTATCAAAATGGAAGGGGGAGAAGAAATTATCGAATCGGTGAAACGCATTATATCAGCAGGTGTTCCCGTAATGGGGCATTTGGGACTAACTCCACAAAGTATTTATAAGTTTGGCACTTACAATGTCAGAGCAAAAGAAGAAGCAGAAGCAAATGCTCTCATCAAAAATGCACATCTCTTGCAAGATGCAGGTTGTTTTGCAATTGTATTAGAAAAAATTCCGGCTGAATTAGGAAAACGAGTTGCTTCCGAATTAAAGATACCAATTATTGGCATTGGTGCGGGTATGCACGTTGATGGGCAAGTGTTAGTTATGCACGATATGCTCGGAATCAACAAAGAATTTAGCCCTCGCTTTTTAAGAAGATATTTAAATTTGTATGAACAAATACTTGATGCAACCAAACAATATATTACAGATATTAAATCAAACGATTTTCCAAATGAAAGTGAACAATATTAAATCGATTTTATAAAATAAATATGATTAAATTCACACTAAAATTAAAATTATAAATATGAATTTTTTTTTATTGTTATTTGCTTTATTCATATTAAATAACATTTCCAAATCTCAAAATATTAAAGAAATCGTTCAAATTAATCACAATGCTACTTGGTATGAAGGCAAAATTTTAAAATTTGAAAATGGCTCTTTTTATGTCAGCTACTACGTTTGGAGTCACTCATGGAACGAATGGGGTAATAAAGACAAATTAAAGGGATTTATTACAAACTTTTATTTACAAAATTTAAAAGAGGAGATAAGGTTGAAGTTGAGTATGGAATGATATTAGAACCTACCTCAATGATTGTAATAGGGGGAAATAAATTTCAATTAGAATATGAGAAAAAAAAATATAGGTAAAAAATGGGTGTCTGAAGCTTAAATCAAATAACTTTAATTGAAAATTAAGAAATAAATTACAATGCATTAGTCAGAAATATTTTATACCTAAATAGATGAATCTTTTTAATGAATTTTTTTACTAAATAACAAATTGTAATCATTTTTGTTGACCATTTGAACATCATCCTATTGAAAGTTTTATAAATAATTATAATTTTTACACCAAAATCAAAAATTTTTTGCATTTATTTGAGTTAATAAAGTCGTGAAGATTCGTTTAAATATTACATATATTATTTTTTTTCTAATTAGTCTAGTTTGTTCATTAAAAATAGACGCTCAAAACCGTTATCAAAAAGCGGGTGTTGATAGTGCGGCTATTCAAAAACGCGTACAAAGCGAATTTCAAAAAAGAGATAGCATTATCGAAGCTGCAAGAATAAAGAGAGTAAACGATAGTATTTTTAGAGTGAACGAAAAAATTAAGTTACAAAATTACAGAGATAGCCTCGCAAATGCGAGAAAAGAGCAAAGAATAAAAGACAGTATCGAAAGAGTAGAGGCCAAACAAAAATTACTAGAAGAAAGAAGAATAAAAGACAGTATTGATCTTGCAAGAAAACAATTTGTAAAAGACAGCATGTATGCAGTAAAGCTAAAAGCTGATAGCATCAAAAATGAACAAAATCGAATACGGGATAGTATCAATGTGGCTAGGATTAAACAAATGGACAGCATCGCCAATGAAAGAAAACGAATTGCAGACAGTACCCGATTAGCCAGAATTGACGAGAATAAAAAACGAGAAGAATGGACTAAATATATCAATAGTAAACACTATAAAGACAGCGTGGAAACTAGAAGGCAATATGTGAAAGATAGTATTAAAAAAATAAAAGACAAACAACTTGCAGATATCAAAGAAGAAAGAATCCGATATAATGACAGCGTAAAATATGCTCAGAAACATATAATAGACAGTATTTCCAACGAACGGAAACGGATTAATGACAGTACAAAACTTGCCATTCAAACCCAAAATGAAAAACTCAGATTGGAACGAGAGCGATATAGAGATAGCCTCACAGCAGCAAGAGAAAGCAGAATGGATAGCCTTAATAAAATTAAACAAGAAAAAAGAAAAGGCAATAGCTCAAAAAAGAAAAAAGTGACGAATGAAAAGAAAAAACTTGCCTTAGCCATTAAGATACATGATGACAAGCAAAAAGAATGGTCAAACGAAAAACTATTGAACCGAAAATGGAGCTTGCATCGCAAAATATATCAGAACACGACTTCACGATATAACTACTATTACAATGCCAAAAGAAAGTATGATGAAGCGCTAACCAAAATAACAAAAAACAACAAAGAAGATTTCACAAAACCAATTTCGCTGACACCTTATGATATTTCAAAAGATGGAGCCAGCATCTCATCTGATATGGATACCGTCATTAAAAAGTGCTCATTTAGTACTCAAATACATGACCCTCGCTCTAAATGGTTTGATGATTTATTTCTATTGATGGGAAAAGCATCATTTGCTAAAAATGATTATGAAAGTGCTATTGCAACCTTTCAATATGTTGTGAATGAATATAAAGATAAAAAAAGTACAAAAGGAAAAAATGGAAGCGCTCAAAAAGAATCAATGAGCATTGCAACAATCGAAAATAAAAAAGGAATAAAAAAACTCAGTCATCATCCGGTGAGAAATCAAGCATTGATATGGCTCGCCAAGTCGTATATGAAAGCTGAACAATATGGAAATGCAATGTCGTTATTGAATATTTTGGAAAAAGATCCAAATTTTCCAGCTAACTATAAAGCTGAAATGTATTTAGCCAAAGCAGAGTTGGAATTGAGCCAACGAGAAAACGATGATGCTATTGCTAGTCTAGAAAAAGCTAGCACACAAAAAATAAATAGTAAACAAAAATCAAGAGTTGAATTTTTATTAGGACAACTTTATGCCGAAAAAGAAGATTTTGCAAAATCATCAACCCATTTTAAAAATTCAATTTTAGGGAAAAATTCGGCTGAAATGGATTTTTATACAAGACTCAATATTGCAAAAAATGCATCAAAAGGTGGTGGAAACAGAGAGTATGCCAAAGCAGAATTACATAAAATTATCAACGACACAAAATTTCAAAAATTTAAAAGCGAAGCACTAAATACGTTGGCAGCCATCGAAGTGGATGATGATATTGGAAAAGCGGTAGAACTTTTGAAAAAAAGTATCAAAAATCCTGAGAACAAAAATATGTATCAAAAAGCGATTGCATTTGCCTCGCTAGGTGATATTTATTATAAACTATCAGAGTATGAACTAGCCAAAAAAGCCTATGATAGTGCAGCTGTTTTCGGTACTAATCCTCCTATTCCAGATTTGGCAAATGTCAATATTCGGAAAAATGTATTAGGTGAAATTCTTAGTTACACCAACACCATCAAACTAAATGATAGCTTGTTAGCTCTTTCATTTTTGAGTGAAAAAGATAAAATTGCAGCCGCAAAAAGAGAGCTAGAACAACGTAAAAAAATGGAAGCCGAACAGCCAGCCCCCGATCAATTGAAAGTAGAACAACTTTTGCCAATTAATAATAACAAAAAAGCATCGAATTGGTATTTCTACAATAAATCATTAGTTGAAAAAGGAGTGATGGATTTTAAACAAAAATGGGGGAATCGAAAGCTAGAAGACAATTGGAGAAGAGCATCAGCTAACTATAATTATTCAGTTGATGCCAATGAAGACCATGATGAAGATGATAAAAAATCTGAAAAAAAAGATGCAAATATCCAAGCATTATTAGCGAAAATTCCAAAATCACCGGCAGAAAAAGATACACTTTATCTGCAAAATCAATCCGCATTCTATAACCTTGGAATCCTTTACTACTCTCAGCTTTCAGACTATTACAACTCTATCAAAGCACTGGACACACTCTTGCAACGCTATCCCAATACGCAATTAAAACAAAAAACGTATTATGCCCTTTATTTAGATTATGATAAACTCAATCAAAACTCTTTAGCCCAAAATTATAAAAACAAATTATTGCAAGAGTTTGGACAAAGTGAGTTATCGCTACTCGCCAATAATCCAAATTATTATGCACAAAAACTGCTAAATGAAAATGCTCTTTTTGCTCATTATGACAATGCTTATAAAACTTATAAAAATGGAAATTATAAAGATGCCCTAGCACAGGTTGAATATGCAAAATCAGCTTATAAGGTAAATAAAATCCAAGCAAAGTATGATTTAGTAGAAGCCTTGAGCTATGCAGGTTTGAAAGATTATTCAAAAAGTAAAACTATCTTACTTGATGTTATTTCAAAATATCCAAACACAAGTGAACAACAAAGAGCCCAAGACATTTTAGGAGCTTTGCAAACCGGCCAACCATTAGATTCTATCAACAATAATAATCTTCCAACTAGTAATGGAGAACCGGTAGTTGCCAATACTGACCCTGCAAAAGATAGTCTTGAATCGAGTAAAGCATTTAAAGAATTAAGAGATAAAGAAGGAAATGGAAACTATGTATTGTCAAACAATGAAGAACATTATGTGATGATTTTTATTAAATCAATTGATGGACGTACAATGGCTCTCAAAGCGGGTTTGAGTGATTATAATCTACTTAAAAGTAATATTCAAGATTATAAAACAAACCTCAATTTGCTCACTGCTCAACAAGGAATTATTACCATTCAAAAATTTTCAAATAACATATTTGCCAAAAAATATTTAAATGATTTAATAAAAGAAAATAAACTTTTTAGCCAATTCAAGCCAAATGAATATGAAGTGGCAATCATACATACAACAAACTTTAACGAACTCCTTAGTAGTCGTGATATTCTCGGATATATGAAGTTTTACAAAAAGATGTACAAATAATTTTGCGAAGCACGAATATGATTTATTAAACAAAGAAAAACATATATTTGTAATATGTATAAATACGAGTTTGAATATAAAGTGTTTTCATCAAAAGATGAGCTCAATTCAATACATAAAATGCTGTTAGAAAAAGCATTTCAAGTTACTCAAAATGCCTATGCACCTTATTCACAGTTTAAAGTAGGCTGTTCTGTTTTATTAGAAAATAATCAAGTGCTGGAAGGAGTCAATATTGAAAATGCAGCATATCCTGTTGGTATTTGTGCCGAACGAAGTGCCCTCAGTGCAGCTATTTCAATGTATCCTCAGGTAAAGATTTTAGCCATTGCCATTAGTTATGTTTCGCCCTCTGGGAGGAGCAACCAACCTGTTTTTCCTTGTGGAATGTGTCGTCAGTTTATTGCAGAAATTGAGCAACATAATAATCATCCAATCCCGTTAATATTGGCAGGAGAGGAAGGGAAAGTTATCCTCATTGAAAAAGCACAACATTTATTGCCATTCAATTTTGAGAAAGGAGATTTAAAATAAATAAAATGAATTTTATGCAGAATATAGATATTAAAAAAGTAAAAGAAACAGCAAATTATTTAAAGTCCAAAACAAATTCAAAACCACAAGTGGGGATAATTCTAGGAAGTGGGTTAGGTGGTTTGGTTGATGAAATTGAATTAACACATTCATTCTCCTATCATGATATTCCAAATTTTCCAGTGAGTACAGTGAAAGGGCATGGAGGAAAACTTCTATTTGGAAAATTAAATGGAAAAGAAGTCGTGATGCTCAGTGGTCGATTTCATTACTATGAAGGATATACAATGCAGGAAGTGACGTTTCCGGTAAGAGTGATGAAGGCCTTAGGTGTAGAACTATTAATGGTTTCAAATGCAGCAGGAGCAATGAATCCATCGTTTCGAGTTGGAGATTTAATGATAATCAATGATCATATTAATTTATTTCCAGAACATCCTTTGAGAGGAAAAAATGATGATACGATTGGGCCTCGTTTTCCTGATATGACCGAACCTTATAACCTTGAAATTATACAAAAAGCAAAAAGCATTGCTCAACAGCTCAACATTCCTGTGCATGAAGGAACTTATATTGGGTTACAAGGTCCCACTTTTGAAACAAAAGCAGAATATCATTGGTTGCGAGTGATTGGTGGAGATACGGTGGGCATGAGTACGGTGCCTGAAGCAATTGTGGCCATTCATTCAGGGATGAAAGTTTTTGGAATGAGCGTCATTACTGATATCGGAATAAGAGAAGATATGAATGCGATTACTCATGAGGAAGTATTGGAAGCCGCAAATCTAGCCGCTCCTAAGATGGCAAAAATCTTTAAAGAATTATTAGCTAAAATTTAAAATAGTACTACTAAATTTGTTCTTTCTAAAACATTTGGATTATTCATTTCTTGAAAAAAAAATATCAACTATTTTTTGTTTTTCTATTTATCATTTTTCAACATGAATGTATTGCACAATTGACATCAAATTTATCGTCGAAAAAATGGAATGATATCCAATCAAAAAAATCATTTCAGACACTACCCATAAAAAGCAACTTAAAACCGACGACCGAATTAGTATTTACAACTATTCTTTAGCGGATACTTCAAGGAATAGTATAGACACATCTGTTTCGTATTTGCATCGGAATGTTTTGCATAATCAATGGTTAGTTGACATTGGGAATTTTGCATCTGCTGCTCATTCACTTCAATTTCAAATAGACCAAAACCCGTCTATGAAACTAGGTGTGACTGCATGGAATTATTTATTATTTACTTGGGATAAAACCCATTTTTTTAATACAACAAGAGCCTTTTCGAGTGTGTATTATCAGATGGGAAGTAAAAAAGAACAAATGTTGTCTGTTTTGTTTACTCAAAATATTACCCCTACTTGGAATATTAGTGCAGCTTACAGAAAAAATCAGTGCCCCCGGATTTTATAAACTACAAAGAACAAATCACGATAATGTTTATTTCAATACGCATTATCTTTCCAAGAATCAACATTATGATGTCAAAGCTGGCTTTTATTATAATAAAATTCAACAAGCCGAAAATGGAGGAATCGAATCAGAAGATTATTTAAGCAACCCTATTTTTTCTGATAGAAGATTAATTCCAGTTGCATTTCAAGCGGTTTCTCAAAATATATCCACAGTAAATAATCAATTTAAGACAAGTAGTATTCACTTTCAACATCAATATTTTATTGGAAAATCAGATAGTTTATTCAATATTGACAGCACTCGAAAAGTTTATCATTTTAAACCATTAATAGGTGTGAAGCATCATTTATATTATGAAAATAATCGTTTACTTTATAAAGATTTAGCTCCTGATTCTCTTACCTATGTCTATTATCCACAAGGCCTTACAACATCTAATGATTCATTATATTCCAATAACCAATTTCAAGAAATTGGGAATACATTTTCATTGACAGGGGATGTGAGAATAAATCAAAAAGTGATGCAAGCTGAGGCTGGATATGGATTTGAGTTTGATCAATATAATACATTAGATAGTACACTTCACACGATGAATAATTTTCTCTTTGCAAAATTATCAAAACCAAAACAATCGGATAGGGAATGGATTTACAATGCAAATTTCAAGTCTTACTTTACTGGCTATGCCATTGGGAATACTCTTTTAGAAGCACAGTTTGGAAGAAGTATCAGTGAAAAGCTAGGACTAGTGAGGGTTTCATTTATGCAAGTCATTCAGAATGCTCCTTTTTTATATCTGCATTATGCCAATAATTATTACACAGAAACAAATTCCTTTTCAAAACAAACGATAACAGATTTTAGTTTAAACTATACAAATCAACAATTCTATTTTGATGTTACGATTCATTATGATTTACTTGGAAATTATATTTATCGAGATGAAAATTTGAATGCAAATCAGTTTAATCAAATGATTCCTATCGCTCAACTTGAGTTGAATAAAGCATTTCATTATAGAAAATTTATTTTTAACAATCAGTTCCTTTTTCAACAAGTGCAGCTAACCGCTTCAAACCCTTTGCATTTGCCTTTTTATGCTTCACGACATCGGCTTGCCTATGAAAATAAGATATTGAAAAGTAAATTAATCATAGCGACTGGTTTGGATATAAGGTACAATACGCCTTATTTTGCAAATAATTACAACGCAACTTTCTCTTATTTTACGCCGCAATCAAATTATAAAATAAGTAATATTCCTCAGATTGCTTACTTTTTTAATTTTAGGATAAAAACGTTTAAAGCATCGCTTGCTTTTGATGAAATTCAGCAATTATTTTCAAAAAATCATATTAATTATCAGTTTTATCCGGCTTCAAATTTTGGAATTCGATTTTCTTTAAACTGGAATTTTATTAATTAATAAGAAGGTGCTTTTTATCTAATTATAAAAGCTTACCATTGAGAAATGCTGCAGCAATACTGAAATAGAGAACGAGTCCAGTGACATCAACCAGTGTAGCCACAAAGGGAGCAGAAGCCGCAGCAGGGTCTAAGCCAATTTTGCGTAAAAGAAATGGAATTAATGAGCCAGATAAAGTTCCCCAAAGCACTACAAATAGGAGAGAAGTGGCAACCGCTATGGCAATAGAACCCCAATAAATACCATAATCATAAATGCCTGTTTTTTGCCAAATTAAAATTCTGAAAAATCCAATAATTCCTAAAATAAAACCGAGCAATAAACCTGAAAAAATTTCTTTTCGCATCACATACCAAACATCTTTCATTTTTAACTCTTTCAATGCCATTGCCCTAATGATAAGAGATGCAGCCTGTGAACCAGAATTGCCACCACTCGAAATTATGAGAGGAACAAATAATGCTAACACGACAGCCTTTTCTATTTCGCCATCAAAATAACTCATTGCTGATGCAGTCAGCATTTCACCAATAAATAATAATACTAACCAACCAGCCCTTTTTCGTACTAGCTCAAACCAAGGTGTTTGTGTATAGGATAAATCCAAACCTTCAACACCTCCAAATTTTTGAATATCCTCAGTGTCGCGTTCTTTAATTTTATCCAAAATATCATCTAAAGTAACGATACCAACTAATACGCCACTTTCAGTTGTGATGGGCATTGAGGAACGATCATATTTTTCAAATATATGAAAACTGTCTTCAATAGAAGTGGTGGTTGTGATGCTCAAAAAGTTGAAATCTAGTAAATCATACAAACAGGTATCCCTTTCTGCCATTAAGATTTCACCAATTTTGATATCATCAATTAATTTATTTTTATCGTCAACAATATAGATATAGGTCAATGTTTCTGCCTTTTTTCCATGAACTTTAATATGATTCAAGACATGTTCGATGGTCCAATCGGGCTTTGCTTGCACATAAAGTGGTGTCATCAAACGGGCAATGCTATCTTTGGGGTAGCCAATAAGATTGAGTGCTGTTTCTTTTTCTTGATTGTATAAAAGATTAATGGAGCGTTTGATTAAATCGTCTGGGAAACTATCAAAAATAGCAGTAAGGTCATCGGGATCAATATCGTTTAATAACTCTGCATTTTCTTTGTCACCTAAAGATTTAATAATTTCTTGTTGAATTGCGGAACTAAAGTAAGCAAATACGTCTGATTTTAATTCACTGCTCAACATCAAAAACGAAATATTACGGCTCTTCATATCAAGTGCTGATAGTTGATCGGCAATATCTGCGGGGTGTTTACTTTGTAATAGATTGGTATTCATTTTGTAAAATTATTAAAAAATGAATTGACTAGTTGCTATCCACAGGCTCTTTATACATCCCTTCGATGATTAATGCATTCAACACTTCTTTGCTTTTTTCGTTTTGGATTATTTCTTGAATTTTAGTGTTTAGATTGTCAATTTCATTACGAAAATAAAGGATTGGGGACGTGTCAACACCTTCTTGATTTAATAAAAATTCTTTGTGTATATTGATTTGTTTTAATGCTCTGAATGCATTGATGCGTACTTGAGAGTATGTGTCATTTTCTGCTCTTTCGAGAAAATAACGAATGGCTTCTTGAGATTGATTTGGGGTAAAATATTTTATTAGCAACTTTGAAAAGTTAGTAATAAATGAGGCTCTTTGTGCATTGAAAATTTTGTATTTTTCAGAAAAGAAATACGCTAGATTGTTTTCGTTTCCAGACTCGCTGTAAATGTTTGTTATTTGATTAAATAATTCTCCTTTGGCATCTTTTTCTAAATATTGACATTCTGAAAGAGCGATGAACGGGGCGAGTTGGTATAAATATTTTAAAGAGATGCCGGCAACAGTGTAAGAAGAATCTTTTGTATGTTTAATGAGAAAATCTATAAAACTGCTATCCTTTTTTTCTCCTATAATCCTTACTGCACTTGCTCTCACCTTAGCATTAAAATCATTGTTTGCAATGTAAATTAAAAAATCTTTCACTTGATTAAAGTTATCATGTTCGTTCCAATTAATCCATTCTAAGGCTTTGAGGCGAATGTCATCAATTCGATCGTTGATAGCTGAAAGTAATGTGAAACGAATCGTGTCAACTGAATTTTGTAGAGGTACAATATTTTGAAGGGAGCGTACTTTTTCTAAATAGGAAGTTGCATGATTATATGTTAGAATGTGATTATAAAAAGGTTTATTATCGATGATTTCACCTAAAAAGTTTCCATCTGGATCTACAAAAACATTAGGGTAGGAGTTTGCATTTTCATCAATTTGACTCACATTGAAAGACTCAATTTTTTTATTGATTTGAAATGTGTAAGTTTTTGAAACCTCTCCTTGTGATACTTTGAAGCTCAAAGGAAATTTGAATAAATCTCCATTTTGTTTTTGTTCGATTTGAATCATAAGTTGGTGAGAAGAATCTTTGTAATCATAACGAATATCAATAATTGGATGTCCTCCATTTAAAAACCATTGTTCAAAAAAAAGTTGCAAATCACGACCAGAAGTTTTTTCCATTTCCTTTCTGAAATCGTCAATATCGGCAGATGAATAGGCATAATTTGTTAAGTAAGATTTCAACCCGGCAAAAAAAGCATTCTCTCCTAATTCGCTACGGAGCAATTGCAATACTCTTGCTCCTTTTTGATATGTAATCACATTAAACATATCATCTGGATTTTTATAATCATAATTAATCAAAGGGCCATCACTATAGTTTTTTGCATAATTAATATATCGGTTCAATGATTCATATCCTTTCTTTTGAGCAGCATCTTTTCCATATTTATATTCATACCAAAGTAATTCTCCAAAGCTGGCAAATCCTTCATTTAACACCAAATGACTCCAAGTTTTGCATGTAACCAAATCGCCAAACCATTGATGAAAAAGCTCGTGAGCAATGATATCATCATTTGAATTATCAACCAATTCTCGATTGTTTTTTTGAACAAAATCGCCATGAAGAGTGGCTGAAGTGTTTTCCATTGCACCCGACACATAATCTCTTACAACTACCTGTGCATACTTATTCCATGGATAAATGACACCTAATTTATTTGAATAAAAATCAATCATTTCAACTGTATTTTTAAAAATACTTCTTGCATTTTGAGCGTATGAAGGTTCCAAATAATAACTTACTTCCATTCCATTTGTTTCAATCATTGGAACGCTATCTTTTGCTATTATATGAAGAGAATCACTTGGTGTATCTTGCTGAATGCTAGTATCAACAGCACTTTCCGAACTTACTTTGTTTTCAATACGGTAGCGAATGGTGGTGTCTAATTTGCCATTCCAATTATCTTTTGTGACGTTGAAATCACCAACAGCCATCATGTGCAAATATGCAGGCATAGGTTTGTCGTTGACCCATTTATCAATTTTTGTATCTCCATCAAATTTGGTTGAAACAAGTTTGCCATTGGATAGGGAAGTGAAATTTTTGGGCAATTCAATCGTGATACTAGAAGTGAATTTTTCATTGGTTTTATCAATGGTAGGAAACCAACAGGAGTTAGATTCTGGTTCGCCTTGAGTCCACAATTGAGTAGGTTTGAAAGGCTCGTCTTTTTTAGTATTGACAAAATATAAACCTTTATTATTTCGAATGGCTTTTCCATTTTCATCAACTAGACTATCAGGCAATGCAGTATATCTCAAAGTCAGCAGTATTGTATCATTGGACGATATTTTATTCTCCAATTTTAAGGTCAATTGTTTTTTATTATATGAAGGTAAATACAGAATTTCCTTTCTTTGTGAGTTTTCGATTTTGATTTCATGAAAAATCATCGATTTAGCATCTAGCACAATCGAATCTGTTTCGTACATAAAAGGTTTCAAAATGATTTTTTCCTTTCCAATACATTGATGCAAGTCCCAATTAAATTTCACTTCAATATCTGAATGTAAAATATCAATAACCTTTGGAGGAATGATTTTATGTTTATTGGGGATTTGTGGAGTAACTTTTATTTCAGAAAGTTGAATATTAGCAGCAGTTTGTTTTTGTTGCATATACGTCGCGACAGCTCTTTGCGAAATGCATGAACTCATCATAATATAGCATCCAAAAATGAAAATGAAATGAATTGTTTTCATGAATCGACAAATTTATATAATTTATACTCAAATGTTATGCACTTAATGAATCATTTCCAATAAATCAAAGCGTATTTATTTTAATGAAGATTTGAATGTTTGAGAAAAGCAAAATATATAGAGTTGATGTCGTGAAGAGTGAGAATGAAATAAATCACAGGTCAAATTAGCGTATATTTTTCTTTTATATGAATTAATGCAAGTACCCATCATAAATATCTGATTTGATTTTAAACGTATTTTTTTTTAATAAGACGATTTTTTTTTTCGATTATATGTTTACTCTAGTATAAGGCTATTAAAATTTAAGAAGGATGCTTTTAAATATTTTTAATACGTACAAAATATACAAAATCGGAATATCTTATTAATTAGTTTAATCTCTAAATTTTAATTTATCCTAAAGGGGCATTCAAATTAGCTCAGTATTCATCAAAAAGC
This sequence comes from Bacteroidetes bacterium OLB11, assembly GCA_001567165.1. Lineage (GTDB taxonomy): Bacteria > Bacteroidota > Bacteroidia > Chitinophagales > Chitinophagaceae > OLB11. The sequence continues at coordinate 70,949 of LNFQ01000056.1, forward strand.
TTCAGATTTCTTTTTTAGAAATACTCGTAATAGCTAAGACTAAGACTATGTCTATGCTAACTGAATTAAACTCTGACATTTTTTATTCAGAATATGCGGACTGATTCCTAAATCACTATGGTATTTAATAAATAATATAGTAACAATAAAAGAGAAAAAAATTACTTAACAACATCTTATATTTAATACATAAAACTAAATAAAATATATCTTAAATTTGTTCACTATGAAATGTAAAAAATATATTTTTTTCATCCTATTGATGACAATTGGATTTACAAAAGCTTATACCCAAGATGTCGAAATTGAATCTCAAATTAAACCAATTCACGATAAAGATATTTCAAAATTATCCAAGATGGAAATATTAGAAGATACCTTGGTGTATCTTACCGACAGCATGTACTACTCTGCATTTCCCGAAAATCGCTCCTTGGGTTGTTACGATTTTATTCGTATTTTAAAAAATGCATTTAATGAAACTAACTCCTACAATTATTCTTATAATAAATTAAAAAATTATATCAATATTTTTTATTCACCTGATAAGAGTTTTAGAATGTACAATTGGGAAGTTGTGAAGTCAGCTGCCGAAAGACGTTACTATGCAGTGATTCAAATGAGCAATGGAAAAACAATACCACTTATCGACGTTTCAGACCAAATCATTAGAGGAGGCGAAGACTCTATATTGATGAATAATCGGTGGTTTGGGGCCCTTTATTATAATATAATTCAAAAAGAAATTGGAAATGATAAAATCTATTTTCTCTTAGGGTGGAATGGTGCTTCTTTAAACAGTGAAAAAAAAATTGTCGAGCCATTTGGTTTCAATTCCAATGGACAAGCGGTATTTGGAGCTCCATTGTTTAATATCTTTGATAAAGGAAAAAGGAAATCAGTAAACCGTTTTGTTTACGAATATCAACGAGGTTCTAAAGTGCATTTGAATTTAGACGTAGAAACCGACCAAATCATCTTTGACCATTGCGAATCCCAAATTGGTGATCCAAACAAAAAATTTACATATATCCCCGACGGCTCCTATGATGCACTGAGTTGGGATGGGCGATACTGGAATATGATTCTTGATATTATCAAAGTTGTTCCACGTGAACAAGGCGACGCACCAGTTGAAAAACCCATTAAATAAAACCATCTCATGCACTTTGCATCCATCGAAAATATTTCAAAATCTTTTGGTATTCGCACTCTTTTTGACGAAATTTCATTTTACATCGAAGAAGGTGATAAAATTGCTTTAGTAGCTCGCAATGGTTTTGGGAAATCCACTTTACTCAATATTATAGCCGGAAAAGACACGCCGGATACAGGAAAAATTTGGATTCATAAAGATATCAACCTTGTAATGTTGCAGCAAGAAAATGATTTTGAAAACGAAAAATCGGTTTGGGATAATGTTCTAAAAATGAATCACCCTATCGTAAAATTAGTGAAAGAATATGAAGAACTAACCGAAAATGAAACTAACAACTTAGACAGACTTCAATTCCTAATAGAACAGCTAGATATACATCACGCATGGAGTTTCGAAGCAGAAGTTAAACAAATTCTATCTAAATTAAATATCAATAATTTATCTCAAAAAATTCACAAATTAAGTGGAGGCCAAAAGAAAAGAATCGCACTCGCCCAATCGCTGATAGAAGCAAAATTGTATGAAGGAAAATGCCTACTTATAATGGATGAGCCAACCAATCATTTGGATATTGATATGATAGAATGGCTCGAAAACTATTTGAGTAGTCAAAATACCACACTTTTTATGGTTACACACGATCGGTATTTCTTAGACAATGTATGCAATGAAATTATCGAAATTGATCAAAAAGAAATACATATCCATAAAGGAAACTACAACTATTTTTTATCACAAAAAGCTCACCGTGTTGAAGTGCAACTTAGCGAATTGCAAAAAGATAAAAACATTTATCGTAAAGAACTAGAGTGGATGAGAAAACAACCCAAAGCAAGAACTACCAAATCCAAAGCAAGGCAAGATCATTTTGAAGTTGTAGAAAAAAGAGTACAACTTAATAACAGCGAACTAGACGTTCAATTGCAAGTGAAAATGACAAGAATAGGAGGGAAGATTTTAGAGATGAAAAAGGTATATAAGAATTTTGGTGACAAAATAATTTTAAAAGGATTCGACTACACTTTTAAAAAAGGAGAAAGAATTGGAATCATTGGCAAAAATGGAGTAGGCAAAAGTACATTTATTAATATCGCATTAGCGTTGCAAGCACCGGATAGCGGAAAAATCAATCATGGAGAAACAATTGTATTTGGTTATTTTTCACAAGAAGGCCTTCAATATAAAGAAGATAAAAGAGTAATAGAATATGTAAAAGACTTTGCAGAATTTTTTCCATTAGCAGATGGAACCAAATTGAGTGCGTCTAAATTTCTAGAACGATTTGCTTTCACGTCAGAACAACAATACACCTACTTGAGTAAACTAAGCGGAGGTGAAAAAAGAAGATTACAATTACTCACTATTTTATTTAAAAACCCAAACTTTCTAGTATTAGACGAACCAACTAATGACCTCGATTTACAAACCCTACAAATACTTGAAGAATTTTTAACCGACTATCAAGGCTGTATATTAATTATAAGCCATGACCGATATTTTATGGATAAACTCGTAGATCATCTTTTTGTGTTTGAAGGAGAAGGAATCATTACAGATTTTCCAGGCAATTATGCTCAATATCGAATAAAGCAACTTGAAAAACAATCAGAGCAAGAATACAATCAAATTTCTATTGAAAAAATTCAAAATTTACCTAAAAATCAAAAATCAAATACTACAAAATTATCTTATAACGAAAAAAGAGAATTTGAACTCATCGAAAAAGAATTGCCTCTTTTAGAGGCAGAAAAAAAAGAAATTGAATTGAAATTAAGTCAAGAAAATAATGCTTATGATGAAATTCAAAAATTAAGCCATCGAATGATAGAACTCATCACTCAAATAGAAGCAAAAGAATCTCGTTGGTTAGAACTAAGTGAATATATTTAATCGTATTTTTGATTTAAAAATTATGCACTAGATTTTTAAAATTATACTGATTTATATTTTCAATGTGTAAATTGGTTTTATGCTTCCTCAACGAGTAATCTTTCACACACTGTATGGCTTAATGTTTCCGACATACGTTTGCCGTAGTTTACTACCATCGTTTTATCAAATGGTTCAACTGATTTGATATTTAGTTTTAAACCTAATTTCAACTCGCGACTGTTTAAAAATTTCAAAAAATCCGTAGTAGTATTAATTACTGCAGACAATTTCACTCTGTCACCAGCTTTGCACTCACTTAATTTAATGTATTCCTTCCAAACCATTTTGCCGTTTTTATCTGGAATTGGAGAACCGTGAGGGTCTAGCTTAGGGTAGCCAAGCAACTCATCCATTTTGGCAAATAATTCAGGAGACTGAATGTGTTCAATCTGTTCAGCTATGTTATGTACTTGTTCCCAACCAAACCCCATCTTTTCTACAAGATACATTTCAGTAAGACGATGCTTGCGGATAATCAAAGCAGCTTCTTTCTTCCCTTTTATTGTAAGTCGTAATGGTTTGTAGCTCTCATAGTTCACCAACTTTTTGCTTGCTAATCTTTTCATCATACTTGTTACAGTAGGCATTTTTATCTCCAATCTCTTGGATAGGTCATTAACGTTCACTTCTCCTTTTTCGTTAGATAAGGAAAAAAGGGCTTTTAAATAATTTTCTTCTGTTAATGAATTCATGAAACAAAAATAATGATTGATTTGATTTTTAGTCTAACTATTTAAAAATAAATTTAAAATATATTTGTTAGATTAGTCTAATAAATTACTTTTGTTATAATAATATTAAAAATATATTTTATGCAAAAGAATAAATATAACAATAGTCTGATTTTAATAGTAGCAATCATACTAACTAGCTTTACAGCACAGTCGCAAACTGCAATATTGAAAGGGGTAATTAAATCTGAAAACAATGCAGTAGAGCTTGCAAAGGTATTTTTGCAAGAAACACAAGTTGGAACAGTAACAGATACTACAGGGAAGTTTATAATCAAAAACATTCTTTCGGGAACATTCAAAGTAATTGTGATAGCTATTGGTTACGATAAGGTAGAAAAAATAATTTCTATCAAAGAAAATGAAATTAAAGAATTAAACATTGAATTAACTTCGAATAGCTCTTCTCTAAATGAGGTCGTAATTTCAGGAACAATGAAAGAAGTTTCAAAATTAGAAAGTCCCGTTCCGGTTGAGGTTTATACAGCCAAGTTTTTTAAAACGAATCCAACACAATCCATTTTTGATGCATTACAAAACGTAAATGGTGTTCGCCCTCAATTGAATTGCAATGTTTGTAATACCGGCGATATTCACATTAATGGTTTGGAAGGACCTTATACAATGGTATTAATTGACGGTATGCCTATTGTTAGTGGGCTTTCTTCGGTTTATGGATTAAGTGGTATTCCTCAATCTTTAATAGAAAGAGTTGAAATAGTAAAAGGGCCGGCTTCTACACTTTATGGTAGTGAAGCAGTTGGCGGTATAATTAATATTATCACAAAGAAGCCTAGCAGCGTATCTCTATTTTCAACTGACATATTTGCTACAAGTTGGGGGGAAATAAACACTGATATTGCAGGAAAATTAAATGTTGGAAATAAAGTTCAATCTTTAATTGGCCTCAATTATTTTAATTATTCTATTCCTTTTGATAATAACAATGACGGTTTTACAGATTTAACAATGCAAAATAGAATCTCAGTTTTCAATAAGTGGAATTTTAGTCGTAAAAAAAAACGCACTTTTTCTTTGGCAGGGCGATATATTTATGAAGAGCGTTGGGGAGGAGAGATGAACTGGAATAAATCTTATAGAGGAGGAGATGAGGTATATGGAGAGAGTATTTATACAAGTAGATGGGAATTTTTAGGCACATACCAATTGCCTTTCAATGAAAAAATATTGTTTCAATTTAGTGCAAACGGTCACGACCAAAACAGCGTTTATGGAAAAACACCATACATTGCCCAACAGTATATTGGATTTGGTCAACTGACATGGAATAAAGAGTTTAAAATGAATGAACTATTGATTGGAGCTACTTATCGTTATACCTTTTATGATGACAATACACCTGTAACTGCATCATTTGACACTATAGGAGCAGGAAAAAATATGCCGTCAAATACTTATTTGCCAGGTGTTTTTGTGCAAGATGAAATAAGTATCAATGCTTACAATAAATTATTGTTGGGAATACGTTACGATTACAATTCTATTCATGGGCACATTGCTTCGCCACGACTCAATTATAAATGGAGCTCTAAAAACAAAAGCAATATATTGAGATTAGGTATAGGTAATGGCTATCGTGTTGCAAATGTATTTACAGAAGATCACGCTGCACTTACAGGTGCAAGAAAAGTAGAATTTATATCAGATTTAAAACCAGAAACCTCATGGAATGGTAATATCAATTTTATTAAAAAGATTTTTACTAAGTATGGAATGTTTATTGGGCTTGATGCTACTGCTTACTATACCTATTTTTCTAATAAAATCATTGCAGATTATGATACTAATCCTAATAAAATCATCTACGATAATATTGATGAATATGCAGTGTCTAAAGGTGTTTCGTTAAACATTGATATAGCTTTGAATAATGGTTTAAAATTTTTGATAGGGGGCACATATATGGACGTTTATAATGTTGAGAGTGCAATTAAAGAATGGCAACTTTTTTTCAGAACATTTTTACAGGCGTTTTGGAATATAGGATATTCAATTAAGAAAATTGGTTTTACTGTTGATTACACTGGTAACGTTTACAGCCCCATGCGTTTGCCTTTGTTGAGTGACACTGATCCTAGAAGTGAATTTTCTCCATGGTGGAGCATTCAAAATATACAATTTACTAAAAAAATCAATAAAGGATGTGAAATATATGGAGGTGTGAAAAACTTACTGAACTGGACACCCAATAAGGGCAACCCATTTATCATTGCAAGAACGAATGACCCTTTTGATAAAGATGTTTTGTTTGATTCAAACGGGCAGGCTATAGTTACTTCAAGCAATCCTTATGGACTAACTTTTGACCCCTCCTATGTATATGGCTCCAATCAAGGCATTAGAGGATTTTTAGGGATAAGATTTACATTCAACTAATTTTGGTTTAAATTCTTACTTCCCAAATTATAGTTATTAGTTTTGGATAAAGTGACTTGAGAGGAGAAAAAACTCCTTCATTATTTAAAAGTTGAAAATGAATTTAATCAAACTAACACTAATAAAATTTTGTATAAAACTACTTATATTTCTCTTTTCGGATTAAATCTTTCAAGCTGATTAGCAACTTCTGTGAGGAATCCTGCACCTAGCGAGCCATCTACAATTCGGTGATCATAGCTTAAAGACAGATACATCATGTGTCTAATTGCAATTACATCTCCTTGTTCTGTTTCTAATACCATAGGGCGTTTTTTGATAGAGCCTACTGCAAGAATTGCCACTTGAGGTTGATTGATAATAGGAGTTCCCATTAAGCTTCCAAAGGTTCCTACATTTGTCAAAGTGAAAGTACCACCTTGAGTATCATCTGGTTTTAACTTATTGTTTCGTGCATTATGAGCAAGCGAATTGACTTCTTTTGATAATCCAAATAAGTTTTTAGTATCTGCATTACGAATCACAGGCACAATTAGATTTCCAGATGGAAGTGCGGCTGCCATTCCAATATGAATATCTTTTTTCAAAATAATATTTGTTCCTTCTACGCTGCAATTAATCATTGGGAATTTTTTAATAGCATTCACAATGGCTTCGATAAAAATGGGCGTAAAAGTGATTTTTTCATTATATTTTTTCTCAAAAGAGCCTTTGACCTTATTTCTCCAATTGACAATATTCGTCACATCAGCTTCGGTAAAACTAGTGACATGTGGTGAAGTTGCTTTACTACGCACCATGTGTTCAGCTATCAACTTACGCATGCGATCCATTTCGATAATTTCTACATTTCCGCTAGCTGTTGTCGTAGCTGTATTGTTTACTGGAGTGATATTTCCTTCTTGAATTTTGCCAATGACTACATCTAATGAACCAGAAGCGGAGCTAGTTGTAGGAATATTTCCCGCTTTTTTGTCAGACACATATTTTATAATATCTTTTTTAGTAACACGTCCTTCATTTCCGGTTCCGGGTATATTTTCAAGCTCAGACATGCTAATGCCTTCCGAGTTGGCAATATTTAAAACAAGCGGAGAATAAAAACGATTACTGTTGGAGTTATTTGAGGAATTTGTTTGAGTAGGCGTGGAGACTGCTGCTACAATAGGAGCTGGAGTTGCAGTTGAGGAAAGCGTTGGAGCATTAGTAGAAGGTGAAGATGATTCGGCAGCTGCATTTTCAATTCGTGCAATCACTTTACCCACAGCGACAACGTCATTTTCTTTATATAATATTTCAGTTACAATTCCTTCGCCGGTAGAGGGGACTTCGCTATCCACTTTATCAGTAGCAATTTCTAAAAATGTTTCATCTAATTTGATAGAATCGCCCACTTTTTTATGCCATTTTAAAATGGTTGCTTCCATGATACTCTCGCCCATTTTAGGCATCACTAAATTAACTATAGCCATATTGTAAGTATATTTTTCTGGCTGTAAAAGTATAAAAAATTAGTTCGATTTTGATAAATATTTTAAAAAATAGAAAAAATCAATTAAATGAATTCGAAAAAAAATAAAAGTTGTTTGAAAATGAAAAGATTAGAATAAGCATTTGTAATCGACCAGATGATGAACTCCTTTTTTTAATTACTACTACTTATCTTTGTGAATTATCTTTGTGAACTTAAAAAATAGAATATGGAATTATCTGAACAAGAACTTATCAGAAGAGAGAAGTTGAAAGAGTTGAAAAATATGGGCATTGATGCCTATCCTGCTGCTTTATATCCTGTTAGTCATCACAGCATAGATATCAAGGAAAAGTTTCAACTAGATGAAAATTCAAATGAGTGGGCTGATGTTTGTCTAGCCGGTAGGGTGATGAGCGTTCGTGATATGGGAAAGGCAAATTTTTGTGTTATTCAAGATGCAAAAGGTCGTATTCAGCTTTATATTAAACGAGATGATATTTGCAAAGAAGAAGATAAAACACTCTATGATATTGTATGGAAAAAATTGATTGACATTGGAGATATTATAGGTGTGAAAGGTTATGTTTTTAAAACAAAAACAGGAGAAACTTCAATCCATGTATGTGAATTTCAGTTGCTGTCCAAATCACTCCATCCTCTACCCATTGTCAAAGAAAAAGATGGAGAATCGTTTGATGAAGTCACTGATCCTGAGTTTAAGTATCGACAACGATACGCTGACTTAATCGTGAATCCATTAGTGAAAGAAACTTTTATCAAACGTACTAAAATGGTTAATAGCATTCGTACTTTCTTAAACAATATGAGTGCACTCGAAGTAGATACTCCTGTATTGCAAAATATTCCGGGAGGTGCTACTGCAAGACCATTTGAAACACATCATAATGCACTTGACATTTCACTTTATTTAAGGATAGCTAACGAGTTGTATCTCAAAAGATTAATAGTTGGAGGGTTTGACTTTGTATATGAATTTAGTCGAAATTTCAGGAATGAAGGAATGGATAGAACACATAATCCTGAGTTTACGATTTTGGAATTTTATGTCGCATATAAAGATTATTTCTGGATGATGGATACTACCGAAAAGTTATTAGAACAAACTGCAATTGCAACCAATGGCAAAACCTTATTACAAGTAGGTGATAAAGAAATTGAATTTAAAGCTCCTTATAAACGAATTTCAATTTATGATGCCATAAAAGAAAATACAGGAATTGACGTTAGTAACATGAATGAAGAACAGTTGATAGAAGTGTGCAAACAACTCAATATTTCAACTGACCAAAGCATGGGACGTGCAAAGCTTTTAGATGAAATATTTGGTGAAAAATGTGAAGGAAACTATATACAGCCCACTTTCATTATTGATTATCCAATAGAGATGAGTCCATTGACTAAAAAACATCGTTCTAAAGAAGGGCTTGTGGAACGATTTGAATTAATTATAAATGGTAAAGAAATAGCCAATGCGTATAGTGAGTTAAATGATCCAATCGATCAAAGAGAGCGATTTGAAGACCAAGTACGATTAAAAGAAAGAGGTGACGACGAGGCAATGTTTATTGATTATGATTTTTTAAGAGCTTTAGAATATGGTATGCCTCCAACATCAGGTATTGGGATTGGAATCGATCGTTTAGCCATGCTGATGACGAATGAAGTCAGCATACAGGATGTTTTATTATTCCCTCAAATGCGTCCTGAAAAGAATGAAAATAATTAATAATACCAAAAAAAATTAAAGTTTTGGCAATATTGGGACATATTATTAAGCGTGCATTACGAATTCGTAAAAACTTTACAATTAAAACAGGAACTCCAAGAAGTTATCAAATTCAAGTTTTAAAAAGACTTTTGCGTAAAGCTGAAAACACTGAATTTGGAGAATTCTATCACTTTAGAGAAATTTTGAACACAGATAAAGTATATGAAAAATTTTTCAATGAGATACCATATCATAATTACAATCAGATGTATGAGAAATGGTGGAGGAAGTGTCATTTGGAAGGGAAAGAAAATGTTAGCTGGCCTGGGAAAGTAAAATATTTTGCATTAAGCTCTGGCACGTCAGAATCTGCAAGTAAGCATATACCTGTCACGAGCGACATGATTAAATCTGTGAATAATGCCGGATTTAAACAATTTTATTCCATGCAAAATTTCAGTTTACCATCTGATGTTTTTGGCAAAGGGATATTAATGTTAGGAGGCACAACAACACTCTTTGAAAAGAATGATTATTTTGAAGGAGACATGAGTGGAATCAGTGCTAGAAACATGCCCCGTTGGGTATCCTTTTTGCTCTATAAGCCAGGTCCACGCATTTCTAAAAGACCCAAATGGGAAGATAGAATAAAACTAATTGTTCGAAAAGCACCCAGTTGGAATGTGAGTGTCGTGTGTGGTGTGCCTGCTTGGGTGCAAATTGTATTTGAAGAGATTTTAGCTTATCATAAAGTCAATAATATCCATGAGATATGGCCAAATCTTTCATTATATATTCATGGTGGGGTATCGTTTGACCCCTATAAAGAAAGTTTTAAAAATTTATTAGGAAAACCGATAACTTATATCGAAACTTATATGGCTTCAGAAGGTTCATTTGGGTTTCAGGCAAGGCCCAACACAAATGGCATTCGATTAGTTTTGAATAATAATATCTTTTACGAATTTGTCCCTTTTAATCAAGAAAACTTTACAGAAGATGGCGAAATCAAAATCGAAGCAAAAGCATATATGATTCATGAAGTGGTTGAAGAAAAAGAATATGCAGTATTGCTCTCTACTTGCTCTGGTGCTTGGCGATATTTGATTGGTGATGTTGTGAAATTTACTTCTGTAAAAAATGCAGAAATCATTATTGTTGGTCGAACAAAGCAATTTTTAAGCCTTTGTGGTGAACATTTGAGTATCGATAATATGAATAAAGCTATTGATATTACCCAAAAGGAATTTAATATAAAAATAAAAGAATTTACAGTTTCTGGGTTTGTTCATGAAGGCAAATTTGCACATAAATGGTATATCGGTTGTGATGACCAAATTGATGAAAATGCTGTTTTGTCTAAAATAGATGAAACCTTATCTATACTCAATGATGACTATGCTGTCGAGCGGCAATCTGCGTTACCTCATCTTTTTATTCACACATTACCTTCTAAAGTATTTGTTGACTTTTTGCACGAAACCGGAAAGTTTGGAGCGATGAATAAATTTCCAAGAGTGCTTAAAAATGGAAATTTGAGTAATTGGGAAAATTTTTTAAAAAGGAAAAATCTTTCATAACTCCAAAACGAGATTAGTAAAAAAACGCTCTCGTTTCTTTTAAAATTTGTCTGTCCTCATTACTCTGAAATTCAAATATTTTTTTGATATTTTCTCACTTCTGTGGGATGCTCAAGCTATAAGTTACCCCCGATTACATAGTTATTTTTTCGTTTAAGATAAGTGGTTATTTCTGGTTCATATAGATAAAAAAAGGTTATCGCATGATAGCGATTTAAATTATATGAAAGTTGTGCTACATTTCTAATTCTTGATAAATAAAGCTTGCGGATTGCTTCAAAATTAATATAGGGTTTAGCTGACAAAGAAGCGGTCATGGTGTGAAGAAATTGAAAAATAATTCTCACTCAATTTCGCCATTCAAAATAAGGTTTGTCCATTTTATAATCGCCAGTAAAATAATTCCTAATATGGTGAATGCTTGTTCGATAATGGATATCATATTGATTCATTTTTCGTTTAAATGTGAGTCCAGCATAAAAAGTATGATTATCGATATTGTAATTGGTCGTGAGTTGATATAAAATTTAAGCATTGATGTATTTATTGAGATTTCTTTCAACATCAAAATAGAAATTATTCTTATCAAACATACTCATATTTTCTTTCAACCGATTTTGAAACTGAAAATTGACATAATCTTTTTTTGATAATTTGTAAGAAAATTGATGCCAATCCTAAAAAAAATAAATCGTTGGCTACTTCGCTTTGAGTATGGCTTTATAGAGTACAAAAGAAAATACAAATTAATAAGATCGATTTTTACTTCATTTAAAAAGGAATTTAAATGAGAGAATAAAGGTAGATAAATATTTAAACTAATAATCATTCTTATTAAAAAGTAGATAGAAAGTTATTTTTATTTCTAAACAGATAAACTAATTGAATTTTTGATTTGTTTTATATAACTTCAATGTCCTATTTTTACATAATTAAATGATATTTTGATAAAAGATTTTTTTTGCACGAATTTATTTCCTTTATTGCGTGATATTGTTTGTAATATCAATGATACCCGTAGCATTGATGATTTTTATTTTCAAACTTTTCTTAAAGGAGTCAGCATTTTCTAAATGTTTACAAAAGACATTTCAAGTCTGGATGGGAATTTATATGCCAATGATTTTTTGTCCGGTCAAACATGTAGGAAGAGAGCATTTTAAGAAAAATCAAAATTATGTTGTTGTGATAAATCACAATTCATTAGCAGATGTTCCGGTCTCTTCACCAGGTATTCCTGGTCCAAATCGGACTTTGGCAAAAGTTGAAATGAGTAAAATCCCTTTATTCGGATATATTTATAAAGCAGGTTCGATATTAGTAACCCGTCAGGAATTGAAAAGTAGAAAAGAAAGTATCACAAAAATGTTAGATGTTTTAAATAAAGGACTACATCTTTGTCTTTATCCAGAAGGTACTCGCAATAAGACGGATGAACCCATTGCACGCTTTTATGATGGAGCTTTTAAAATTGCAATCGAAGCACAAAAGCCAATTATTCCTGGGTTAATTTTTGGAACAAAAAATTTTCTTCATCCTACAAAATCATTTTGGGCGTGGCCACATAAAATCCAATTTCATTTTCTTCCTGAAATTTCTACCCAACAATACACTTTAAAAGAAGCCGATGAATTGAAAACCCGTATCCATAAAATGATGACAGATTATTATCTAGAACATCAAGAACTCATATAGATTATATTACAGTATTAAAAAATGAAAATAGTATATTTTGGAACTCCCGAATTTGCAGTTGCCTCTTTAAAAGCGTTGTTGAATCATCCTTTTGAAATGGTAGCTGTTGTCACTTCGCCAGATAGACCTGCAGGTAGAGGTATGATGACACAAATGAGTGCTGTAAAGGCTTTTGCTATTGAACATCAATTGAAAATTTTACAACCAGCCAATTTAAAAGATATTTCTTTTTTGGATGAACTCAGAGCTTTGAATGCCGATTTGTTTATCGTAGTTGCTTTTAGAATGTTGCCTGCTTTGGTATGGGATATGCCACCTCTTGGAACTATCAATTTGCATGCTTCTCTACTACCCCAATATCGAGGTGCTGCTCCTATCAATTGGGCGATTATCAACGGGGAATCTCAGACGGGTGTGACTACTTTTAAATTGCAACATCAAATTGATACTGGAAATATTTTATTACAAAAAACGATTGATATTTTATCGACAGATAATGCCGGAACTTTACATAACAAACTGATGATAGAAGGAGCTCAATTGCTAGTAGAAACTGTCAGTCAGTTGGAAGCAAAAACAATTGTTGAAAAGACACAAATTCATTTAGATAATTTAAAACTAGCTCCCAAAATATTCACTACCACTTGTGAAATCAATTGGAGTCAAAGTGCAAAACAAATACATCAACTAGTGAATGGATTAAGTCCTTACCCGGCTGCCTTTACTTTTTTAAATAAGAAAAAATTAAAAATTTTGAAGACATCATATCAAATTGAAACGCATCAGTTGATGGTTGGAAATATTTTATCAGATAATAAGATCTATCTAAAATTTGCTTGCAACGATGGATTTGTTTTTGTTGAAGAGTTGCAATTGGAAGGTAAAAAAAGAATGAAAGTGGATGAGTTTTTAAGAGGAAATAAAATCAATCCTTCTGCTTAAAACCAAAATTACCAATTAGTGTCTTTATTCTTTACAATAGTAAAAACTCTCGAAAGATTGAACCCAAATTGAATCTCACCTTTGCCCCAGCTTTGAGTTGTTTCTCCAATAAAGGCTTTTTCATTCATCGCATTGGTATTGGTAATATGTAGTTGAAAAAACGTGTCCACCAGTTTCAATATCAAACCCTAATGATAATGGAAACTGGTTGTATCCTGCATTAGAGCCATACAAAATAGGATAGGTGTCCAAAATGAGTGCAGTTCGATTTGAAATTTTCATTCTACCACCAATGCCCATGGCAATCATATTATTATAATCAGCTGTTGTATTCACTAGGTTTCGATGAACAAAAGTAGGTGATAGTTGCAATGTGAATGTTTCATCGAATTTTCTTCCAACAATCAATTGATGATAATAGCCTAATCTGTAAGCAAAATAATCAAGTGATGGATTTGAAATTTTGGAAGAACTAATGGTCATTCCCGACACCCATAAGATAGATACAGGCATTGGCTTGTACCCTTTGTGTTGATGTGCAATTCTATATTTAATATATCCATCATATTCTTTATTGAAAGTGCTTCTGCCATATCCGACGGTGAGGTCTTTAGTAATTCCATAATCAAACCCCATTCGCATAGATGCTTGATCTAAGCCAAAAAATTACTAAAGCCACTTTTGAATGTTCCAAATCGATGTAAAATTCTAAAGTCTAAAACGCCCTTGCCCAGCATTTCCATTGATTGTCCGTTTATTACTCTAGAGGATTTAAATGCGTATCGTGCAAATTCTTTTTCATTTTTTTTGTCGTTCCCAATTAATTGATCTAATTCACTTGATTGTGAAAATGTGATTTGTGAAAATGTGCAAATTGATAGAGCGATTAATATTATATTTCTCATTTTATTTTATCTAATGTGCTTTGAATTGATATAGTAACACTTTTTGAAACCTTGTCTGCGACTGCTTTTGGGATAGTAATTTTATAGTCAGATAATAGTACGGTCAGGTCTGTAATGATGGTCATATTAGTACCTTTCACTTTAATGATTCCTTCATTTTTAATTTCTTTTGAGACACCATGCATGGTGAGAGTCCCACTGACAATTGCTTTGTAGTCTCCGTTTTTTGAAAAGTCAATTTCTTTCAAATTACTGATAGTACCTTTAAAAGTGGAAGTCGGGTATTTTCCGCTTTCCAGATAATTTTCATTAAAATGTTCTTGCATTAGTTGTTTGTCAAAAACAAAACTTTTAATCGATACAGAAAATTCGACCGCACCTGTCTCCGTGTTGACAAGGCTAGCTACGCTGTTATTTGTGCCTACAATTTTTTCCATAGGTGCATTAGACGTAAAAACGATTTTTCCAGTTTTGGTTAAGTACCGATCTGCATGAATTGTTGCACTTGTCAAAAGAATGCTGAGTGTTATAAATAATTTTTTCATTTTTTAATTTTTTACACAAAAAGTTAAGTTTAATGTATTTCCAAAAATGGAATTTGGATCATAGCTTATTGCACTGACCATTCCTTTGACTTTGATTATATCGTTTTGTTTAATTTGTTCAAAATCGGATAAATGTCTTTTGTCGATGTCACAAATGACAGATGACACGAGAGAGTCATAGCCAAGCTCAAATGTAATAGAACCGGAGTCTTTAGTGATTTTTTTCACTGGACCGTCAAGGCTAATAATCTGGTTTAATAGTTCAGAGGTATCACTATCAATTTTTTTAATTATTTGATCAAATTGATAGGATGCATATTCCCTTTTAAATGTTAAGTCATCATTTGATTTTTGAGTGTATCTAAAAATTAAGAGGGCAATGACAATAAAAAGTCCTATTGCATAAAAAATGAGTTTTGTTTTTGTAATCATTGTGATTTAGTTATTTGGAGTCCCTAAATTTTTCCATTCTTGAATTTTTGAGATAAGGCAATCTTCTAATTTTGAATTATTTTTCGGCATATTTCCTGTTTTTATTCGCACTAAAATATCATCAATATTATCTTTTGCATCAGTATAAGTTTCAAGAGATATGGACCCAATATCAACTCCACCATGACAGCCAGATTGCGAGTTGCAATGTGTGTTAAGGATTGGTACAATATCATTTACATAGCTCAAATTTGATACGTCACATTGAGCAATTAATTCTTGTTTGTTTTTGTTGGTGCAAGCAAGAAAAATATTGACAATGATAAATAATGAGAGAATTGATTTTTTATTAACTTGAAGTTGCATATTTTTAATTTTATTTAAAGTTGATTCTTTACTCTATTTATTTTTGTAATAAAGAAAATTTGTATTCTTATCGCAATAAAGTAAAGTCACCTTTATAAGTTTTGATTGATTTATCTCTCAATCTAACTCTTACAAAATATTGATAAGTCCCGATTTCGGCATCTATATTGTTATATTTCCCATTCCAACCTTTTTTGATTTCATTGGATGTAAATACTAATTTTCCCCATCTATCATAAATTTCCATTTTTACACCTAACACATCTTTGCCAACTTTAATTTTAAATTCGTCATTATTGCCATCACCGTTTGGAGTAAAGGCATTAGGAATAAATACAGTTTCTTTTACATCAGTCAAATTAGGAATTGGAGGAACAGGAGGAGGGGGAGGAGGTGGTGGTGGTGGTGGGTTATAATTAAATTCTGCTACGATAGTTTCGAGGGTATCATAATTTAAAGGAAACACTTTTTGTATTGGTATTCGGTGTAAATATTGTTGTTTGATTATTTTTTTGCCATTGCACAAAATCATAATCAACCACAGGTAATGCGTCCAGATAGTATGTATGATTTCTGTCTAGTTTTATTGTTGTTGGATAACTAGGAATGATGTTTCCATTTAATGAGATGCTACCACTTCCGACTGGGGTAACATTAAAAGTGACATTAATAGAATCAGGATTGAAGTATCTAAACACAGCTACTACCGAGTCCTCTTTTTTGAAATTAAATTGCACTTGGTCGCTTGTCATATTAGGAGTCATTCCATTTAAAGGTTCAAATTTTTCCCAGTGATCAAAGATATAATATGGATTTGTTGAAGTAGCTTTTAATGTATAAATGCTATCAGCTTGAAGTATATTACTCCAAACATAAGGACCTTTAATGCTACCATTTATTGCAATATTTCCGACTCCAGTAGGTGAAACGTTTAGTTTTAATAATTGAGGATTTAGTTCAAGACAACTATCTAATTTTGTTCCAATAACAGCACAACGGTTTACTAAAAATGTGCGAGCTTGAGTGCAATTTGCTTGCCAAGCAGCTAATGTTCCACCCCATCGAATAGCTTGACGACTCATTTCGGGAGTAATGATGTTCACAACTGAATCCCAGTGAGCAAGAATGTTTTGGCAATTCAAAGGACCATTGAGCATCATTATCCAATTGTCTTTGTACGTTTGCAAAAATTCAGGACTATTCATTAATTTTGTAAGCATATCGGTATGCTTAATGTTTTGATTATTTTGAAAAAGATTCGTCGGTTCGCATGGATCAGCTTGATATCCTGTAGTTTGTATTCCTGTATAGTTAGGATTGTTTAATCCTAGAATGGCATCCATGTCCCAAAGAACATATCTCCATTTGATAGGAGTATTATTGCCTCTGGCTCTCCACCACATTGTGTTCCAATTTAACCAGTCGTGATTGACTAAGTAGGTGTTTAGGATAAAATATTGACAAAAACTATTGATGTTTAGAAACTGTTTGACATGGTCATAATTTGATTGAACTGCCATATTGTTTGTCATAATGAAATTATATAGATTTACCCAACCGGTATCACTACCTAGCCGAACGTTTAGCCCTCCCCAATAAGAAAGGTGATCAACTTCTCTTTTTTTCTTACCATAATAATATTTTATAAAATCACCATCAACTCTTTCACGCAAATCATACAATCCCCAATATTGCCCATTGATGAATAACAACACTGGTCTCCATCTTCTAAAATCCATATCTAATCCATAATGTTCAGCAAGAGTTTGAGCAAATGCATCTCTGATGTGTGTACTATTATTAGGTCCTCCGGTATAATTATCAGATCCACCTGCTTTTAACATTATACGGTCAAAGGTGTCTCTTAAACTTGTTTGGAAAAGTTGATTGAAAAAAGACGCTTTGTCTCCGCTCTCGTCTAATGCTTCAAAGTCAATTCCTTTTTGTGGATATGCCCATGAATCATTTCCGTGTTTGCTAGCTCGACCTCCTTCCAATTCAAAAATTTGAGTTCCATTTGGAGTGAAATACTCAAATGAACTAAAAGTGGGAGTGGTATTGTTGAATAAACTGCCTGCACCTGTATATTTACCAGCTACTGAAACGACATTAAATGAGGAGTTTTCGTTAATAAAATAGGTATTAGTTTCTATTTGACTAGGTAGAATAGTAGGAATGCTACTAAAGCCAACAGCTCTAATTACAGTTGTTGCATTGACACTAATAGGTGCTGCAAAAATAGGAGAGGCAACTGTAGGAGCACTTCCATCAATTGTGTATCGAATGGTTACATTAGGGTCAGGATTTGAAATAGATACGGATTGATTCCCAACATAAAATCCAGCTGGCATATTGAATACACATTTCGGAGCATATCCTAAATAGCTTGTTTGAGCATTATTGCTTGTATTGGGGGTTGGAGTAGAAAAGAAACCCCAGGTTGCGGCTCCATCTGTAGTGCGACCATAGGAATGATTACGTTGTGTGATTCTGGTTTTCATAGAATCTATTACGTTCCCACTAGCGTCTGAAATAATTACCCAATCTCCAAGAGTTTGTTTTAGTTTAAAATCAGGGTGAATTTGTCCTGTGGGATGCACTAGTCCTCTACCACTATAAAAAACCATTCGCCTTTCACCGGCATTGATTGGTGTAGCATTCGGGATTTGCCATTTCGTTAAATTAGCAGGGTCATCTGAAATATAATATCCAGTAATATTAAGAGGAGTTGCACCTGTGTTTAATAATTCTAACCAATCGTGACGTTGGTTATATGCATCTTGAATTCCAGAAATATTGGAACATGAATATTCATTGATTATTAATTGTGCATTTGATAGAAAATTAAAAAACAAAAATGAGAATAATAGTAATAATTTCTTCATATATTATGAGTTATAGAACAATTTAAGGTAATATTTTATAGCAATAAAGTTAGTATTAATTATATTAAAATATTGACAATTTACCACATAATTTTTTAAAAATGCGATAATTAATTGTAATTTGCATGAAAATATTTTAATTTTTATGAAGAAAATTTTATCACTTTTTATTCTGTTGAATATAGGAAATTCGCTCCTCGCTCAATTCACAACCAACTTACCTGTTGTAATTATAACAACATCGGGTGCAATTGGAAATACCCAAATTCAGGGTACAATGAGCATCATTGATAATGCTAGTGGTATAAACAATTATCCAAACGATCCTTCTACCTTTTCGGGAATGATAGGAATTAAATTAAGAGGAGGAGCAGCTTATGCAAAACAATCTTACACTGTGGAAACTTGGATTCAACCCGGTGTTAGTTTAGATACTTCACTGCTTGGCATGCCTAGTGATAATGATTGGGTGCTTTTAGGACACTATCCTGACCGAAGTTTATTAAGAGAAAATTTAGCTTACATTCTTCATAGCAATATGGGTCGATATGCTCCAAGAATGAAATTTGTAGAATTGGTTGTGAATAATCAATATGCAGGTATCTATAATTTTGGTGAAACTATCAAAAGGAACTCAGGAAGACTAGGGTTATCTAAATTGACAGTCAACGACAATTACGGTTATAATTTAACAGGAGGGTATATTTGGGAAATCAACACTGGTAATAATCCCGATTGGGCTAGTGCCTATGCTCCACCTTTTGCTGTTGCTGGTCAAACCATTGGATTTGATTACGTTTATCCAAAATCAAGCGACATTATTCCGGTACAAGAAGCATATATCAAATCTTATGTAGATAGTTTTGAAAATGCAATGAATGCAGCTAACTATCAAGATACTTTACTAGGTTGGCGCAAACATGGAGCTGTCAACTCTTTTATAGATTTTATTTTAATTCAAGAAGTAAGTAAAAATTATTATGCTTATCGAAAAAACAATTATTACTATAAAGACAAAGGAACTAAAATGAGACCTGGTCCACTTTGGGGATTTGATATTTCCTTTTACAATACAAACAGTTGCAATAGCAGTTTAGATACTGGATGGGCCTATAACCTAGGTGGTGCTTGTCCGAATGAATCAAGTCTAGCTCCATTTTGGTGGAGAAAATTAACGACTGATAATTTATTCATGTCAGATTTGAAATGTCGATATCAAAACTTTAGAGAACCTGATCAAACACTGGACACTACTAAAATATTTTTTTATATCGACTCAATGAGTTCCTATTTAAATCAAAATGGAGCAATCACTCGAAATTTCACACAATGGCCTATTTGGAACACGCCAATTGTGAACGAACCAACTCCAATGGCTCCTGATTATGCAACTGAAATTTCTAATTTAAAACAGTATATCCGTAAAAGATTAATTTGGCTCGATAATCAATGGCAAAGACCTGCATCTTGCTTCCCTACTGGATTGCAAAATCAAAGTCTTGAAAATGATATCACGATTTATCCAATTCCAACTAATGGACTTTTGAATGTGCAATTCAATAATAATCATTCGTACGCAACCCAAATCCTTCTTTATGATATGCAAGGAAAATGTTTGTATCAAGCTATAAATAAAGAACAAATTCATTCAATTGATGTTTCACATTTTGCAAAAGGAGTTTATTTTATTCAAGTAAAATCAAATGAAAATTCACTAGTGAAAAAGTCATTATTGATTAAAATTAAAAAATAAATTGATTAAAATCACATCATATCAGGTGTCCATTCTAAACCGATATTATGTGATTTTTTTTATAAAGAAAATCAAACGAAAAAGCCTACTATTATATACGTTCACGGATTTAATGGATTTAAAGATTGGGGTAATTTAGACTTAATTGCTCAAGCTTTTTCTGAAAATAATTATGTGTTTATAAAAATGAATTTATCTCATAATGGAACTAACATTACACACCCTGAAGATTTTGTAGATTTAGAAGCGTATAGCCAAAATAATTATTCTAAAGAAATAGATGATGTCAAAACGGTCATTACATATCTGCATGATGAATCTCTTCCATTCAAAAATGAAATTGACTTAGATAAAATCATTCTTTTAGGCCATAGTCGTGGTGGAGGAATTGCAATTCTTACAGCCGCAGAAGATGATAGAGTAAAAGGTTTGCTCACTTGGGCATCAGTGTCTGAATGTAAAACACCTTGGGGCAAGTGGAGTGAAACGAGAATTAGCAAATGGAGAGAAACAGGAATTGAATATATTGAAAATAAAAGAACGAAACAATTGCTACCATTGCATTTTCAGCTATATGAAGATTATCAAAAAAATGAAAAACGATTCAATATAGAAGGGGCAATCAAGCGATTGAATATACCGATTCTGATGGCTCATGGTTTGAATGATGAAGCCGTTTTTTTTGATGAATTTTTAAAATTTCAAAAATGGAAACCACAAGCTACATTTATTCAAGTAGAATCAAATCACACATTCGGTCGAGTGCATCCCAATCATCAAAATGAAATTCCAGAGCCTTGTCGGTATGTCATTCAAAAGAGTATTCAATTCTTAAATCAATGTTTCTAAATTAAAGTCAACAAGGCAATTTATTCAACAGTCCAAGTTTGTAAACCATATTTTGTAAATGAATAATCTCTTATTTTTCCATTGCATTTTTGTATTGCCTCAATCACTTGATAGCGTGTGTTAGAAGGACAATAAAATATCATAAAACCGCCACCACCTGCACCGCTGATTTTGCCTCCGGTTGCACCAGCTTCAATAGCTACATGATAAAGATTATCAAGCATCTCATTGCTGATATTTTTTGCCATTTGTTTTTTTTGTTGAAAGCCAAAATTTAGAATTTCGCCAATCTCATTCAATTTACCTTTAAGCAGAGCCACTTTCATTTGGACGGCTTGCTCTTTCAATTTGTGCATGGCTACAATTGATTTTTCATTTTTTTGTTGAACATTTTTTTGTTGTTCGTCAATGATTTTAGCACTTTCACGACTTGTTTCGGTATAAAACAATATCAAATTATTTTCAAGTTCATGCAAGTGTTGATTTCTTACACGTAAAGGATTTACGATTACTTTATCATCTTCATAAAACTCCATAAAATTCACACCACCAAAAGTTGCAGCATATTGATCTTGTTTTCCTCCTGATAATTTTAAATCATTTCGCTCTATTTCATAAGCATAATGAGCAATGTCATAATCACCAAATGGCAGTTTGAGCATCTCTACAAAAGCACCTAAAATTGCAACGACTAAAGTGGAAGAAGTGCCTAAGCCAGAGCCGGCAGGAGCATCAACATAAGTTGAAATTTTCATACCTTTTGGGGTGAAGGGGAAGTCTTTTTGAATGCGATTGTAAACACCTTTTGCTAAGTCAAGAGTGCCATCAATTGGCAAAGAGTTAGCTATTTCAAACCGTTGAATCTCACTACGGTCAAAGGCTTCAATGATAATTTCATTACTTTCAATCATTTCAATATTTGCATGAGCAAATAATGAAATTGTCATATTTAAAATTGCTCCACCATAAAGATCGCAGTATGGACTGACATCAGTGCCACCACCAGCCAACCCAATTCTTAATGGAGCTTTGCTTCTGTATATCATCTTTCTTAATCGTTTATATTGATTCGCTCAAAGATACAATAGCTTGGACAAATTTTTGCCAACTGTATTTTTTCTTTTCTTCTCGAATGGCCTCTGAATATTGTCCATGATTGTTGCTGAAAAATATTTTTATTTTTTGAAGCAATATCATCAGAAGTGGGCTCGCAGACAAGCCCAACTTGCTCGGGAACTAAAGCCGGCAAGCCACCTACATTTGTAACGATTATCGGTATTTCAAAGTGATATGCCAAAGGGGTTACACCGCTTTGTGTAGCATTTTTATAAGGCTGAATTACGCAGTCAGCCACACTCATATAATATCTCACTTCACTATCTGAAATAAATTCGGTTCTTAAAATTAATAAGTCTTCAATTTTTAATTCTTGTATCAGATTGAAATAATAATCTTGATTGTCATAAAACTCACCTGCGATTAAAAATTTGATTGAATGATTATCAAAATATTTTTCTTTTTTTAAAATTGAAATTGCTTGAAATAGTAAATCAAGTCCTTTGTATTTTCTAATAAAACCAAAAAATAAAACGATAGAATATGTTGGGTCGATTTTTAAAAAATGAGCTGCCTCTTCTTTGGAAGTTTTATCTCCGAAATTATCATATAGTGGGTGTGCTAATTGTATTGATGGCTTTGAACTTATTTGCTGTATATCTTTTAAAACTTTTGCACTCATCGTCACAAATGCATCAATTGGTTTTATAAAATAGTGGGTAAATAGGTTGTCTCCGATCCTTTTTTCATGAGGAATTAAATTATCTGCGATGCATATAATTTTTGTTTTGTGATTGCGTTTTACGATTCTTAAAATTGTACCTAAGCAAGGTCCCATAAAGGGTAGCCAGTATCGAACAAAAATAATATCTGCTTTTTTATTTTTTAATTCTCTTCCAACTTTTAACCAATTGAGTGGATTGATTGAATTTATTTTCACTCGAATTTTTATATCTTTAGGAGCAGGCTCGTTGGAATATTGTGTTTTTCCTGGAAATAAAAAAGAAGGATATTGCAAAGAAAAAGAATAGATTTCTGAATTTGCATTTTCATTTTGAAAAGCCCTTGCCATTCGTTCATTGAAAGAGGAAAGCCCTCCTCTAAGTGGATAAGCCGGACCGATAATGATAATTTTTTTATTCATAGAAAAAATGAAAGATATGCAAGATAGAAAAAACATTTAGAAGTCTGGTGCATTTTGATAATATCCATGGAGAGTGATACATTGCATTGCTTCTTTGACATCATGCACTCTAAGAATGTTTGCTCCATTTTGAAGTGCCATAAAATGCAAAGCACTTGTTCCATTGAGAGCGTCTTGAGGTTGAATTTGAAGTGGTTTTGCAATCATTGATTTTCTTGAAATGCCTACTAGGATGGGCTTTTGAAGTTGTTTAAAAAATGCAAGTTGTTTTAGAAGTTGGTAGTTATGTGCAATGGTTTTACCAAACCCAAACCCAACATCCAAAATAACATCATGAAGATTTTTTTGTTTGAAATGAGCTATATGTTTACTAAAATAATCGAAGATATCTAAAGTGACATTTTCATATTGGGGATTCACTTGCATCATTCGAGGGGTGCCTTGTTTGTGCATAGCGATATAGGGTGTTTGGAATTTTGTACAAACTGAAATGATGTTATTATCTTCATCTCCAGCACTAATATCATTCACAATGTCAGCACCAGCAAGTATGGCTTCTTTTGCCACACGACTTCGATATGTGTCAATAGAAATAAAGGATTCAGGGAATTGTTTTTTTAATGAAGATACAATGGGAATTACTCTTTTGCACTCTTCATCTTCGCTAATTTCTTCGGCACCGGGACGGGTACTCATTCCACCAACATCAATGATTTTAGCTCCATCTTGTATCATTTTTTCAGAGAGCATTAATATTTCAGAAAGGGAAGAATTTTTTCCTTGATTGTATAATGAATCAGGTGTGGCATTGATGATACCCATTACAATTGGCTTGTTGATGATGAGTAACCGACCTTTGCAGTTGATTGAAAAAGGCTGTTGTTTTTTATCTGTAAATTTTCCCACTTTTCATTTTAGTTAAATTTAAAATTATAAGTGATACTAGGCAAGATCGGGAAAATAGAAACTTGTTTTACTTTCATTTCTACTTTATTTCCGCTTCCTAATCCTCCACTTACATCAAGATAAACAAGGTATGGGTTTTGTCTGCTATAAACATTATAGATTGAAAATGTCCAGCTTCCTTTAATTTTTTTAGTGCTTCCGCCTTTAGGTGTATAGATGGCTGCTAGGTCTAAACGATGGTATGCAGGTAAGCTGTAATTATTGATTTTACTGTATTCTTGAAAGATTTGATTGTCGATATAGTATAAGCTAGTTGGTAGGGTGACTCTACTTCCTGAGCCGTAAATAAAGACTGCAGACAAGCTCAATTTTTTATTAAGTTCGTAAGATGAAGTGATAGAGATATTATGTCTTTGATCATATTTAGCCGGAAAAGGTTCTCCCAAATTGAGTTGTGCAAAATTACGATAAGTCCAAGAAAGAGTATAGCCCAGCCAGCCTGTCCATTTACCTTTTGTTTTATTGATAAAAAATTCAGCACCATAAGCGTATCCTTTTCCAAAAACAAAATCGTAATCCACATCTCTTAATGATGAAGGAACATAACCTTCTCGATATTCGATTAAATTTTTCATGTCTTTGTAATACACTTCCACTGAGGTTTCTAGTTTATTATCCAGGAAATTTTTAAAAGCTCCGATGCTGTATTGCCATGCTTTTTGAGGTCGAACTAAATAAGTACTTGGGCTCCAAATATCGGTGGGAAGGGTAGAGCCGTTGTTGCTTACTAAATGGAGGTATTGATATGTTTTAGCAGCACTCAATTTAATAGATGTGTTGTCATCTATTTCATATCGGATATTTAAACGAGGTTCAATGCCACCATAGCTTTTCACAATTTCACCACTATGATAAACGGTGCTATCGGTTTTGTTTAGGTTTTGATCAAAAGTGTATTGAGTGTAAGGACCGATTTGCATAAATTGAGAATAACGAGCACCCACATTGATTTTTATTTTAGGACCTAAATCAAATTCATCTAATGCATAAACTCCTAATTCGTGAGCATATTTTTTTAAGGCTTGATTAGGATTAAATTCTTCTCCTTCTGACTCTCCAGTTACGGTGCTCGGTGTGAATGTGTGATAAGTATATTGCCCTCCAAATTTAAAATTATGATTGAATTTACTGTAATAATCAAAATCTAGTTTTGCACCTAAATCTTGAATACCTGATGACATTTTAATTTTGAAAGTGGGCTGTCCTCCATTGAATGCAAAATTGTAATCATTATACATCAATGTTGTATTTAGGAATAGTTTGTTTGTAAACTCGTGATTCCAACGGAGAGTAGCAGTGCTGTTTCCCCATGGTACTTTCACACTAAAAGTTTGACCTTTGTTTGCAAAAGAAAAGACATCTTTTCCAAAATAACCACTTAAATAAATTCGGTCTCTAGAAGAAAGGATATAATTCATTTTAGCATTTAAATCATAAAAGTAATAGCCAGAATTTTTGAAAGTACTATTTTTATTGACCAATGGTTTTATCAAAGCGTCGATATAGGTTCTTCTACCACTTATCATAAATGAGGCTTTGTTTTTAATAATTGGACCTTGAATTGAAAGTCGTGAAGCGATTAATCCGATGCCCCCATCGACTTGATATTTTTTATTATTTCCTTCTTTCATCACCACATCTACTACTGATGACAAGCGACCTCCATAATTAGCAGGAGCTGCACCTTTGATAAGGGTTACATTTTTTAAAGCATCTCCATTAAATACAGAAAAGAAGCCAAATAAATGCCCGGTATTATAAACGACTGCATCGTCTAATAGAATTAAATTTTGATCAGGGCCACCACCTCTTACATAAAACCCACTTTGCCCTTCGCCAGCAGAGCTTACTCCTGGCAATAGTTGTAGTGATTTCATCACGTCAACTTCACCCATGATGACGGGTAGTTTTTTCACATCTTCCATTGAAAGTTGATGCAACCCCATATCAACACTTTTTACATTTTCATTTTTTCTTACGTCTTTAATGATAATTTCTTTTTGGATTAAATTTTTTTGGAGATAACTCTATATTCAAATTGATATCTTTGTTGATATCGATTTCTTGTATATGCTGATCAAACCCAATATAGCTCGCCTTTAGGGTGTATTTACCTTCAGGAATAGAGAGTGAAAAAAAAACCATAATTGTTTGCATTCGTCCCCTTTTTCAATTCCAAAATTCCAATGTTTGCACCTGGTAAATTTTCACCACTACTGATATCTTTGACATAGCCACTAATGGTGTATTTTTTTTTCTTGCGAATAGTTTATTTTGAAGCAAAAAGCCAATAAAAGAATTAGAATTATTGATTTAAAATTCATTCTATTTTATAATTTAAAAGTTAGCAAATTTAGGTAGTTTTTTTATATGAAAATGATAAAACTGATATGCTGTGGATTGTAGAAAGTGGAATTGTTGGTAGCTTTCAAATATTTTTACAAAGTGTGCTTGTTTAATTTTATGAACACTTTTTTTTGGTATTAACAACACTATATTATTTCCAACACTTAGAATTATTATTACAAGATTCAAAACCTTTAATAAGAAAGAAAAATTCCTCTCTGATGTTTAGTATTTGATTTTTTTTTAATACATTTTTCTGTGGTTATACTATAATAATTCAATTAAATTGGATGAATGATATATCAAAAGATTTTTTATAAAAATTACTCAAAATTTAGTGTAAATTAAATGTAAAAATTGTCTTTGTTATATTAACTATACAATTGTTATTTAAAATGTTATGAATATTATTTTATGAAATATATAAAATGCCGCACATAAAGTACTAAAATTTTAAAAAAAATATATTAGATTTGCTTGTTCAAATTTGTATATTAATAATAACCATACAATAAGAATACCTGACTTAATTTAAATTAAAAATTTTAAACACAAAACAAAAAAAAATGAAAAAGAAAACTACACTTTTCAAAAAAACGCTGAGTATGGCTTTGTTGTTTATTGCATTAGCAATATCGCAAAAATCATATTCGCAAGGGAACGGTGCCACAATCACTGTTCAGGAATCAAGGTGCGTAGCAACTGGTGTCATCACGGCAAGTGGTGCACAAGGTGTTGGGCCATTTATGTACGACTTTGTAAGCTACCCTGCAGAGTATGCCTACACAGGTCCTTCTAACAGCAATGTCATTACATCATTGAACCCTGGAAACTATACACTTCGTATTGCAGACCAAGGAGCAGGTGGCTACACTGACTATTCTGTGGTAGTACCTGGCAATTATGTGGAACCAACTTACAACCCTATTACTACTAATGTAACAAATTGTCAAAATGGTTCAAATGGTACAATTAGTGGCACATTAATCGATGGTCGTGCTCCTTTTTCTTATGAAATTATTGCTGGACCTATGGGTGTAGGTACAATAAATAATACAGGCACTTTCACTGGCTTACAAGCAGGCACATATTCAGTGAGAGGTTTTGATAGTTGTGGAAATTTTCAAACTAGACAAGTGACTATAGCAAATTTCACTTTTAGTGTTTCAAACATTCAAGTTACTAAAACAGCTTGTGGAGAATATTCTTTAAATAGTCTTACAATTAGTCAACCTAGTTTGTCTCATTTTTCATACAAAATTAGAAATACAAACAATGTTGTACTTGCTACTGGAAATACACTCCCAATTGCTTTCTCTTATCCAGATGCAAATATTGGAAACGTAAGAGTGTGTGTTGTCGATTCATGTGGAACTGATGTATGCAACTCATTTACTGTTAATGATTGGTCTATAACAAGTGCAGTTACTCAGTATGTAGCATGTGATTCATTTACAACACAAAGTGTAACAATCAATGGTTCTCCTATTGGACCGTTGACTTATGGCTTTGTAAGAGCAGTTGGTGATACAGTATGGGCTGCAGGTGCTCCACCTTATGGTTTTCATTTTCCTACTCCTCATGCTGGATTTTGGGGATTTAGTGTTGTAAAAGATGCTTGTGGTGTTATTAAAAGAAATCCAAGTTCAAATTATGAAGCTTATATGAGAATGCACGGAAGAATAAGTAATGTTGTTTATACTTCTTGTTCAACAACAAATCTTACTGTTGAAGCTCAATATTCATATATTCCTCCGGTATCATTTAGTTTAAACGGGGGTGCTCCGGTTACAAATGGTAATAATAGTTATACGTTTGATAATTTAACCGATAATAATTATACTATAACAATGACTGATGCTTGTGGTAATACTTATACAGTATATGGAGATATTAGTCATAACTGGAATTTGCAAGTGACTTATGATAAAATGTGTGAGGATGGAAAATTTAGTGCTAGAGTTGGGGTTAATAGAAGAATGAAATCTCCTGTTACTTATGAAAGATGGAATGCTGACTATTCTATTAAATTAGGAGATTTAACTTACATTTCTGGTAGTATTTATAATGCAAGTTATGGTGCAAATGCTTTATATACAACATTACCTTTCGGAAGTCTTGACCCAAATACAACATATCATTATATTGCAACTGATGATTGTGGGCGAACAGATACAGTGACTATAACAACAGGAGCTGATGGGCATCAACCTAATACAATGTCTGTGAGTGTAACTCCACTTTGTATTTCTAAAGGAAATATTACAATATCTTATAATTCAGATAATCCTACAAGCAACGCAGTTCGTATAGGAATTAGAAATATAAATAATAATACATTTAGTACGGTAACCAGACCAGATGCAGTAGGTACTTATACATGGACTAATCGAAATGCAGGTACTTATCAAATAATGATGAAAAATGATAATTGTAGCGATACTATATTCCAAACTGTTACAATTCAAGAATATGATTTACCAAAATTAAGAAAATCAATTGCATTTAATTGTGCTGGTGGTAATCTTCAAATTATCGGTGCTGTGCGTGGTGGATTGGCACCATATACTTATGAAGTATTTGAAACCTTCCCAACTAATAATCCTCAGCCACCTCAATCAAGCAATGTATTTGTAATTTCAGGAAACTATACTTTAATTAGATTAAGAGTAGTGGACGCTTGTGGAAACACTTCATTGCAAGATGTTGCTGTAAGACCTCCTGCTCAACCAAAAATTTTATTAGATAAACAATTACCTGTATGTAATTTGACTGACTTTACGATGAGTGTTGATACTTCATTACCAAATCAAGTTTACGAATGGAAAAATCCAGCAGGAACTGTAATTGGTACTTCTTACTCAGTTTCATTAAACAGTATTACTTTAGCAGATACAGGTACATATTCAGTAAGAGTAACTATCCCAGGAACTTGCTATGATAAAACAGCAACATTTAAGCTACGTGGAAAAGACTTCGATTGTATTGCACAATTAGGAAACTACGTTTGGTTAGATGAAAATAAAAATGGTATTCAAGATGCAAACGAAGTTGGAGTAGCAGGAATAACAGTATCATTATACGACAATAGCAATAATTTAATCTCTGCTACAGTAACAGATGCTTATGGAAAATATCTATTTAATAAATTAGCACCAGGTAACTACCATGTAGGATTTACTTTACCAACAAACTATGTATTTACTAGCAAAGATCAAGGAGGAAATGATGAATTAGATTCAGATCCAGATCCAGTAACAGGAATGACAGGTAATTATGTATTAGCAATTAGTGACAGTAACATGACAGTAGATGCTGGTATATACTTTGTTCAACCAGTTGAAGCTAGTCTTGGTGATTATGTTTGGAACGACTTAAATAAAGATGGTATTCAAGATGCTAATGAATTAGGCATATCTGGAGTAACCGTTACTTTGTATGATGTAAATGGTCTTCCAGTAGCAACAACAGTTACAGATGCAACAGGACACTATCTATTTGATAAATTAACACCGGGTACATATAGTGTAGGATTTTCACAACCAATTGGATATGTATTTAGTCCTAAAAACCAAGGTGGTAATAATGCAACAGATAGTGATGTTGATCCAATCACAGGAATGACCTCACCAGTTACTATCGTAGCAGGTGAAAACAATTTGACAATTGATGCAGGCTTATATTTACAAAATGCCAATACAGCTTCACTAGGAAACTTTGTTTGGAATGATGTAAATAACAATGGTATCCAAGATGCAAACGAAGTAGGTGTGCCAGGAGTAACCGTTACTTTATATGCTAACGATGGAATCACTGTTGTATCAACAACAACTACTAATGAATTTGGTTACTATATCTTCAATAATTTAACACCTGATAGCTACATCGTAGGATTCTCAGGCTTACCAACAGGGTTTTCATTTGTAAGTAACAATCAAGGTGGAGATGATGAATTAGATTCAAATCCTGATCCAGTAACTGGAAAATCAGCAGTGGTTACATTAAAACCAGGCGACAAAAACATGAGCGTAGATGCTGGTATCCATAACCCAACATTACCAATTGGTGCTCTAGGAGATTTTGTATGGTATGATCACAATAACAATGGTATTCAAGATGCAAACGAAAATGGCGTGCCAGGAGTTACTGTTACTCTTTATGATGATATGAATAACATACTAGCAACTACAGCAACTGATGCTAGAGGGTTCTACTTATTTGACAATTTAGCTGCAGGAAACTATAGAGTAGGATTTAGCAATATCCCTAATGGATATGTATTCACAAAAGTAAATGAAGGTTCTGATTTGACTGACTCAGATGCAAATCAAGCTACAGGCTTAACTGGTGTTATTACATTAGGAAGCGGTGAAGTAAACTTAACTGTAGATGCTGGAATCAAAGAATCAATTGGATTATTTGGTACTGCAACTTTAGGAGATAGAGTTTGGGATGACGTAAATAATAACGGAATTCAAGACGAAAATGAAATTGGAGTATCAGGTGTAACCGTTACGTTATATGCAGCTGACGGAGTAACCGTTATTGCAACTCAAATAACAGATCCATTAGGAAACTACTTATTTACTGGATTAAATGAAGGTTCTTATGTAGTTGGATTTAGCAACTTACCAGCAGGATATACATTCAGTGATGCTAACCAAGGTGCTGATGATACAAAAGATGGTGACGTAGATGCAACTACAGGTGGCAAAACAGGAATTATCGGATTAAGAGAAGGAGAAGATAACTTAACAATTGACGCTGGTATTCACCAAGCAGCAGGATTGGCAAGTTTAGGTAATTTCGTATGGTTTGACTTAAACCAAGATGGAATCCAAGACGAAGGAGAACCAGGTGTACCAGGAGTTAGCGTAACATTATACTCTAGTGCTGGAACTAAATTAGCAACAACAACAACAAATGCTGCTGGTTTATATCAATTTACAGGATTAACTCCAGGCTCATACTATGTTGAATTTACAAACTTACCAGCAGGATACGAATTTACATTTAAAGGAGCTGGTGGAGATAGTGCTTTAGATAGTGATGCAGATCCTAATACAGGTGAAACAGAGTGGGTAACTCTTGTTTCTGGTCAAAATTACCCTGATTTGGATGCTGGTATCTTCACTGAAAGAGCAGGATTAGGTAATTTCGTATGGAATGACCTAGATGGAGATGGTATTCAAGATGCCGGAGAAAATGGAATCCCTGGTGTAACTGTTATTTTATATGCATCTGATGGAATCACTCCAATATCTTCTGCTATTACAGATGCAAACGGATTCTATACATTTATCAACTTAGAACCAGGAACTTATGCAGTAGGATTTAGCAATATCCCAGAAGGTGCAATATTCTCTAGTCGTCATCAAGGTGCAAACAGTGCATTAGATAGTGACCCAGATCCTATTACAGGAAAAACTCAATTAGTTACTCTTGTTTCAGGTGAATACAATCCAACAATTGATGCTGGTGTTTATATTCCACAAGGTGCTGGCTTAGGTGACTACGTTTGGTTTGATGCAAACAATGATGGTGTTCAAGATGCAAACGAGTCAGGTGTGCCAGGTGTAACAGTTACATTATATAATGGAAATGGAATTGCTATAAAATCTGCAGTTACTGACGGAAGAGGATATTATTCATTCCCTAATCTAACTCCAGGTACTTATAGCGTAGGATTTAGTACTTTACCTGCTAACATGGCATTCACTTCATCAAATGTAGGAAATGATTCTTTAGATAATGATGTTGTTACTATTGTGAATAATCCTAACGGTAACGGTTTACCAGTTTCAGGAAAAACACTACCTATAACTCTTGTTAAAGGTGAATACAACCCAACTATTGATGCAGGATTGAAAATTCAATTCCCATTAGGAGTGGCTGGTATCAAACTTTATGCAACATTATCTGGAAGTACAGCTAAAGTTGATTGGGTAACTACTAACGAAGAAAATGTAAGTTACTTTGAAATCGAAAGAAGCATTGACAACAAAAACTTTATTAAAGTTGCTGCTAAAACAGCAGTTGGAAATACTAATGGAGATTACAATTACACTTTAAATGACAACGTATCTACTCTACTTAAATTAGATGCGATTTACTACAGAATTAAAGCAATCGATATGGATGGTCAATATGTTTACTCAAACATAGCTAGTGTAAGTCCTCTTCATAGTGCAAGCGATGAAGTAATTATCTATCCATCTCCATTCCAAGATGATTTGACTATCTCTTACAATGCAAGCGAAAACTCAGAATTAAGTATTGAAATTACTGACTTCTCAGGAAAAGTTGTATCTAGAAAATCAGCTGATGTTACAATCGGTCAAAACAATATCCTTATTAATAATTTAGGTAATCTTGCAAAAGGAATCTATAATATTAAAGTAACTGATATTAATACAACTCAAGTTTATGTTAGAAAAGTATTGAAAAAATAATAACTAGCTAACAAACATAAAAAGAGCTTCTCATTCGAGCAGCTCTTTTTTTTTGTTCAAACGATTTGATGCAATCAATGAAATTTAACTCAGATTATGTATTAAACTTAATTTTATTTTGATGCTCTTACAATTTTGGATAATCGCGTTTATTACTACAAATAGTTTAGAATTAATCTAATTGACTACCAACTAGCTAAACTTTTATGTTCTCTATTAAATCACTCTCGAAATATTTTTTCTTCATTTTGCTAGTTACAAATCACCACTATATTATATTTTCTAATATAGAATATATTTTCAGGTTGAGATTAATTTAGATTTACTTATTTATTTCGAAAATTATGTTATTATTTTACACTTGATTTTATGCAAGAAGTAGATGCACATATTGAACGAGTAAAAAAGCTGATTGAATTAGAAGCTCACGTCGAGCTGAAAGAGTTTATTAATGATATGAACATTTCAGATGTAGCAGAGCTTATTAATGAGTTTGTTCAATATACGCTATATCTATTTCAATTATTGGAATCACAAAGAGCACTAGCTGTCTTTAGGATTTTAGATTTAAGCAATCAAGAGTTACTACTCAAAAGTTTACCTCCTAATATAAGGCTGAAAATTCTAAATGAACTCCCTCCTGATGATAGAACGGCATTGTTGAGTGAATTACACAGCAATGCAGTAAAAGATATTATTAAAGACTTAAATCCAGAGGAGCGAAAAATTACCTTATCCCTTTTAGGTTATCCAGAAGAAAGTATAGGAAGGTTGATGACTCCTGATTTTATTGATGTAAGATTAGATTGGACTGTTGAGCAAGTGTTGACCTACATTCGTGATTATGGAAAACGATCCGAAACAATTGATGTAATTTATGTAACGGATGAAAATGGAAAATTGATTGATGATGTACGAATCAGAAATATTTTATTGGTTGACCCCAAATCAACTAAAGTGGAAGATTTGATAGATGGAAGATATATTTCGCTCAATGTAAATGATGATCAAAAAGAAACAGTCAATGTGTTTCAAATGAATAATAGAGTGGCTTTACCAGTGGTGGACGATACCAATATTCTTTTAGGAATCGTAACCATTGATGACGTTCTTTGGGTGGCAGAAGAAGAATATACTGAAGACATTCAAAGAATCGGAGGGACTGAAGCCTTAGATGAGCCTTATTTAGATATATCATTGATGGAGCTTTACAAAAAACGAATTGTTTGGTTGATTATATTATTCTTAGGAGAGCTACTCACCATATCAGCCATGTCTAATTTTGAAAGTGAAATTTCGAAGGTGGTCATCCTAGCAACATTTATTCCACTAATCATTTCTAGTGGAGGAAATAGTGGCTCACAGGCTGCAACACTGATTATACAAGCGATGGCTCTAGATGAAATTTCAATTAGAGATTGGTGGAGAATTATGAAAAGAGAAATTAAATCAGGACTTTTGCTCGGTGGAACATTGAGCATTATCAGTTTTACTATTATCAATATTTGGCATTTTTTCTCGCCGGTTTTTGGAGATCATCATTGGCGAATAGCATTCGTTGTGGGTTCTTCATTAATAGGTGTTGTGTTGTGGGGAACTCTCATGGGCTCTATGCTACCCTTGTTGCTCAAAAGACTAGGTGCAGACCCTGCCGCATCATCAACTCCTTTTGTGGCAACGCTTTGTGATGTGACTGGACTGATTATTTATTTTAGTTTTGCACTATTCTTTTTGCGTGGAGTTCTTCTATAATGAAATAAATTTATACTTTTGAAAATATTTAAAACTAAAAAAAATGACAGTAGGAATTATTGGATGTGGCACGATGGGAGCGGGTATAGCTCAAGTGGCTGCTACATTTAAGAATAAAGTAATTGTGGTTGATACGAACGAGGATGCACTTAATAAAGCAAATTCTAATTTGCAAGAAACACTTCAAAAATTACAACAAAAAGGAAAACTATCTGAAGAGAAAAGAAAAGAAATTATTGATAATATTCAATGGACAAGCGACTTTCATACTCTTCAAGATGCAGAACTTATCATCGAAGCAATTATTGAAAATATAGATATCAAGCAAAAGGTATTTGCACAAATAGAATCAATCGTTAGTGAGAAATGTGTGTTGGCAACCAACACATCATCGCTTTCAATCACATCAATTGCAGCTGCTTGTGCAAAACCACATCGAGTGATAGGGATTCATTTTTTCAATCCAGCTGCTATTATGCAACTTGTGGAAATTATTCCAGCTTTGCAAACGGACTCTACCATTGTAGCTCATGCAAAATCGGTGATTGAAAGTTGGAACAAAGTCACTGTTATTGCAAAAGACACTCCGGGCTTTATTGTCAACCGCATTGCACGCCCTTTTTACAGCGAAGCAATTCGGATATATGAAGAAGGAATTGCTAGTATTGAAATGATTGATTTTTCTCTTAAAAAATATGGAGGATTTAAAATGGGACCTTTTGAGTTGATGGATTTGATAGGGCATGATGTGAATTATACGGTGACGGAAACCGTTTGGAAATCATTTTATTTTGATACAAAATATACGCCTTCTTTTAGTCAAAAAAGATTGGTTGAAGCAAAATGGTTTGGCAAAAAATCAGGTCGTGGTTTTTATCAATATACTAGTCAAAATGAACAAGTAAAGCAAGAAAATAATTATGATGAAACTGCTTGCAGGATAATTGTTAATAGGGTATTAGCAATGCTCATTCATGAAGCTGCCAACGCTTTATATTTAAATATTGCAACAAAACAAGACATTGAATTAGCCATGACTAAAGGGGTTAATTATCCAAAAGGATTATTGGAATGGGCCAACGAAATTGGCATTGAAAATGTTAGAAAAACTTTAGATGATTTATATGAATATTACCATGAAGAACGTTATCGCTACTCACCTCTTTTAAAAACAATCAAACAATTTTAGAAATAAAAAATTATGATATTTGAGTATAAAGGAATCAAACCGGTCATTCATGAAAGTTCATTTGTGCATCCGCTTGCAAGCGTAACAGGGCATGTTTTGATAGGTAAAAATGTATATATTGGTCCGGGTGCTGCAATTCGAGGTGATTTTGGAAAAATTATTATTGATGACGGGTGTAATGTGCAAGAAAACTGCACTATTCACATGTTTCCGGGAGTTACAGTTTTGTTGCAAGAAAATGCTCATATTGGTCATGGGGCTATTATTCACGGAGCTCAAATTGGAAAAAATTGCCTTGTGGGAATGAACGCAGTATTGATGGATGATGTGATATTAGGAGATGAATGTATTGTGGGAGCTTTAGCTTTTATTAAAGCAAAAGAAAATATTCCAAGAAGGAGTTTGGTAGCTGGTAATCCTGCTAGAATTTTAAAAGAAGTAAGCGACGATATGATAAAATGGAAAACAGAAGGAACACAGATATATCAAAGGCTAGCGAATGAATTACATACTGAGTTGAAAGAGTGCGAACCATTGAGAGATGCGTCTTTGCAAGTGGAACCTAGCTATGAAGAATATAAAATTTGGAAGGATAGCCAAACGAAATAAAATTGCTTAGGATTGAGTGCTAACCACATTTTCCAAAGGAAGTCTGCTTATAAATGAACGTGCTAAAGTTAGTTCGTCGGTATATTCTAATTCGCCTCCAAATGCAACTCCTCTTGAAAGGGTCGTGATTTTAATAGGGGTGTCGTTTAATTTTTTTGCAATAAAATAAGTCGTTGTATCCCCTTCAATCGTTGGACTCAGTGCCATGATGAGTTCTTCTACTTTATCTATTTTAACACGCTCTATCAGCGATTGAATTTGAAGCATATCCGGCACAATACCATCAAGAGGAGATATAACACCGCCTAAGACATGATAGGTGCCATTATACTGTTCCGTAGCCTCAATCGCCATTACATCTCTAATGGATTCAACGACACAAACCTGCTCTTTTTTTTCTTGCAGGAGATGAACACACTTTACACAAAACATGATCTGAAATATTAAAACATTTTGAGCAAAATTGGATTTCACTTCTAAGTCTTTTAATACTATCTGCAAGTTGATTACTTTGAATTTCGTCTTGTTTTAATAAATGTAGTACAAACCGTAATGCCGTTTTTTTTCCGACACCAGGTAATTTTGCTAATTCATTAACTGCATTTTCCAATAAAGAAGATGAAAATTTCATGAGCCATTAATTTAAGCAAGAAACAAAAATAAATGGCTGGATAGTGTCACTCCGTAGGGCTGCTTTGATTTTGACGTAATGTCTTTTTTTAGTGTAATTGTGCAAATTGATAAGTTCACTGCAATGGGCAAGCTCCTCCTTTTCTTGCATAGTGCGTATGTATTGATATAATTTATTAAAATCTTCTTCCGTTTGAAATAGAACGTTTGTTTTATGCAAGATGATATTGTTTCCTTTGGGCATTTTATTTGTTGAATTTTTTAGGTTTGTAATAATTTAAATTATTACCACAGCCACAACCTTTCTGACTTTTACAGCTACTTAAATAAACACTGCATATAAATAAGCCAATAAAAATAAAAAGTAGTTTTTTTGCCATGATTTTTTATTTCATTCTTTGTAAAAAACAAAGGTAACAATAAAACTGAATATTTGAGCATAAGAAAAAAAAATATTATTAAGT
>LNFQ01000057.1 GCA_001567165.1 Bacteroidetes bacterium OLB11
ATCATTTTTGGTGATGCGGATATTGGCGATTCCTGTCACATCGGCTGGACCTGTTGGTAAAGCTAAGTATGGTGCGGCTACTACTGTGTTGTAATCATCAAAATCACTTTGATTGATATACAAAATCACATCCGCTGATCCATTGCTTGTTGGCGTTATTTGGTACCATCTTCTTACGAATGGTTGACCATTATGTACTCCGGCTGTCGCTTCTACATTCACGGTTGCTGTTGTTAAACCTAACACATTACCTCCCATACCATCATCAACGGTTGCAATTAAATCACAACTTGCATCATAGTAATTGATGTCAAAGTCATCTCCATGATCTTGTGAATGATTTGATGTTACCGGGGCTATAATACCTGAAGCGGCTGTTACTGTCAACGCTGCTGTTGATGTAGCTGAACATCCGTTCGCATCTGTTGCTGTCGCTGTGTATGTTCCGTTTGCATTGGCTACAAATGGCGTATTATCCGTTAAGCCTCCTGACCACGCAAAAGTGTAAGGGGCTAAACCGCCTGTCGCTCCTGCTGTTGGTGTTGCACTCGTTTGATTACATGTAGTGGCTGGTGTAATACTTGCTGTTACGGTTGGTGATGAATTAACAGTAATTGGTACTGCAACACGAATTGGGTTTACACAAACACCAGAAGTAACTTCTAAATAATAATTAACGATACCGGGAGTTGCAGGAGTAACTATTTGAGGAGGAATTCCTAAATTGTTACCGCCGATAGCAACATCCCAAACGCTAACAGTGCCAGTTGCCGCTGGAGCTGGAGCGGTGAAAGAGCTAATATTACAAAAGCCAGACGTGATATCATTATCAATTGAATACATTCTAAAGGCAAAGACATCACCAGCATTGACTGGAATAGTAGCATTTCCATTTTGAGCATTAGAGCCGCCAATAATAAAGCCAGGAAATACAGTTGGACTGCCTCCATTAATGGTATATTCAGGATAATCAAAAATTGAACCAATTGGATCAAGGTGAGTGTAATTCCAATTAAAAGTTACATTTCCATTACATGATATTGGAATTGAATAAGTGACATAACCGGGAGTTCCTGATAAGTTATTACTTGATATTATAGTAATGCTTGAAGGAGCATTTGTTGTATTAACAGTTCCGTTTGAATTATTTTGAGTCATTGTCCAATTAACAGGGGCATAATCCCCATTGAAATCATTGATATTGCCAAAGCATAAGTTTGTAGCAGAACCATTTATTGTAGAAGATTCTCCTAAGCAAATTGTAGAAGGAGAGGAAGTGCCTACTCCTGTAAGTGTATGGTCAACATGAATGTTTATTACAGTCGAATTAGAGCAACTGTTTCCATCAGTGCCAACAACAGTATAGGTTGTTGTAATTGTGGGGCTTACGTTAACAGGATTACCAACTAAAGCACCCGGATTCCAAACATAAGTGCTAGCACCATTAGCTGTTAAACTAGAACTTGAACCAGAGCAAATTGCACCAGGGTTAGCATTGATGCTTAATATTGGGTTCGGGTTTACAGTTACGGCTAGAGAAACCGCAGCACTACTACCACAAAGATAGTTTGCTTGACAAGTAATATTACCACTATTTACACTAGCTGTTGCTGTAATTGTATTGGTTGTACTCATTCCGGTCCATCCATTTGGGAGTGTCCATGTATAAGAAGTTGCTTCAGGAATAGGAGTAACGCTATAAGTGTTAGTAGAACCTTCACACACAATATTGTTTCCTACGATAGAACTTGGTGTATAAGGATAGCAGAATTTTACACCTATAAGAGGTCTGAAAGTATTACTTGGACCTAAATCAGCCCATCCAGTGACAGGGAGAGGAAAGGTATAGAAAAAAAGAACTTGTTCTTAAAGGAGATTCTGTTGCATAGGCTAGAGCCATATTCGTAGCACTTTGTTGATAGATGGCAACATAGAAATCGCCAGCAGGAACAGTTACAGGAGATTCTAATGCGACGTCTAAGGGAGTATCGGCAATGGAAGTTCTATTGGCAGCATCTTCATAAAGAGGGATAATACTAGGGCCTCCTATTCCGTTGTTGCCAAAGATAGCAATTCGATAAGGTAAATTTGCTGTACTAAACTCAACATTTACATGCGTAAGTATGATAGAACTAAGAGTATTAAATTCAGCATTGATTGATGCTGTGGATCCGTTCACCCCTACATTACCAGATTTAACTTCGCCAACATAACGGTAGTTGTATCGGTCAAGGGTGATAGTTTGGGTTACACTTTTTGTGTTATTCATGTTATTATTGTCAGGAGGAACTGATACTTGCACAATATTATTTCCTTCATTAGTATAATTATAAGGCGCAAATGTTACTGTTTGAGAAGCACATCCGGGAATGCTTGCTATTGTTTGAACATTTGTGAATGTGTTAGCTCCGCTGACATTTAATGTGACATTGTAGTTTGTCAAAGTAGTATTACTTTTGTTTGTAACAATTGCCGACACGATATGGTTGTTGGAATAAGTTAAGGGAGTTTCTCCAATCGTATAAATATAATCTACTTTTGCATCATTAATAGAAGTTGCAATAAATCGAGTGTCTGGTCTAAAGTTGGAAGCTGTGAGCGTATTTAAGGTAACGCAAGCACCCGTATTTTGCACCCCAGCTAAGCCTCCTACTAAAGAAACATTACAACCGACCACACAAGAAGCATCTAGTGTACCAACACAATACTCCCAATCAAACGCAACATAAACACCACCACCGGTATATGTAAAAGGTGACCCACCTACAAAATTGATATTAAAAAAACCGGCTGCTGCTGGTAATAAAGTGGCACTATTATGAACTGTTTGCATGCTTGCAATAGCTGTTGCAAAATTAGTTCCTTTTAAGTTTGCAACATCAGCTGTGTTTTCTAAATAAATTTTAAGATTACCTGTACCACTGATGGTGGGTGCCGTTGAATAGTTCCAACTAAGCCCATCAATCGTACTTCCATTTTGAAATCCAGCATTTGCAATTTCATTTGCAGTGATTAAATACACAGAGCGTGCGTTCCGATATCTTGTGCTTGGACAACGAGCATTGCCAGATGTTCCACCTCCTCCAAAAATTGGTGTGACACATTGTGAAAAAGCATCAATTGACAATAAAGCAAGAAAAAATAGGAGAAAAATTTGGATATTGTTTTTCATAAGGAATAAATTTTCCTTGAAATTATGGATATTCACAGATAAAAAAAATTTTTTTACTCCTTTTTTTAATTTTTTTTACTCCTTTTTTCAAGTGATAATAGGCTATTTTTGTAAAAAAATAAATAGATGACTTATAATGCGGATATTCAAAAAAAAGATAGAAATTTCGTTCACAAAGATTTTCAATTAAGTGATTGGAATACATTAGAGCCTTATTTTGTTCAACTAAAAAATAGAGAGATTACTTCAAAAGAAAACCTTGTGCAATGGCTAAAAGATTATAGCGAGTTACAAGAGGTAATCAGCGAAGATGTTTGTTGGAAACAAATACGAATGACTTGCGACACTGAAAATAAACAATATGAAGAAGATTATACTGTTTTCTGTATGGAAATTGAACCTCACATTAAGCCTTATGCTGATATCCTCAATAAAAAGCTAATTCAGTCGGAACACTTGAAACAATTAGACTCTTCAACCTATGCTTTATTGATTAAAAATGTTGAAAATGAAATTCTTTTATTCAATGAAAAAAATATTCCTCTACAA
Organism: Bacteroidetes bacterium OLB11; assembly: GCA_001567165.1. Classification (GTDB taxonomy): domain Bacteria; phylum Bacteroidota; class Bacteroidia; order Chitinophagales; family Chitinophagaceae; genus OLB11. Next base: position 3,722 of record LNFQ01000057.1, read on the forward strand.
GCTGAGCTTAATATTCTTTCTCAGCAATATGGGACTATCACCGGAAAGATGAGTGTGCATATTGAAGGAAAAGATTACACCTTACAACAAGCAGCTAAATTTTTAATGCAAAGCAATAGAGCATTGCGAAAGGAAGTGTATTTAAAAATCAATGAAAGGCGGTTAAAAGATAAAGATTCTTTGAACAAATTATTTGATAAACTGCTGTCAATAAGAAACCAAATAGCACTCAACGCTGGCTTTGAAAATTATCGTGATTATAAATTTCAAGAATTAAGAAGATATGATTATTCAGTAAAAGAGTGTGAGGCGTTTCATCTTGCTATTAAAAAATACATGACTCCTTTGGTGGAAAAAATTTATGAACTGAAAAAAAATCAATTGCAACTTAATACGCTTGCCCCTTATGATATTGACGCAGAGCCTGAAGGGCAAAACCCTTTAGAGCCATTTGAAAATGGAAAAGAGCTCTTAGAAAAATCAATCCAAACATTTACTCAGGTGCGACCTTTCTTTGGTGATTGTTTGAAAAAAATGAATGAGCTAAACCATTTTGATTTAGAAAGCAGAAAAGGAAAAGCTCCTGGCGGATACAATTGCCCATTGGCTGAAAGCGGGGCTCCATTTATTTTTATGAATGCTGCCGGAACTGCCGATGATGTGGTGACGATGATGCACGAGGGGGGGCATGCTATCCATTCTTTTTTATGTCACCAATTGGAGTTGAGTGCCTTTAAAGAATATCCGATGGAAATGGCTGAATTGGCCAGTATGAGTATGGAACTGTTTAGTATGGATATGTGGAATATTTTTTACCCGGATTCTCAAAAATTGAAAAGAGCAAAATTAGAAGAATTAGAAAGAGTCCTCAGTATTTTTCCATGGATAGCCACTATTGATAAATTTCAACATTGGCTTTATACTCATCCTAACCACTCAATAGAAGAAAGAACAAACGAATGGCTGACTATTTATGACGAGTTTGCCCCCAAAAATATTTCATGGGAAAATTTAGAAAACTATAAAAGAAGTTTTATGGCAAAAGCAATTACATCTTTTTGAAGTCCCTTTTTATTATATCGAGTATGGAATAGCCCAATTGGGAGCATTGTCTATGTGGAAGCAATATAAAGAAAACAAAGAGCAAGCATTAGATAATTATTTGAAGGGATTAAGTATGGGGAACACTAAGTCTTTTAAAAAGATTTATATGAAGCGGCCGGCATTCAATTTGATTTTTCTGAAAAATATGTAAAAGAATTATCATCCTTTGTATTAGAGCAAATGAATGAAATTTTAGCAAACTAAAAATGAATAACAAAATACCAATTTCTATTTTGATTCTTGCTAAAAATGAAGAAGCTCAAATCGCAAGAACATTAAGCCCTCTCTTGGATATGAGTGACGATGTGATATTGCTCGACAATGGGAGCACTGACCAGACAATGGCCATAGCTCAATCTTTTGGTGTAAGAGTTGAACAGATTGAATGGACAGGATATTCCGATACGAAAAACAAAGGACACCAAAGAGCAAAATATGATTGGATTTTGAGCCTCGATGCCGACGAAGAAATAAAAGAGGAGCTAAAATCAGATATATTAAAATGTTTTTCAACTACTCAAAAAAATGAACAAGCATGGATGCTCAAACGAAAACTGGTTTATGGAGGTAAAACTCTTCACCACGGGGCTGTATCAAATGAATATCGAATTAGAATCTTTAATAAAAAAAATGCAAGATGGAATGAAAATGATGTGCATGAAGATATTGAATTTTCACAAGAAATAAAATTAAACAAATTGCAAGGATATTTATTACACCACTCTTACAAAAACCAAGAAGAACATTTGAAAAAACTAAGAAAATACGCCACCCTTTTTTTTCATCAACAACAAAAAAGAATACCCAGATTCCTTTTTATAAAAAGTACATAAGCCCCTATTTTGGATTCGTAAAAAACTATTTTTTTCGATTCGGTTTTTTAGACGGGAAAAAAAGGATTTCAATACGCATTAGCCGAAATGAAATATACTTATTGGAAATATAGAAGCGAAAAAAAAAGTTAATGATAGCAATACATCTCAATAGGCATGTGTATTGCAGGCGGTATTTCAAAAAAGCCCCAGCTTTATTAGTGTATAAATTTTCAATACAAAAACTTAAAATTGCTAAAATAAAGTATTCAGATACGCTTTATAAAAAATATAATAATAAGGCAGAGAATGAATTATGAATGTGGGTATTCAAAAGAGACAAATTCTTTGAAGGCAAAAGGAAAATCTTCCCAACTTGTAATATCAATTTTAAAAGAAACAAGTCCACATGTAGGAAGTAAATATGGAGAAGAAATATTTAAAGAAGAAGCAAAATAGGAAAGTCCGGGATTATGACATACTACAAGCAACGATTGAATAGAAGATTCGATTTTTATAATTTTGCTTTCAATGATTTCAGGTTTTGCGAGATACAATTCTTTATCCCATAAAATAGAATGAATATCATACGAAATAATATTAGATACAATTTCACTGGTTTCTTTAGCTCTTTGAGCTGTACTCGATAGAATAGCATCAATATTAATTTTCTTTTGAATAATATGACCCATCCATTGGGCTTCCTTTATTCCTTGCTGACTGAGAGCCCTATTCATATCAGGTTGTGAAGGACTAGCATATTCAGCATCGGCATGGCGTAACAGATACAGGTTTTTCATTTCTCAAATTTATAAAATAATTATTCAAGAGAGTTAAAAACAGTTTGTCATTGAATAATACCTTTTAAATAAAAAATGATTTTGAATAAATACAATGATGTAATTTAGATTTTAGAATTTAAAAAATTTCATTATGCTGACCCTCGTACACTTAAAAAAATATTATGCAACTCAAAAAGCAGTAGATGATATTAGCCTAAAGATTGAAAAAGGAAAAATATTTGGATTGTTAGGTCCGAATGGAGCCGGAAAATCTAGTTTATTACGAATGGTAACTGGGATTACTTTGCCCGATAGTGGAAAAATATTGTATGATGGTCAAGAGTATAATCAGGATATTCACAACCAATGGATAGGCTATATGCCCGAAGAGAGAGGACTTTATAAAAAAATGAAAATAGGCGAACAGGCGATGTATTTGGCAAGACTAAAAGGATTAAACAAAATTGAGGCGATGCAAAAAATCAATTATTGGTTTAAACGATTAGATATGGAAAGTTGGTGGAATAAAAAAGTAGAAGACTTGAGTAAAGGGATGTCTCAAAAGTTACAATTTGTAACAACGGTTCTGCACAATCCAAAAGTATTAATCTTAGACGAGCCTTTTAGTGGCTTAGATCCAGTCAATAGTGAAATCATCAAACAAGAAATATTTGAATTATCAAAGCAAGGTGTTTCTATTATTTTTTCGACCCATCGTATGGAACAAGTAGAAGAAATATGTGAAGAAATTGCATTGATTAATCAAGGTAAAATTGTGTTAGAAGGGAATGTATTAGAAATAAAAAATCGCTTCAAAAAAAATCTGTATCGCTTAGCAATACAAGAAGAATTGCAAGGCTTTGAATCGAATATTGTTCAGAAAAATATGGATGAATATATCTTGCAATTTGCAAATGATCAAGAGCCAAATTCTTTATTACAACACTGTATTAATCAGCATTATCATATCAAAACCTTTGAAGAAATTTTACCGAGCTTGAATGAAATCTTTATTCAACAAGTAGAAAATACACAAGCATCTAGACAATTTTTAAACTAACCTAAACAATAAAAAATGAATAAAATTTTTATCATATTACAAAGAGAATACCTGACAAGAGTAAAGAAAAAATCATTTTTAATACTCACTTTTTTAGTTCCTATTCTCATCTTTGGAGCTAGTTTGCTGATGGTTTATATAGCATTGCAAGGAGAAGAAAAACAAAAGATTGTAGTGAATGACGAGTCGGGGATTTTTTTTCATCGTTTAGATAAAAAAAGTAAAACCTATACCTTTTTTGCGGAAGCACCGAAAGGAAATGAAACCAATCGCGATTTTGCCAAACGAGTAGAAGCCGATATTTATCTTCATATTTTACCCTTTCAGAACAGTCGACCCGATAGTATTTTAATTTATAAAGAAGGAGGTGTAAGCCTTGGTACATCTTTGTTTTTGAGTACCCAACTCGATAATATTTATCATGTCAAACAAATGGAAGAAGCCGGAATTGATAAAGCAAAAATTGATAGTATTCAGAATTTTAGTTTGCCAATTAAAAGCTATGATTTAAAAGATAATAAAGAAACCAATTCTGCTATTGCAAGTGGCATTGGCTATATGATGGGAATTATGATTTATTTGGTTATTTTTATATATGGTTCTGGCGTGATGCGGGGGGTGATGGAAGAAAAAACCAATCGGATTGCAGAGGTTGTGATCAGCAGCGTAAAACCCTTTCAGCTTATGATGGGAAAGATTTTGGGGATAGGACTTGTGGGGCTAACTCAATTTTTATTGTGGGGTACACTCATTATTTTATTACAATTTTTATTACCTCTTATTATTCCCTCCTTGGGAGATTTGATGCAAGCCAGAGAGAATATTGTGACAGCAATGCCTGCCTCTGAAATGCCCAATATGGGCTCGTCTGATAGCTTGGCGATGATTCAATCTATTATGAATCAAAATTGGGGATTGATTATTTCTTGTTTTATTTTTTACTTTTTAGGAGGATATTTTATCTATGCTTCTCTTTTTGCTGCCGTGGGCAGTTTGGTCAATGAAGACCCTCAAGAAGCACAGCAGTTAACACTCCCTGTATCTATGCCGATTATATTTGGATTTATAATTTTGATGACAACCTTAAAAGAACCGAATAGTTCATTGTCTGTTTTTGGTAGTATGTTTCCATTGACTTCTCCAATCGTGATGATGGGGCGTATTCCTTATGGAGTGCCGGTTTTGCAATTGATTTTATCAATGGGCTTGCTGATTATTGGCTTTATCTTGATAACTTGGATGAGTGGTAAAATATACAGAACGGGTATTTTACTTTATGGGAAAAAAACCACATGGAAAGAAGTATTAAAATGGTTACGCCATTCCTAACTTTTAATATCTTGAAGTACAAATCGCCAAATGGGCTTTCGACTCACAAAAAGGCATGACAAGAAAAACGAAAGTGCAAACACAATAGCAGCTGATTTTTTATAAGCGGGCTGTTCAAAAGTAAGAGGCTCACTCGGATAGTCTAACACTTGAAAAATGGGACTTTCAGATAGTAATTTGAATCGGGCATTTTGATAAGCAGTAACGGTCACTGCATAAAGCTGCTCTAGCTCTGCTTTGTTACGAATCATTTTGGCTTGTGGAACAAAACTTGAAGCCTTAGAGGCTAGTACGTTTGAGTCTTGAAACCCTGCAATGTTTCGTTCTATTTTATAAAGTTCTTGCCTTAAAGAATCTCTCATGTAGCCGATATGAATTAAATCGGAGCGAGGTTTGGCGGTTGAAAATTCGATATAGTAATCTGAAATAGAAAAAAGAATTTCGTCTGCAATTTTGTTTGGAAAGTTCTTTATTGTAAAACTTTGTTGTGATTTTTGTAAAGTTAGTTTTGACGTCCGAATTGACTTCGGTTGCACTTAAAAATAAAACATTTGCTGTGTAGAAAATATTGTTAGAATTCTTTTTTAATTTCGGTATTGATTTTCTTTTTCCAAAGAGGGAGATTGGCATTGTAGTCAGCCACTATCCAATCAGCAAAGGTTTTATATTTTTTATTTTTAGGAGTTTTACTAATAATTTGTCTTGAAATGGTTCTACTCTTAATTAATTCTGTGAGATTAAAAACTTTGTCATAATCGGTTTTATCAGAAATGCCAAATTGAGTTTTGATAGCATCTAGCGGGCTTCCACCTAAAGACTTGTTTGCAGACAGTGGAAATATTTTTGAATAGCAACTATAAGTTCCTTTTTCTGTCCGTAAGATAAAAAACGCTGCCAATGCGAGAATGGTTGAAATAATCAAAATAATGACAAGTGAAGATTTGATTTTTTTTAGAATTTCTGAAAAAAGGGAAACAGTCTGATTCACTGGTAAGTTTTTAGTTTTTTAATGTTCGAGATAGAATTACTAAAGTGGCTAATGTGGAGAGCGAAGAGAGGGTATAAGTCATCACATCTGAAAACTTGGTTTTCTCTTTTCTTTCGGGTTTTTGAGGCACCGTTACGACTGAGCCTTGTTTCACTTTAGGATAAAAATGGAAGAATAAGAAGTTTTTGGTGTTTTTACTTTTTCCATTTTGGTACCTTACGTTAATTCGTTTTTTCCAAGGGTTTTCGCCGAAACCTCCTGATGCGTTGATATAATAAGAAACGGCTGAATTGTCTGCATCAAATTTAATATTAATGGGTTGTTGCACTTCTCCTCTCACAGACACAATCTCATTGATTTGAGGGATGAGTAATTCATCTCCATCTTTCAAAATCAAGTCTTGTTTATTTCCAGCTTTATTTAGAGCGGTATTCAACTCAATGATAACAGGCCCAATATTTTTTCTAAATAATTTAGCTCCATTGCTATAAGCTGCTTTACTTAAGCCGCCTGCTCTTTTGATGATAGAGGATATTTTTTCATTATCACTTAATAAAACATATTCTCCGGGATATTTCACTTCGCCCATGACCACCACCTTTTGTTGGTTGATAAAGTCTGATTTTTTTCGTACATAAATTCGATCTAGGGGCTTGATGATGATATTATCTGAAACGGGGTCTATTTCTAAGTTTGAACTAATCGAAACGATTCTAATATTCACACCTTTTGATTCTAATTTATAATTAGAGACGCTATCTACAATATTAGAAATTTCTATTCGCCCATTTTCTGCATCAAGTCGTAACCCACCAGCAAGCAAAAGGACATCTTTCAAAGTCATGTTTTGATGATAACTGATTTTTCCCGGTTTGTTGACAAAGCCACTGACCTCTATATCGAATTTTTGTTCGTACTCTTTACTAGATAATATTTTAATCATATCGCCACTTTGTAGGGATATAGTATCAGCTGCTGCTTGATTATTTAAATCAACTTTTATAATGTAAGATTCGATTCCCGTTCCTCCACGAGTGATGTAGGCTCTTGGCAAAAAGGTATTAGGCTTAAATCCGCCAGCCTTGTTGATAATACTAGATAAGTTATCACCAGTATGAAATTCATAATTATCAGGATAGTTCACCGAACCAGAAATGGTAATGGTATTTTTGATTCCTTCATTGATAGGTTTTACGGTGATAATATCACCATCTCTCAATAATAAATTTTGAGTTCCATAGGGGTCTAAAAATTTTTCGGCATTAATATTGATGTATTGCTCTTCTTCATTACGGACCGTTTTGATTTGAATAATTGAATTACGAGCATTGTACTTTAGCCCTCCTGTAAAGTCAATCAATTCGCTCAAACCTTCATCATCTCTTAGTAGATAATACATAGGGCGCTTAAATTCTCCAGTCGCTAGCACCTTTTTTTCATAAATTCCTACTCGAATAAAGTCGTTATCTTCTAGATAGATTGGAGAGGAATTATTATTTTGTAAATATTTATAAATATCAATATCATCAATCACTCTTCCTTCGCGTATGATTTCAATTTTTCGAAGATTTCCAACATCTGTAATTCCGCCTGAACGAAATAAAGCATTTAATGCATCATTGAAAGCGGAAAGGGTATAGGTTCCAGGTTTTTTCACTTCACCAATAATTGTAACTCTTATTGTACGGGCTTTTCCGAGTTGCACATCAATATTGGTATTGCTAGGGGATACTTTTCTAAATCGGGTAGTAATGGTTTGTTGAGCTTCGGTTAATGTTAATCCGTGAAGATAAATTTTTCCAACTGTACGAGGGAAGATGGAGCCGTCTTTTCCAATGGTGTATGATTGCTGAAGTTCACCAGCATTCCATAAGGAAACAATTACTTCATCGCCGGGTCCTAAGCGATAGTCTAATGGGGGTGAAGAGGGGGCTCTGTCTGATAAATCAAATGAATTACTACTAAAGAAGTCGGCACCATATACTTTTTCTTTCATTTGTTCTTTTGACAAAATGGTATCCGATTTTACATCGATATCAGTTTTGGTTGCCATTAAATATTTTAGATATTCTGGATCGTTTTTATAGAGTTCAAGAAGTTGTTCGTCTTGAGTTTTTTTATTGTTTAAATCTTGAAATGCTTTTTCCAAATCTTTTTGATTTTGCACAGCAGGATTATCTGTAGCTTGATTTAATTGCGAGTTATTTTTTTGCTCTTTATTTTGCTCGTTTTTATCAAAAAAATTAGGGGATTTTTGTTGTTCTTGGTCTAAAAATATATTATTCCCATAGGGATTTTGATACGGATTTGTATTGTAGGGATTGGGATTATTGTTTTGGTTATTGGTGTTATTATTTGGCTGTGCAAATAAATATATTGGCACTGCTAATAAAATTAACAGAAAAAATTTCTTCATAATTATGTTAAATCAAGAATCAAAAGTATTAAATTTATTTTATAAGACTTTGAATATTTGCAATATAATTGCAAAACTCTTCCCAAATTGAATGTACAACTTGTTCAGCGGGTAATATTTCATTGATTAAAGCTGATATTTGACCGATTTCTAATTCTCCATCTTGGATATCTCCTTCAAACATTCCTTTTTTGGCACGAGCTTTCCCTAAAATGGCTTGCAGTTTATCAAAATTAGCACCTTCGTTTTCGGCATTTTTTACTTGATGATAAAAATCATTTTTCAAAAGTCGAACGGGGGTTAGTTTTTTCAATACCAATTCGGTGTCGCCTTCTTTGGCTTCTATTATTTGTTTTTTAAAAGATAAGTGACTAGAAGCTTCATTTGTGCACACAAATCTTGATCCAATCTGTACACCTTCGGCTCCTAATATCATTGTTGCCAACATGGATTTGCCATCTGATATTCCTCCGGCTGCTATCAATGGAATATCGATGTTTTTACGCACTGAAGGAATTAGACAAAGTGTGGTTGTTTCCTCACGTCCATTATGACCACCAGCTTCAAAACCCTCTGCCACCACAGCATCTACTCCGGTTTCTTGGCATTTCACTGCAAATTTTGATGAAGAAACCACATGCACCACTGTTATTCCATGTTCTTTAAGCTTGGGAGTCCATGTTTTAGGATTTCCGGCTGAGGTAAAAACGATAGGAATTTTATGTTTAATTATGAGCTCAATGTGCTTATCAATATCAGGATATAATAAAGGCAAATTGACACCAAATGGTTTGTTGGTTGCTTCTTGGCATTTTAAAATATTTTCTTCTAAATATCGGGATACATACTGCCGGCTCCGATAAGTCCTAGTCCACCAGCTTGGCTCACCGCCGATGCTAATCTCCATCCCGAGGCCCATATCATGCCCGCTTGAATGATCGGATATTCCACTCCAAATAATTGAGTAATCCGATTTGAAATTATTTTCCTTTCTAAATTTATATTTCCAAAATAGTCCATAATATTTTTTTATTTGCTTAAATCGATTTCTGTATTGTCGCCTATATTTAAACTTTGACTGGCTCCCACAATTTGGGCATCGCTTCCAATTAATGAAGTTTGAAGCACTACTTTTTCTAATATGGTATATGTGCCAATGATTGAGTTATTGATGATTGAATTTTTGATTGTAGAGTTTTCAGCAATCGTCACATTAGGACCAATGATTGAATTTTCGATGACGCATCCGCTGGCAATACTGACGGGGTGTACAATAATTGTATTGTCAAAAAATGGAATTTCTTCGGAGGCAAACTCAACTTTATTTAATAAAATAGCATTTGTTTCAATTAAGGTTTCTTTTTTTCCGCAGTCAAACCAATTGGCAATTTGAAAAGTTCCTATCTTCACATTTTGCTGTACCATTTTATTAATCATATCTGTCAGATGAATTTCTTGCTTGTTTACATTCTGAGTTTGTGCTTCTTCTATAATATCAAAAAGGAGTTTACTTTCTAGAATTTTGTATATCCCGACAAGTGCGAGGTTGGATTTTGGGATGGTAGGCTTTTCAATCAACGCTTTCACCCAATTTTCAGAATTAAGCTCAGCAACCCCAAATTTTTTGAGGCGAGTTCACTTTTTTTACACCTAATAATGAGTATGAAGAATTAAGTACCTCCTCAATATTATAATCACAGATTGTATCACCATACACAATAAGGATTTCTTCATTTTCATCTACAAACTCTTTCGTTATATACACAGCATGTCCAGTGCCTAACAAGTCATTCTGTACTACAAACATTGAGTTGATTTCAGGATAATTTATTAAAATATAATCTTTAATTTTTTCACCCAAATATCCAATTATGAAAATAAAATCTTTTTGCCCGATTTCAATAAGCGGATCCAAAATGAAACTTAAAATAGTTTTTCCTGCTAAAGGAATTAAGGGTTTGGGCTGAGTATAAGTATGAGGCCTTAATTTTGCCCCAGCACCTGCAACGGGGATAATAACTTTCATTTTTTTATTAAAATTTACAAAAATCAAATTTATATATTTTATCTTTAACGAGTTAATTTTAAAAGACTAAATATATGAAAGTAGATAAAGAAATTTTTGACCTTATTCATGAAGAATATCAAAGACAACAAAATGGGCTTGAATTAATAGCTTCAGAAAATTTTACTAGCGAACAAGTGATGAAAGCCATGGGCAATGTCATGACAAATAAATATGCCGAAGGATATCCCGGAAAAAGGTATTACGGAGGTTGTGAAATAGTTGATAAAAGTGAACAACTGGCGATTAATCGTTTAAAAGAAATCTTTAATGTAGAATATGCAAACGTGCAACCCCATTCTGGAGCTCAAGCCAATGCGGCCGTTATGCTTTCTATTTTAAAACCTTATGATAAAATATTAGGGCTAGACCTTAGTATGGGTGGGCATTTGACGCATGGTTCTCCTGTTAACTTTTCTGGCAAATTATATGAAGCCCATTTTTATGGTGTCAAACAAGAAGATGGATTGATTGACTATGATATGATGGAGCAACAAGCCAAAACACAAAAACCAAAACTAATAGTTTGTGGGGCCTCAGCATATAGTCGTGATTGGGACTATCAACGCATTAGAGCAATAGCAGATAGCATTGGAGCTTATGTCCTTTGTGATATGGCACACCCAGCAGGCTTATAGCCAAAAAACTTTTAAACTCACCATTTGAACACTGCCACTTTGTAACATCAACAACTCATAAAACATTGAGAGGTCCTCGAGGTGGAATTATCTTAATGAAAAATGATTTTGAAAATAAAGAAGGAATTAAAGATAACAAAGGAAACCTCAAAATGATGAGCGACATTATTAACTTATCCGTATTTCCCGGAATTCAAGGTGGCCCACTTGAACATGTCATAGCAGCAAAGGCAGTTTCCTTTTTTGAAATATTACAACCGGAATTTACAGCCTATGCAAATCAAATCATTGCTAATGCAAAAGCAATGGAAAAAGCATTTAATAATAAAAATTATAATATTGTTTCAGGAGGCACCGATAATCACCTCTTATTGATAGACTTGAGAAATAAAAATGTTTCCGGAAAAAAAGCAGAAAACACTCTTGTCAAAGCAGATATTACAATCAATAAAAATATGGTTCCCTTTGATGACAAATCGCCATTCATTACTTCCGGTATGCGAGTGGGTGTTCCCGCACTTACCACAAGAGGACTAAAGGAAAGTGATATGTCTCAAATCGTAGAATGGATTGATATTATATTATCTGATATCGAAAACCAATCTAAAATAGAACAAGTCAAAATAGAAGTAAACGAGTTTATGAAATCATTTCCTCTTTATAAAAATTGGATTCAATAAGGGCAACCATTATCCAACCAATAGTTTATGGTGAATGAAATTAATTTGGAAGAAGGAAAAAAAATATATTTTGCTTCAGATTTTCACTTTGGAATACCAAATTATCAAGAGAGTAGGTATAGAGAAGACAGAGTTTGTAACTGGCTCAAATCCATCAAAAAAGATGCACAAGTGATTTTCCTATTAGGAGATTTATTTGACGCTTGGATGGAGTATAAAACAGTTGTGCCAAAAGGAACCGTACGATTTTTAGGAACATTAGCAGAGTTGAGCGACCAAAACATAAAGATTATTGTATTCACAGGAAATCATGACGCTTGGATGCATGAATATTTTCAGCAAGAACTGAATATTCAAGTTTATAAAACACCACAAATGTTTAAAATACAAGAAAAAATGTTTTTCATAGGGCATGGAGATGGCGTTTATCATGCGGAAAAAAAATATTTACTATTAAAAAAAATCATACAACATCCATTGAGCCAACTTCTTTATAGATGGATACACCCTGATGTTGGCTTGAAAATAGCCGATTATTTTAGCCGGAAAGGATTAAAGCATAAAGAACACAAAGAAGAATCAATGGATTATGACAATGAATATCAAATTCTTTTTGCAAAATCTTTTTTACAAAAACATGAAATAGACTATTTTATTTTTGGCCATAGACATATAGCAACAGAATACCACCTAAACAATCAAACGATATATATCAATTTAGGAGACTGGTTTGAAAGAGATGTTTTTGCGATATTTGACGGAGATAAGATACAACTTAAAATTGAAAATTTAAGATAAATTCATATTTTTTAAAGTTAAATAGCAGATAAACACTAATTTTACAACCTTACTTAATAATTAAACGTCTAGGAATTTTATGAAAAAGTTCTACATTTTTTTATATCCTATCTGTGCTTTTTCACTTTCAATGTTAATGCACAGGTTGTTAACAACGCATGTGAAAGCCAAACTCCATGTAATGCCATGCCCATTTGCGGCTTAAATAACTATGCTGTCCCATTTACATACACAACATCAGCACCATACAATGTAAATCCTGGCGGTGCAGCATCATGTAATAATGCAGTCGGTGGAGTTGTCAACTTTGTACCAAACTGGGTTTATTATCGATTCAATTGTTTTGGAGCAGGGATATTAAATTTTACCATTACACCCAATGACCCACTTGCCGACATGGATTGGGCAATTTGGGATATAACCACAACAGGTTGTGGAACTTTAAATGCAGGAAATATTCAAGCTTGTAATTCATACACAGGAGGAGGAGTAACCGGAATGCAGCCAGTAGCAGCAGCAGGCTTCACAGGACAAATTGCTTTAATAGCAAACCATTCCTATATTTTAGGGGTATCTCGAAAAAGCGGAGGGTTGGTGACTACGGGTTTCATTTTAGGTTTTGCAGGAACTACAGCAAATATTACCGATAATGCGCAACCAGCTTTGGCAAGTATTGTTCCTTTGGATGTGTGTAGTAACGGTCCAATTAATGAAATTAAAGTTGTATTGACCAAGCCCGTACGTTGCTCAGGAATTCAAAATACTGATTTCGCAATCACAGGAAATCCTTCATTCACAGCAACAGGTGCAGGCTGTGCAGCAGGATGTACAGGTGTCACAGGTCTTAATTACAGCAATATTACAGATACTGTAATCCTTAACTTTCCAACCCCTTTAACACCTAATACTTATACTATTTCACTTACTGGAGCCCCACCTGCCCAGCCTTTTTTGATATTTGTGCAAACTTGGCCGATGTCGGACCAACAATAACATTTACCATTCCAGACCCTTTAACGCTTACAATTGGATCAAGTAAAAATTGTTTGACTGGACAATATATAGATACGGCTACAGCAACATTTGGAGTAGGCCCATATCAATATAAAATCGCAGGCCCCGGGCAAACCAATATATATGGTCCAGCAACATTTGGCTCAAATATATTTCCTAACTTAATCGGAGGGAACACCTATACAATAACAGTTAGAGATGTAAATAATTGCATGGATTCAGTAGTGGTGAATTATCCGCCAAACCTTCCTTTCAATGTGATTACTTATAAAAAGAATCCACCTTGTAATAATCAATTTCTATTAGATACTTTTAGAGTCGTTTCAGTCTCTGGAGGAGTTGCACCCTTTACTTACAGTTTGACAAGTACCCCTGCACCAGCCGCTGCCGCAGCTAATTTATATTCACCCCCTGCAAGTTGGAATAATTTGCAACCTGCTCAATATACTATAACAGTAACAGATTCTTATGGTTGTACTGCAACTGCAACTGCAAATATGCCTAATCCAGCTCAACTGGTATTACCTACGCCAGTCTCCACTAATCCAATTTGTTATGGAGATTCAACCGGTACAATTACTTGTGGTGCCATAGGTGGAACGCCACCAATAAACAATTATGTACTTAATCCTACTTATCCAAATGTAGTTATTTCAGGTGTTAATAATAATATTTTTAGCAATTTACCTGGAGGAACTTACACAATTACTGTTACGGATTATAATGGATGTACAGCTACCAATACAAAAACCTTGATTACTCCTTCGCAAATTGTTTTAACTACAACAAACACACAGCCAACTTGTGTAAATCCATGTGGAGGCTCAATAAGTCCTATGTCATTTGGAGGATCAGGGGCTAAAAAATATTATAAATATCCTTTAGTCGTTCCTCCTAATACATATTCTGATTCTGTCGTAGTTGTAGGTGGTGCATTTACAAATCTATGTGCAGACACTTATACTATTTTGGCAAAAGATGTACTTGGATGTACTACAACTATTACCGTCAATTTAGCACTACCTCCAATTCCTGATTTAACAATTACTACAATTAACCCTCCTCTCTGTAACGGAGATTTAGGAACGATAATAACAAACGTAACCGGAGGTACAGGCCCCTACACAAACTTATCATATTCTTTTCTCCCTCCAACAGGAGGTATGAATGTAACCGCATCTGGGGTTGGAGGTGTTATCGGCACTTATAATAATGTACCTCCAGGCACTTACAATTTATATATTCAAGATGTAAATAATTGTCAAGATTCAATTATTGGAGTAATAATGACTCAACCCCCAATTATCAGTTGGAACGCTGTTTCTGGAACAGATATTTCTTGCGATGGAGGAAATGATGGTACCATTAATGCTTCGGCAACAGGAGGTGTCGGGACATTAGTTTATACAATATCTCCTTTAGGTCCACAAACCAATATTATTGGAAACTTTACAGGACTAACAGCACAGTGTTATACAATTACAGCAACAGATGCAAATGGTTGTACGGCAACAATAACATTTTGTTTAATCCAGCCTCCAGCTTTGAATATAAGCATTGCTAACATAAATAATATTTCTTGTAATGGCTTGTGTGATGGAAGTGCGGAAGTGACAGCCGCCGGTGGCACTCCAAACTACACCTACAATTTATCTCCCTTAAATGGAAATATCGGATTGAATACGGGAATTTTATCAAATTTATGCTCAAATATTATCTATACCATTACAGCAACAGATGCAAATAATTGTACAATAACTACAACTTTACTTTTAACTCAGCCTAATATTTTAGCTATAAGTATAGTGAACACTTCAACACCAACTTGTAATCCCGGTTGCGATGGAAGTGCAACAACTTCTGTAGTTGGAGGCACACCATCTTATACTTATTCAATATCGGGGGGGGCAGCTATCAATGCAATTGGTGAAGCAAGTAATCTTTGTGCCGGAACTGTTTATTCAATAACAGTAACTGATGCTAATGGATGTACAGGAGTAACTACCGTGCAATTAGCACCACCAATATCACCAACAATAGTAATTGGTACGACAACCAGTCCAACATGTACTCCCGGATGTGATGGAACAGCCGCAACAAGTGTAGCTGGTGGTTTAGCACCATTCACTTATACTATTTCTGGAGGTGCAACGATTGATCCACTTGGAAATGCGAGTGGACTATGTGCAGGTACAATTTATACTATTACGGTAACTGATGCGAATGCTTGTACAGCAGATATAACAGTCCAATTAATCGCACCGAACTCACCAACCTTAACGCTTGGAGCAACCACAGAT
>LNFQ01000058.1 GCA_001567165.1 Bacteroidetes bacterium OLB11
AATCACCATTGCTGAAATGAATAATACCAACAAGGACTTAATTTCAAAGCAGCTATATATCATTCAGCACGATTCGATTCAGCTACCTACGTCAAAATGTTATTTCTCAATTTAACTTTAATCAGATTCCTGATTCTATGAAAAAAAATTGTATTGGCTCACACAGAATCGACAGTGCGAAATATCAAAAGTATGCTTGAGGTTAATAAGCAAAACATGAAGTTTCAAAAACAAAATTTGACTGAAAGTTATATTGAGTTGCACAAACGATTTACACTTCCATTTGCTTGCATTTTATTATTTATAATTGGTGCGGCTCTTGGTTCAATTATTCGCAAAGGCGGATTGGGCATGCCTTTTGTGGCTGCCATTATTTTCTTCGTGATATATTATGTTTTAAATACGATTGGAGAAAAAATTGCAAAAGAGCACGTGCTACCAGTTGAGCTTGGGATGTGGCTACCGTCCATTATTCTTCTTTCAATTGGAATCTTTCTTATGATAAAAGCAAACAACGATTCTCCGTTGATGAATAAAGAATGGTATTTTAGAATATATTCAACATTGAAAGAAAAGCTTGCAATGTTTCAAGCTAAAAAATAATAGTTTCTCAAATTATCTTCTTCATTTTAGTAGCAAGAAATTTACTACCAATACAAAGCTGCATAGCCTCCAGACTTACAGACATCAATAGCAAAATGCGTAAGAAATACAATAAAGTTGTTGGTGAAAACACCTGACAATTCATGAAATAGATAGCGATTGATAAAAAAATATATCAATACTACCATTTCATATCAAGGCTCTTCATGTGAAAGAATGATTTCAGTTCGTCGATTATTCGCTCTTCCACTATCAGTGTCGTTATCATCAATAGGATTCATATCTCCATAACCGATACTGCTCATGCGTTTTGGTGAAACTCCATGTGAAATAAAATATTGTTTACATGCATCGGCTCTTCGTTGTGATAATGAAATATTGGCATCTTCCTCTCCGACATTATCGGTGTGGCCTTCAATGACAATAAACAACGAAGTGTCTTTTAATAAAATAGACGTAATCGCTCTCAAAGCAGGATAGGCACTTGGAATAAAATAATCAGAACCCGAATTAAACTGAATTTGTTTAGACGCTTGTTTGACTGATTCTTTTGTATTCTTATCTACGTCATTTTTTGCAGAATGAATCTCTCCTTCAGGACAGCCATTGATTGTCTTTGCGTACAAATTTGGGCAATAGTCTAAATCATCTGAAACCCCATCACTGTCGGCATCAGGACAGCCATTTGCAGTCACTACTCCTCTATCCTTAGGACATTCATCCTCTAAATCTGGAACACCGTCACCATCTGTATCATAAAGAAGTGCTTTGTGTGAAAAATATTTCGTTTTTTTCATTTCAATTCGTTTAGCCTTTTGAGCAAATCCATGAAATGAACAAAACAAAGAAATTAAAAAAAGTAGGTATCTCCATTTCATATTTTCATTATTATTTAAAAGTTTAAAATCTATCTTGCTATAAAAAGAAGATACTTTTCATTAAAAATATCTTCTTGAAAAAAATCATTCACTTTCCAAATCATTGGGTGGCATCCCGACATCGATATTTCTTGATTTAAATCGCCACCCTTCAGACAAATCAGCCCATTTGGAAAATCTCCTTTTTGTCCTTTTTTAATTAATGGTTTAGCCCATCTCCACAAATCAGCAAGCGGTGCAACTGCTCTACTGACTGCAAAATCAAAATGATTTTTAGGTTTAAAATCTTCTACTCGTCCCCAAAATGTTTTAACATTTTTCAATCCTAAAGAGTTCGCAATCGATTCTGCTACCAATAATTTTTTCTTAATGCTGTCAGCTAAAACAAATTCTACCTGAGGAAACAAAATAGCCAAAGGGATTCCAGGAAAACCACCACCAGTACCGATATCAATAATTTTTTGTTCATTTTGAAAATCAAAACGTGCCGCAATCGCCAATGAATGTAAGACATGTTTGAGATATAACGAATCAATATCTTTTCTTGAAATGACATTAATTTTTTCGTTCCATTCTTTATATAAATCATATAATTGCTCTAGCTGTTGCAATTGCAATTCAGAGAAATCATCAAAAATATTTTTTTTATTTCCAATGCTGATGGGTTTTAATGGTGATTGTTTTAAAATTTTTATAATGATAAAAAATGAGCCAAAAATCGAATAAGAAAATATAAGGAATCAAATCGTTTTCTTTTAATTTTTTACAAGTTCCAAAATAAACATAATACATTACAATTTCTCTTGCTAAAAAAATAGGAATTGCAAAAACTAAATTTTCTATAAAAAATAAGCTGGCAATGAAACTCACAAAAAATAACAATTGCGTCATTGCATAAAAACCTAATAAGATTTTATGTTTAAATTTATAAAATTTTCCGGTTCCTAAATGCCTTCTTTTTTGAAAATCCCAATCCCTTTTATTTTTTTTAGGCATTGAGTAAGTAAAAGACTCCTCAGATAATTCGACGGTCACATTTTTATTGTTTGCAACTTGATTTATAAACAAATCATCATCTCCAGAAGCTATATGATGGTGAGAAGCAAAGCCTTTGTTATTCACAAATAAGGTTCTTGTGTAAGCCAGGTTTCGCCCGACACCCATGTATGGAATTTTTGCGAGAGCAAATGAAAAAAATTGCATAGCCGAATGAATCGTTTCAAAGCGGATTTTTTTATTCAACATTCCCGGATATTTATTGTAAGCACCATAACCAAGAACGATATTTTTTTCATCAGAAAAATGAGAAGCCATTTTGGAAAGCCACTCTGAGGTAGCCGGCACGCAGTCAGCATCAGTAAGCAATAAATGTTCATACTTTGCCGATTTGATTCCCATAGATAGTGCAAATTTTTTACCTGGAATAAGTTTTGCAGATTGTGTCAAATGCAACACGTGGAGATGTTTATACTCTTCTTTCATTTCATTCAAAAGATAAAATGTATTATCCTCTGAATTATCATTCACAACCAAAACTTCAAAATAAGGAACTCCATTTCTAAAATAATTTTGAGATAGTAAAGAAGGTAAATTTTTTCTTAGATTTGCCTCTTCATTCAATGCACAAACGATAATGGATATGGGCTTATTCACTTCAGTTTTTTTTGAACTTTTATTTTTAAATAAAGGAACCCTTATAAAGAAAAATAAGAAATAGAATAATTGAATTAGTGCAAAAAATGCAAAAATGTATAATAAAATAAATCCGGTAGTCATGCCAAAAGATGCCAAAATTAAGAACACTCGATGAAATTTCAATTAATCTCAAAAGATAAACATTCAAAAGCAAGAGCAGGGCTTATTGAAACTGCCCATGGCCCTATTGAAACGCCTATTTTTATGCCGGTGGGCACAGTAGGAACGGTAAAAGGAGTGACTCAAGAACAACTTTTAAATGATATTCAATCACAAATCATTTTAGGGAATACTTATCATCTCTATCTCAGACCCGGAACAAGCATTTTAGAAAAAGCAGGTGGCTTGCATCAATTTAATAATTGGAACAAACCTATCTTAACTGATAGCGGTGGATTTCAAGTGTATAGCCTAAGTGACATTAGAAAAATAAAAGAAGAAGGTGCTGAATTTCGTTCTCATATTGATGGTAGTAAGCACTTTTTTACACCTGAAAATGTTATGGATATACAACGAAAAATTGGAGCCGATATTATGATGGCTTTTGATGAATGTACACCCTACCCTTGCGATTATCACTATGCTAAAAAATCGATGCACTTAACTCATCGTTGGCTTAAAAGATGTATCACTCGAATAAATGAAACCGAGCCTTTATATCAATATGATCAAACACTATTTCCTATTGTGCAAGGGAGTGTTTATAAAGACTTGAGAACTCAAAGTGCTGAATTTATTGCTTCCATGAATTGCGATGGGAATGCGATTGGTGGATTAAGCGTTGGTGAACCAACCGAGGAAATGTATGAAATGACTGAGCTTGTGTGCAACATTTTACCATCTGATAAACCTCGATACTTGATGGGTGTTGGAACACCTGCAAACATTCTTGAAAATATCGCTTTGGGTATCGATATGTTTGATTGTGTGATGCCAACCCGAAACGGTAGAAATGGAATGTTATTTACAACTCATGGTATTATTAACATTAAGAATAAAAAATGGGAAGATGATTTTAGCCCTATCGATGATGGTCTCAAATGTTTTGCCAGTCTGAATTACACAAAAGCTTATTTAAGACATCTATTTTCTGTCAATGAAATTTTAGGGCTACAATTAGCTAGCATCCAAAACCTTTCATTTTATATATGGCTTGTTCAAGAAGCTAGACAACATATTATCAATGGCGACTTTTCTACATGGAAAAAAGGTATCATTAAAACAATCAGTGAAAGACTTTAGCTCAATTTACTCATCTAAAACTTCAATCTATTCATAATTAGAAGTATCTTCTATCACAAAAAAGTTTAGACTATCAGTTCCATTACTGAGGGTGTTTCCACGTAAAAATAATGTGTAGTAAGCCCCTGATTTAAAATAATAATTTGGCTGCACACAAAGTGTGTCTCTCGTCATCGAGTTGATTGCAATAAACTGATGTTCTAAATGATCCATTTTTGCATATTGGCTGTAATCACTATTTGCAAATTCAATATATCTGGCAGTAGTATCTGGGGTACAAAAAACATCCACTTTCGGGGCATCATTGGATAGATGCAAAAAACGAATGTTAGCATTAGAACCTGTACTCACTTTTAATTCTTCCGGAATCAATAGATATTTGATTGTATTAGCAGAATCATAAATAAAAATTGAAAAATACTTATCTCTTTGCATCGTGAGTGTAGTATCAATAAGGCTATTATTCAATTCGTCCTTAATTTGTATTTGATGTTTGCCTTCCATAAAGGATCTGAAATGCGTATAATTTAAATACACAATATTAAAATCATACACTTTTTCATAATCAACATCTAGATTAATCGCGCCTGCAAGGTAAGACGCATTGATAACCCTTATTTTCCCTGTATATTCTTCTATTTTATTATTGTGCTTACATGAAAGCATAGTAATAAAAACCGTCATTAAAATTCCAAGAAAAAATTTATTTTGAGTTAAGGTATTGTGGAACATCATTATAAAATTAATTTAAAAATCTTGGATGACTTAATTGTTCTATAAAAATTGAGATTAACCCGGGTTTAAAAACGACCGGGAAAATAATTCCAAATAAGGCACCATACAAGTGAGCATCGTGACCAATATTGTCGGTGCCTCGTTTACTCATGGTGTGTGAATAATAAACATATCCGATAGCAAAAAGGATTGCAGGAATAGGAATAATAAATTTGAGTAAAATCGTTTGCCAAGGATCAAAGAGAATGGTAGTGAACAAAATAGCAGACACAGCACCACTTGCACCTAAAGCAGAATAGTGTGGATTATTTTTATTTTTGGAATAAGAAGGCAAAGAAGAAAACACTAGTGCACTCAAATAAAACAATGGATAGATGTAAATATTTCCGAATAAATAAAAGAAAATTACTTCGACATTTTTCCCAAAAAAATAGAGTGTTAACATATTAAAGAGAAGATGCGTCATGTCTCCATGTATAAAGCCATGAGAAATAAAGCGATACCATTGAGACTTATCTTTCATCAAATATGGATAAAAAAATGCATTTATTTAAAAAGTGCTACATTTGAAAAAGACAAGAAAGAAACCAAGCCTGTAATAGCAATTAAAATATAAGTAACGATTCCACTTTCCATAGACTATAATATACTTTGGTACTGACTTAATGCAACTTCTAAGCAATCCATGGCATGATTAATATCTTCCACATTGAGGACATAAGCAAAACGAACTTCTTGCTTGCCCAAACCTTGTGTAGCATAAAATCCAGCAGCCGGAGCCATCATAATGGTTTGATTTTTGTAGGAAAAACTTTCGAGTAACCATTGGCAAAATTTATCAGCATCATCAATTGGGAGTTTGGCTATTGCATAAAAAGCACCACCGGGATTAGGACAAATCACACCGGGAATTGCATTCAATCTTTTGATTAAAACATCTCTTCTTTTTTGATATTCTGCTTTCACTTCATCAAAATAGTTCAATGGTAAATCTACTGCTGCTTCTCCTGCAATTTGGGCAAATGTAGGCGGACTCAATCTGGCTTGTGCAAATTTCATAGCAGCGGTTAAAACCTCTTTATTTTTAGTAACTAAAGCTCCAATTCTTCCACCACATGCACTATATCGTTTTGAAATGGTATCCATCAAGATTACATGATTTTCTAAGCCTTCCAAATGCATCGCTGATATATGAGGTTGGTCATAGCAAAACTCTTTATAGGCTTCATCTGAGAATAAATAAAGATTATGTTTAAGGCAAATATCTCTAAGTGTTTCCATTTCTTCTTTGCTATAAAGGTACCCTGTGGGATTGTTTGGGTTACAAATCAAAATGGCTTTTGTTTTGGGTGTGATATTTTTTTCAAAATCTGAGATGGGTGGAAGTTTAAAATTACTTTCGATAGACGAAGTAATGGGTACTATTTTTATTTGAGATGCAATTGCAAAACCGTTATAATTTGCATAAAAAGGCTCTGGTATAATAATTTCATCATTGGGATCAAGACAGGCCATCATCGAAAATTGAATAGCTTCACTACCACCTGTTGTTACTATGATTTCATCTTTTGTCACGTGAATATTTAATCGTTGATAATATTCAGTCAATTTTTGTCTATAGCTCTCAAAACCTGCGCTATGACTATATTCCAATATTTTTATATCCGTATTTTTCACAGCATCCATTATCAATTTAGGAGTTACAATATCTGGTTGCCCTATGTTTAAATGATAGACAGTGATTCCTTTTGCTTTTGCTTGCTCAGCATACGGAACTAACTTTCTGATAGGAGAAGGAGGCATCATTTCCCCTCTGTGTGATATTTTAGGCATGATTCTATTTTTTTTGCAAATATATACTTAAGTTACAATAAGAATCTATTGTTTTCCTAACTTGTGCTTTTAAGTCCTCAAGTTAAATTTGGCTAAATATCTGATAATTGTTGCACTAAAGTCAAAATCCGAATTAGAAATTTAGACTTCAATTTTTCTTTCTGCCACAACTTCTATTTTTTTATAAGTAGATGTTTAGATTGTCACCATGGAGATACTACAATGAATACTAATGTTGTACATTTCAGTCTTTAATTCTTTTTACAATTCGATTTTATTTATTTTTAAATATAAAAATCTAAAAAACAGTAATATAATATATTACCAAAATAAATATATGTGCAAATCTTGTTGATATTTTATTGAAAATAAATTTTTAAATGTTAATTTTGTATGCTAATAAAGTTTATGTAATGAGTAACAAAAACGAAAAAGATGTAAAAGACATGATTTCAGACTTTGTCAATTCAAAAGACCAGTTTTTACATGAAGAAATCATTGCACAAATAAAACGTGAAAGTTTTGGAATAGTTGATGAAAAAATAGGAACTACAAATTGTAATGATTTAGAAATTGATAGTGCCCTACAATATGAAAATGTCATTTCTGAAAAAGAAGAGCAAATCAAAAAACTCGAAGAACAAATTCATCAACTAACTACCAATGAAAAAACCTCCAAACCTACGCAAACCACGGTTGCTGAACCAACAGCTACTAAGCCAATCAATTCAGATGACCTCCGTATTGAATTTTTAAATTTTACAAGTGCACATATTCAACAGTTTAATGTTCGAATTAAAAAAACAGAAGAATTAATAGAACAACTTTCACAAAAAGCTCAATTGATTCCTACTAAAGCCCCCCAAAATAACTACCCTAAATGGTTGCAATGGCTCAATATTTTTGCATTAGCTTGCATTTCTCTTTATTTCATTTTAATGTTGGTTTTTCCAAATTCAAATAAAAAAATAAATTCTCAAGTTGACATTAATACTCCCGCTCAAAGCACAACAGAACAAGCTCAAACAACTGCCAATACTCATTTAAACAATGCTAAAATTGAAAATGCACAACCTATAGCAAAAGTAGAAAAAAAAGAACCGACTTCAACTCCAAAAGAAGAAAAATTACCTTTCAATACTAACAACCAAAAAGAACCTCCATCGAATGTGCAAGTAGCCCCCCCCTACCTCAACACCATCGAATCAAACTGCAAACATAGCTTACTCCCCTACTCCACTTGCCAACAATCAAACACCTCAAAATATTTCATCAAAACCCGTTTTAGAAAAAAAATCAAATCCAAATGAAAATCACATAGTATCAAAAAATGTTAATCCAAATCGAAATTTGATTTCAAAATCGAAAGACGATAAAAAGGGAAAATCCAATGTTCCAAAAATAGAATCAAACACCTCTAATAATTCTGTCAAAAACAATGTAGCCGCAATTTCCAATCAAGTCAAAGTGGCTAAAAAAGCTCCTACTCCTAACATGACAGAATCAAACTTCCAAGAGAAAGCAACCGCAATCAATCAAACTCCAAAATCAAATCCAACACCTATCAAAACAAACGAAACAAAAACACCCCCCAAACAAAAAGTATATTTCGGAGAAGATTAATATAAAATATGAGAATTAAAGCAACCGTTTTAGGTATTTTAGGCCTATCATCACTACTTTCATCATGCATGATTTTTCATAGCAATGTGCAAACACACGAACCCTACTACACTCCATCACCAAAAGTCAAAAAGGTTGAAAAAGCGATAGAAACGCCTACCATTTTTGAACAAAATTATAAATTCAAAACAGACCAAAATTACATTAGAAGTGTTACTCGAATTTACTATGGTCAAAAAACACAAATGCAAACCGAATTGGGTAAGTACAATATTAGAAAAAGTTTTAATGTAGAGCAATATAGAAAATTCAATAAAGCATCATTCTTTCCTAGTAATGAATACACCATTCCCAATGAAATTAAGCCCAAAGCAATTGCCCTTTACAAACCACTGCTAGACTCCATGTTTGCCATCTCTAATCAAACCGGAAAATCACATTTAGAAATCCTAGTTTTAGGCTATACAGATGAAGAAAGTATCCCCTATTCAAATCCCATTTACAACGAGCTTCTAACGAAAAATAAAAAGGAATCTTTTGTTGATCTTGAATATTACAATGCCCTATCTTATGAACGAGCAAAAATAGTGGCTGATTTGCTAAGTGAAATGATCAAAAATGAACTGCAAAAAACAAAATCACCTCGTAGTATTTCATTTGATTTACTGATAGAAGGTAGAGGTATTGAATATCCTGAGTCTAAAAGAATTTATGAACTCGAAGATGATAAAAGAAAAATCACAAAAGTATATTGGAAATTAAACTAAAATTTTCAAATCATCTTTTGCTTTTTCATTCAAAATTGCTCAATAAACACAGCCAAAATGTCGCACAAATGTTAATTGGCAAGCTAATTGACAAGTGTATATAAAGTAATACAAAATCAATAAATATCATGGACGAAAAAACTCACGAAATGCACGAAAACAAAGAGTTTGAAAACAAAAAAATCGAATATCGACGAAAATCAGAAAGAAGAAATAATGACAGAAGAAACTGTTGTAGATGATAAAATGTCGGAAAATTCAGAGCTTGAAAAATTGAAATTAGAATTGTCAGACTATAAAGATAAATATCTAAGGTTGGTTGCTGAGTTTGACAATTTTAAAAAAACGATCATTTAAAGAAAAAATGGAAACAATCCAAACTGCCGGTAAAGATATTATGACTAGTTTGATTGAAGTAATTGATGATATTGAAAGAGCCGAAAAACAAGTGGAATCTTCAGAAGACATCAAAGGTTTAAAAGAAGGTACAAATTTAATTTTTAACAAACTAAAAAACAATCTTACTGCAAAAGGATTGAAATCCTTTGATTGCCTAGGTAAAGAATTTGATGAGGAACAACACGAAGCAGTAGCCGTAGTGCCTGCAAGCAATAAAGAACAAGATAATAAAAATTGTGGACATTCTTGAAAAAGGATATTTACTCAACGACAAAATTATTCGACATGCAAAAGTGGTAGTAGCTAAAGCAAACGAATAAAATAGAAAAACAAAAATTAAAAATGAAAAGAGATTATTACGAAAGTACTTGGGGTTAGTAAAACTTCAAGTGCTGATGAAATAAAAAAAGCATACCGAAAAACAGCTATGCAATACCATCCGGATAAAAATCCCGGAGACAAAAAAGCTGAAGAAAAAATTTAAGGAAGCTGCTGAAGCTTATGAAGTATTGAGTAACCCTGAAAAGAAACAGCGATATGACCAGTTTGGACATGCAGGAATGAGCGGAGCTGCCGGTGGTGGCTTTGGTGGATTTGATGGTGGAGGAATGCGAATGGAAGATATCTTTGGAAATTTTGGCGATATATTTGGCGAAGGATTTTTTGGAGGTGGAGGAAGAAGCTCAGGTGGTAGAAGTTCAGGCGGGCAACGTGGTTCTAACCTTAGAGTGAAAGTAAAACTCAATTATGAAGAAATTTTAAAAGGAGCTCACAAAACGATTAAAGTAAAAAAACATGTCAAGTGTAGCACCTGTGGTGGAAATGGAGCCAAAGACAGATCCTCGATTCAAACCTGTAACACTTGTGGAGGCAGCGGACAGGTAAGGAAAGTTCAACAAACATTTTTAGGTCAAATGCAAACCGTCACTACATGCCCGACATGTAATGGAGATGGCACACAAATCACCGCAAAATGTAACAGCTGTAAAGGCGAAGGAAGAGTATATGGCGAAGACACCATTAGCATTGATATCCCGGCAGGCGTGCAAGAAGGTATGCAACTATCAGTAAATGGAAAAGGAAACGCCGGAATGAGAGGCGGAAGCTCAGGAGATTTGATTGTTTTAATCGAAGAAGAAAAACATCCCGAACTTTCACGTGAAGGATTAAACGTTTTGTATGACTTAAATCTTTCTTTTCCCGATGTCGTTTTAGGCACAGAAGTAGAAATACCAACCATCACAGGGCGAGCCAAAATAAAAATAGCTCAAGGAACTCAAGCAGGGAAAATTTTAAAACTGAAAGGAAAAGGCTTCCCAAGTATCAATAGTCATGAAAAAGGAGACCAATTGATTAATATCAATGTGTGGACACCTCAAACGCTCACCAGTGAAGAAAATAAGATGATTCAAGAACTCAAAAAATCATCAAACTTCAAACCGGATAAAGCAAAATCAGACAAAAGTTTTTTTGACAAAATAAGAGAAGCTTTTAATTCATAACCTTACTAATAATTCATCCACCTTAATCCAATAGAATTACCCTTTAAAGGGTATAGGTTGTGTTTTAGTCATTTCTATATTTGTACCTTGAAACAAGTATGTTTTCATGGTGTGAGTTAATGCCGGAAATCGGAATTTATATTCCAATTTCGGCATTTTTTCTTAAATACTGTGAGTAGATAACTATCATATATAAAATCATTGATTGATTAATGATAAAAGCAATTCAAAATCAAAATAAAAAAAGGACTGCATTATGTTACAGTCCTTTCTCTAGCAAAAAATATTACCTAATTATTTTCTTTTAGGTTGAATTTTATAAATTACAGATAAGTGAGACATTACATACCAATCCATATTAGTAGACATACCTCTTAAAGAACCTGCTGTTGGTGTTGGTTCAGGGTGTTGTAATTCATCACCTCTAAATGAAAGTTTTGCTGCTTTTGGATTAGCGGCATGCATTGCTACCAAATCAGGGTAAGTAGAGCTTACGTCATCAAGATAGTCAGTGAATGTTTTTCTGTAACCTGTTTCAAAAGCCATTGAAAAGTTTTTAGTAAACTGCCATTTTAACCCCATTCCAAAAGGAATAGAAATTTGAGTTAAGTTATAATGTTTTCCTTCTGTTTGTAAAGGTTGCAATTCCACCCATTCATTTTTATAAAATGCTTTAGGATTAAAATGGAATACGCTAAATCCACCAAAGAAGTATGGTGTAAAATTGAAATATTTTCTGTATTTTTTATTGGATGGATTAAATTTATCATAAGGTAAAATGCTAAATTCAAAATCTCCACCGAACTCTACAATATGAGAACGAAAACTAAGATTTCTTAACATGTGGCTTTGCACTTGTGAATTAGCATCTGATGCGTGTACACGACCATAGTTTAAATTACCACGGACAGCCAAAAAAGAGTTAATATTTTGTCTTACAAAAAAACCAGTAGAAAACCCTACATCTCGGTATGTAACATTACTGGGTTGCAAATCCCCCCAATAATTACTCACTCCAATATTGTATCCAAATTCTGTACTTTGTTGTGCAAAACTCACTGAGCTTATTGCACCCATCATTAATGTTAAAAAAAATTTTCTCATTCGTATTTAATTTGAGGGTAAATATATAATTATTGTTTTAATTATGCAATAAGAAGTTAAAAAAAATTTCATCTTACTACTTATTTAAATAAAAATAATATATTCAAAAAAAACATAAAGTACTTATTATCACATCTTTATACAAACTATTTTTTTTAATAAATTTTTAAATATAAAATCAAAAAAAACTTCAATAAACTTAAAATTGGTAAAATAATCTAAAAAAATCAATTAGTTTTTCATTCATAAAAATCAACATATATCCATTGAAAAGGTATTTGGATAAGTATATTTTAACACTTTTGAAATATTAAATCAAATGTTTTTTAACTCAGAAATCAAATTGACTTAAATCAACAACTGACTATTATAATAAAATCAGAAAATGATTAGAAAAAGGGTGCCTTGTCCTCAAATAAGTTTACTCTAAAACATGTAAAAATGGATAAAAAAAGTAAAGTCATTTCAGGACTAAAAACCGGAAAAATCATCATTCAGAAACCGAATAATTTTTTACAAATTCCTAGAAACATAAACATCATACAAGAGCTTCTGATTTTCGGACAATTTTAATTCATTGTGACGATAAAAAAATAGCTTTGTAATCGCTCCGCAGAAAGGTCTTGAACTGAAAAACCCTTAAGCAAATAAAACAACTGAGAAAACTCAATAGAATAAGTGCGGATGGTATTCTGAGAATAACTTTTGAGCGTAAGTATGTTTTGATATTTCAAAAAATTCGGGCATATTTGTTTCCGAAATCTTCGATAAAACCTCTTTTCCTACAATATCTAATTCTATACCACAAAGATTGCGGTGATGGTAATTATCAATCAAATACCATGCTTTTTGCGAAGCCGACCAATAAGCTTTTGCTTGGCTTCGGAGGAGATGGATAAGGTTTATATCGTAATTAAATTTTACCCATATCACTTTTTTGTCATGATGCTTCCCTAGAGAAATTTGAAATAAGTTTGGATCAAAAATTAACTTCGTATTATGCATATCCATTTAGACTTCGTATTGTTTATATCTCAAAGATATAGAAAATATATCTAATTGAGAAACAAAGTAATAAAAAAATTTGGTAATTTGAG
>LNFQ01000059.1 GCA_001567165.1 Bacteroidetes bacterium OLB11
GTTTAATTTAATTAAAAAAACGATGAAAATAAAGAATAAACAACGAGTGATGATAGATATGCTAAAATTCCCATTCCCAAAAATTGAAGAATAGGCAGTTTCCAGCTTCCGGTCTCCCTTTTGACAATAGCTAAAGTACTCATACACTGCAATGCAAACGCATAAAACACCAATAGAGAAACACCTGTCGGTATTGAATAAACCAAGGCTCCATTGCTCAAGCGGGCTTTTGCCATTGTTTCTTTCAGCGTGTTTTCATCATCATTATCCACTCGATACAAAGTAGCCATCGTTCCTACAAATACTTCACGAGCCGCAAAAGACGTAATCAAAGCAATTCCGATTTTCCAATCATAACCCAAAGGCTTAATGACGGGCTCTATTTTTTTTCCAATAATACCTGCATACGAATTATCTAAAGACACTTTTTCAACTAACTGATTTGAGCCCGGCCCATAAGATGACATCATCCATAATACAATTGAAATCAATAAAATCACTTTACCGGCTTCTATCACAAAGGTTTTAGATTTTTGCAACATCACAATCAACGCATTATTCCAACGAGGAACTCTATACACTGGCAACTCCATTAGAAAGATGGATTTGTCTTTTACTTTTATAAAAAAATTCAAAACAGACGCAGCAAATAATGCAGTAAAAAAGCCTAAAAAATACATTCCTAACAGCACAAGCCCTTGCACGCTGATGATTCCCAAAAAATAATTGTTCGGAATAATTAATGAAATAATTATAGTGTAAACAGGCAAACGTGCACTGCAACTCATAAAGGGGGTCACTAAAATCGTAATCAATTTTTGCTTTTTATTTTCAATAGTGCGAGTAGCCATAATGGCCGGCACAGCACAAGCAACTGCACTAATCAAAGGCATGACTGACTTGCCATTGAGCCCCACTCTCCTCATCATATTATCGGTGAGAAAACTAATGCGAGACATATATCCACTATCTTCTAACAAAGAAATAATCCCAAACAAAATCATGATTTGTGGAATAAAAATGACAATCCCTCCTATCCCTGCCAACACTCCATCAATTAATAAATTGGTATAAAAATTACTTGGCAATGAGGCATCTAAAAAATTCACAAAAGCCGTGAAGCCACTATCAATCCAATCCATAGGGAACTTTGCAATCCAATACACACATTGAAAAATCAAGAAAAAAACCGATACCAAAATGATGTTTCCATAAATCGGATGCAGTAAAACTTTATCGATATTTTCACTCTGAATTTGTTTTTGCAAAGGACTCACTTCCACGACACATGTTTGCATGATTTTTTTTATCGTGGCATATCGGAGCAGCGTTTCATCTGCTTGGACTTTTGTTTTATTAAAATTCAATTTTTCAATCTCAGTATCGAGAATCTTCTTTTCTTCTAAACTGATATTTTTTATAGAATGATAAGTTGAGGCATAATGTAAACAAACATAATCTGCATGAAAGCCTTTTTCATTTTTAATAAAATCAATCAAACCAGGAGCTAAAGAATGATTATCAATAAAATCATTTTGAGTAGGAATAAAAGAAGAATTCAGACAAATTTCCAATTGTTTTTTTAAATTAGAAATGCCCTTTCCCTTTCTTGTATCGACCGCCACCACAGGCACCCCCAAACCAATAGAAAGCATTTGCAAATCAATACTAATTCCCTTTCGTACAGCGATATCCATCATCGTCAGCACAATCACAACAGGCTTTTTCAAGTCGATAATTTGAGTGCAAAAAAGCAAGTTTCTTTTTAAGTTTGAAGCATCAGCAACAACCATAATCAAGTCTAAATCTTCACCCTCGTTCATGTTGCCAAACAATACATTGTGTGTCACCACTTCATCTTCACTTTTCGGATAAAGGCTATAAGTTCCCGGCAAATCAATAAAATTTACACGCTCATTATTGTTTAATTGACTTTCACCTACTTTCTTATCAACCGTCACACCAGGAAAATTTCCAACACGTTGGTTTAAGCCCGTCAATAGATTAAATAAAGACGATTTTCCACTATTTGGATTTCCAACAATTGCTATTTTTTTTACGCGTATCAAAAAGGAAACAAATATACTGATATGTCAATGCTTGTCATTGTGAAAAAAGGAAAAATAATCTTAAATTTCAAAATTTACCTAAAATTAAACATATTATTTTTGAAGACAAAAT
This sequence comes from Bacteroidetes bacterium OLB11, assembly GCA_001567165.1. Lineage (GTDB taxonomy): Bacteria > Bacteroidota > Bacteroidia > Chitinophagales > Chitinophagaceae > OLB11. The sequence goes on from LNFQ01000059.1 coordinate 2,182, forward strand.
TCGAAGAATTATAGCAACGAATTGGAAAATTAAATATTCAAAAAATCTTAACATTCAATAATTTATAAGAACATAAACCGATCATCACCGAATACAAATAATTATCAAAGACAATATAAGATGAAAATGTATTATCTTTGTACTTTTTAAAACCTTATAAAATATAATATATAGTGAAAAAATCAGATTTAGTCAATGCAATATCCGATCAAACTGGTATTCCAAAAGTAGATGTATTAGTTACTTTAGAAAGCTTTTTTGTGAACGTAAAGAAAAATTTAACTGCTGGCGAAAATATTTACGTAAGAGGATTTGGCAGTTTTATCACTAAAAAAAGAGCAGCAAAAGTAGGTCGTAATATTAAAAAAAATACATCCGTATTTATTCCAGAACATTATATTCCTGCGTTCAAGCCTGCAAAAGAATTTGTAGAAGAAGTAAAATCTTCTGTTAAGGGAGCTAAGAGTAAAGGGTAATTCTTGATATTGTTCCAATTAAATAAAAATTAATATTCTTTACGTGAAAAGAAAGCAAGCTTTTCTTCTGACTTTTTCTGTCATATTAATAGGAGCCTTATACTTTTTAGGAGATTTTAAGGGGAAAAAGAAACATAACGGACACACTCACAATGAAGCAATGAATGCAAGTCCTCAAAATCCAATAGAAAATATTGACGCATTGGATTTTAAGCAATTTGAGTTAAGCCAAGAAAATAGCTTAAATGAACAAAAAAAAGCAACTCTTTCTGAGTTAAAAGTCAAAGCAATAAAAAAAGAAACTGCCCACGAATATAAAGACATAGCTGAGTTTTGGGAAAAAGAAAATGAGCTTATCATTGCCGCTTTTTATTATAAAAAAGCCGCTTTTTTGGAAAATACAGAAAAAAGTATCACCTTTGCAGGCAGTTTATACTTAGCCCTTCTGGAACGAGAAGGAGATATGAGTAAACTAAAGTGGTTATCACTAGAAGCGATTCCCTGTTTTGAAAAGGTAATAGAGTTGAATCCTAATAATGATAACGCAAAAGTTGCACTAGCAACCTGTTATACCGAAGGAATGGGAGAAACCATGAAGGGAGTGACCATACTAAGGGAAATAACCGCAAAAGATAGCACAAATATTCCAGCAAATTTAATGTTGGGAAAAATGTCAATCCAATCGGGACAGTTTGATAAAGCAATAAATAGACTAGAGCTAGTTCTTTCAAAAACACCGGAAAACACTGAGGCGATGTATTTTTTAGCAGAAGCATATAAGGGGCAAGGCAATAAAGCAAAAGCCATCTCTCTTTTTGAAAAATGCAAAAGCATCGTCAATAATCCAGAATTTTCGAAAGAAATAGACAATTATATAAAAACATTTAATTAATTTTTAAACAAAAAACATTTTAATCATGCCTTGCGGAAAAAAACGTAAAAGACATAAAATCGCAACTCACAAACGTAAAAAAACGTTTAAGAAAAAAACCGTCATAAGAAAAAAATAGTTAGCCTTCAGCTATCCTGTCATCTCCTTTGACATTACATAAGTTGTGTTATGAAATACTCATAACCACAGCTTTATGTCCTATCTATGTGTATGATAATTTGTTGTAATAAAAAATATTACAGCTTTGAACAAGGAACTTATAATTCAATCCACCGAATCGGGCATCGAAATTGCCCTTTTAGAAGACAAAAAGCTTTCCGAACTTCATTTTGATAATTCAGGAGGAAGCTATAACATCGGAGACCTCTATTTAGGAAAGGTCAAAAAAATTATGCCCGGACTCAATGCCGTATTTGTTGATATTGGACACGAAAAAGACTCTTTTCTACACTATACCGATCTCAGTCCTCATTTCAGAAGCCTACTCAAATTTACCGACATGGCTATCAATGACAAATCCGGCACCTCGCTTGACATGTCCAAGTTTACCATTGAGCCTGAAATCATCAAAACAGGAAAAATAACAGAGGTCATTCAAGGCAAACCAAACATCCTTGTTCAGATTTTAAAAGAACCCATCTCATCTAAAGGACCTCGTGTCAGCTGTGAATTATCAATCCCGGGACGATTTATTGTAGTGACTCCATTTAATAACTTTGTGAGTGTTTCTCGCAAAATTCATTCAAGTGAAGAAAGAAAAAGACTACAAAGAATTATAGAAAGTATCAAACCAGCCAATTTTGGTGTGATTGTACGAACCGCTGCAGAAGGACAAAGCACCGCCGAATTTCATAAAGACCTCTTGACCGTTATTGAATCGTGGAAAAGCATTCAGCACAACCTAAAAGGAATGAAACCTCCATGTAAAATTTTAAGCGAACAAAACAAAACAACTTCTCTCCTTCGTGATTTATTGAATGACAATTTCAACAGTATCATTGCCGACAACTCTTCAATAATTGATGAAATAAAAAGCTATATAGCTAAAATAGCTCCTGATAAAGAAAAAATTATTTATCACTATCAAAATACACAATCTGTATTTGAGCATTACGGCGTAGCAAAGCAAATCAAAGCTTCATTCGGAAAAACGGTTATGTTACAAAGTGGAGGCTATCTCATTATCGAACACACAGAAGCATTACATGTGATTGATGTAAATAGCGGACATAAATTCTCTAGCGAAAATCAAGAAGAAACAGCCTTTAAAACCAATATAGAAGCCGCAAATGAAATTGCACGACAATTAAGACTCAGAGACCTTGGAGGTATTGTTGTTGTGGACTTTATCGACATGAAATCGCCCGATAATAGAAGAGATATTGTGAAATTGATGGAAGATTTAATGAAACCAGACCGAGCAAAACATAGCGTGTTACCCCTTTCTAAATTTGGCTTATTACAAATTACCCGTCAACGATTACGACCCGAAATTAATATTGCTACTGACGATAATTGTCCATCCTGCAATGGTACAGGAAAAATTCGTTCAACACAACTTTTAATAGATGACATCGAAAAACATATTAAATATTTAACCTCTCACTTAAATGTGAAACTCGAACTTCATGTCAACCCGATTATCAAATCGCATTTGACCTTTAAAAAAAGTTTATTAGGGAAATCAATTTATTCAAATTGGAAAAAATTATATGGCTCTTTTGATATTCAAAGTGACGAATCTTATGAAATCATCAAATATGCATTTTTCGATAAAAGCACAAGTGAAGAGATTAAATTTTAATCTAAATTAAGCAATGTATTGACCACCATTTTTGGTGCTTTCATCAAACAATTCAAAATAGCAAACTCGATTTTGTATTTCATTGATATGACCCTATTGGGGTCTGAATATTTAGAGTATTCAAACTCGATTTTTAAGGTACGACCCCATCAGGGTTTATCCCTTTGGAATGGTTAAAACCCCTTTGTTGATATTGACAAAGGTTAAGATAAAAGACTCCTCTCCTAAAACAAGAAAGGCGTGCCAATGGCACGCCTTTCTTGTTTTCAATTACAAACTAATGTCTAGTCATTTTTTCTCACTTTGCTTGTGAAACTTAGCTTGTTGTTGCTATACACTTGTACTGTATAAACTCCACTCGCTATATCGCCTAAACTTAGTTGGATATGATTCGCTC
>LNFQ01000060.1 GCA_001567165.1 Bacteroidetes bacterium OLB11
AGTGAAAGTGCATGCGATTAAAGTAAGGCTAAATAGAATTTTTTTTAACATGATTTATATTTTTAGTGTTTTTAACAATTTTATACTTTCAAAATTTGCAGTGATTAAATATTTTCAAACTAATAAAATTTTAAATGAAACAAAAAATACTTCCTTTCTGAAATACGTATATTTATTAAATGTTTGTTATTTATCTATCATTTTTTTTCTTCGTTTCTTGCACTTCAAAAAAATAATAAAGATGTCAATCTAAAAAATATAAATATTAATTTTCATTCCATTGCATTTTTTGAAGAGGTGAATCAGATTGATACAAATCAAATCAGTGAGGGTGTGAATAAACTAGGTGAAAAATACCCTGATTTTAGTTCAATTTATTTTAATAATCTGACAGGTTTTGGCATTCAAAAAAATTATGATTTATTCCTAAAATCAATGTATCATTTTTTAACTTTCAAAGATTATACAGACCTTTATGATAGTGTCAAAAAAGTATTTCCTGATACAAAAAAATCGGATGCAGCATTAGCTGAATTGTTTAAGCATATTAAATATTATTATCCAAATGAAAAGTGGGGGACTGTTTATTATTTTATTTCTGGATTGAATCGATATAGTGCTGTCACTGTTGATACGACCTTAGGAATTGGATTGGATATGTTTTTAGGGAAAGATTATCCTTATTATGCTTCGATTGGTCTGGCTCAATATGAAACCGAACATTGTATTCCTGAAAATATACCGGTGCTTGCAAGTAAAGTGATTTTTGAAGATAAATGGGAAATGAATCCTGAGGGAAAAAAACTGTTAGACTTGATGATTTATGCAGGAAAACAAATGACTTTTATGGAATACACTTTGCCAAAATCGAGTGATGAACTTTTGATTGGATATAGCAAAACGCAGTTGGGTTGGTGTCAAGAAAATGAAAAAATGATTTGGAGTTTTTTTAAAAAGAATGAACTTTTGTATTCATCTGAGCTGCAAAAGGTGATACGATATGTGATGGACGGACCTAGTTCAACCGGTATGCCACCTGAATCACCCGGAAATATTGGAACCTATATCGGTTGGCAAATTGTGAGAAGTTATCTCAAAAACAATCCCGAAATTAAATGGACAGAAATAATGGACTCGCCAATGGATAGTCAAACTTTTCTGACTGCATCAAAGTATAAACCTTAAATTTTCAACGAACGTTTTAATTCTCGTTGCACATCTTTTTCTTTGATACTATCTCTTTTGTCATGCAGTTTTTTACCTTTTGCTAAAGCAATTTCAATTTTTGCATAACCATTTTCAGCAATAAATATTTTTAATGGAATAAGAGTATTTCCACGTTCTTTAATCTTTGTTTCTATTTTTTTGATTTCTTTTTTTGTAAGCAACAACTTCCTTTCTCGTGTTGGATTATGATTATTTGATGTTCCAAAATGATATTCAGCTATATGTAAATTTCTTATCCAAATTTCTCCTTGATGCAACACACAAAAGCTATCATTGAAGCTAGCTTTGCCACTTCTTATTGATTTAATTTCTGTTCCTAATAACACTAAACCGGCAGTAAATTTTTGCTCAATACTAAAATGATAAGTTGCTGAACGATTGGATATTTCTTTCACAGTTGCAAATATATTTTTAAAAAGAATGAAAAAAGCAAAATGATTTTTTAAAACGCAAATTTCATACTGCCAAATACTCCAAAATGCCTTTGCTGAATATATTGTTGAGGAAGCTGTTTTGGTAATATTTTCCATACAAAATCAACTCTTAATAGATTGAAAATGTTTTCTAAGCCTGTCCCTAATTCAATATAGGGTGAATTATTCAGTGTTGAAAATTGATAGTTAGGAAATGTATTTAGTTGCTTGTTTTGAGCAGACAGACCGCCATACACGCTTCTAAGATTCCAAAAAGTTCGAATATTCGCCTTTCGAACGTAAGGGATATATTTAAAAAATAAACTTCCCATTGAATGTTCTACAAAACAGCCAATATATTGATCGCTTAGAAACTCATAACGATTCATTAAATTGAACACATTTTGATTGTAATAGCGATACTCATTTCCCGGATGTATTTCTAAAGCAGGATAAGGCAATTGTCCAAAAATCTTACCAGCAAATCCTCTAACGAAAATTGATCCTAGACGATCAACCTGAAATTTGTTTGAAATATTCAATTTTAATTTGACATAATTATAATCTGATTGAAAAATATTTTTCACACCAACTCCTAAATACAGTTTCACAATAAAGTTTTTATCGGATAAACTCTTTCTACTAAAATTTGAAACTATAAACTTTTCATCTTGTGCATATCGTGTTTCTAGTCCTATCTCTGTATTGTGAATCGTCTTTTGAGGAACACCATTTTTTTCAATAATTGGTAGGGGGGCATAAGGTGTAAAATCTTTCGATTCAAATGTGAATGTATTATTGAATCCATTATGGTAGGTATTCAGAATTTCAATTTTTCTTTTTGTTTCAAAATAAAGTTTTAAAGGAATATTTGGCATTCTCCAAACATTGCTAATGATATTATCAAAAGAACCCGACTCATTATATTGATTGATGGTACTATTGAAATCATGTTTATATTCAAGATAGATTTGTTTGCGTGGAGAATTTTTAATTATCCATAAAGATTTGAATTGGTATTTATAATGCTTATCTAAATCTCCATAAGCTATGTAGGTGTCTAGCATTAGATTTTTTAAATAATTGTGGAGTAGTGTAAACTCTAAATTTGAATCGATGACCTTCTAAAAGATTACTACTATAAAAAGCTATAAAATGAACCAATTTTGATAGGTCCTGTATTAATGATTCCTGTAGTTAATGTGTAAATTAATCTAGTATATTTTTTATAAATCGGAAGACTTTGTATGGTGTCAATCATCGTGTAAATAGCTTGTTCATTCTTTGATAAAGTATCATGCCTTATTCGTTCCCAATACTCTTTATCTCTGTTCAATTGCTTTTCTGTCAGTTCTTTACTTTTTTGATAAGCAACATTATTGATAATCTGCATGATTGAATCTTGGTTGAACATAAACGATTGGTAGCTTGTCGTTTTTACGAGCTATAGTACCCGCAATTTTTATTTCCATGTGGTGGTCTAAAATCGATATAAATAAATTCCTTATCCGGAACCCAAAGCGATTGATTCCATTGTTTGAATTCCTGTGTGATTTCAATTTGATTTATCCAGTTAATATTTTGATTTTTTCCAGCTGAGAGATGGCATTTCAAAATTGCATAATCGCTATCATGCACCCAAAAATATCCTTCGAATGTCTTTTCGCCATTGCGTTTTGGAGAAAAAGAAACTTGGTAGTATAGTTTGTCACTTATCAATTGAGTATCTACAATTTTGTATTTATAATAGAGGGGAGCATCATTTGCAATCGGACTAATAAAATCAACTTTAAAAATAGACGATGTGTTTTTATAAAAATTGAAATTCAAATAAAGTGAATTAATCGTCTCGTTGACACTACTATTTTCTACACCAGATATTTTGGTTGCTTTGATAAATTCTTTTGATTTTTTAGGATTATTTTGAGCGTAATAATCAGCCAGCGATTCTGTCAGGAATAATGGCAAAAAAGGATTATCTTTTTTTGTTGTATCTAAATATTTATCAATAAACCCAATTTTTTTTAATAGTGCTAATTTCTTGAATGATTTGAAAGGAATTTTGGTTAAATCAATTTCAACTTTTTTATACACTTCATATCTATAATTGGATTGGTTTTCAAAATCATTTTTTTGTTTATTTTTTATCACTCTTTTGACTAACGAAAGAGCAGGATTTTTTTCAAATTTGACGGTGACATTTCTGATTTGGATTGAGCCTTCCAACATGTTTATATTAAGCTCTTGAAAGGGTAAAGTGGAGTCTAATTGATAGAAAATATTATCATAACCTAAAAGCGAAAAAGCGAGTGTATCACCAGGAAATGACTGAAGGATAAATTGAAATTCTCCATTTTCATCAGACTTAGTGCCGACGGCATGTTTAGGAAAAAAAATTGATACAAATTCAAGTGGTTCTTGGGTAAAATAATCTAAAACTTTCCCTTTTATAACAAACGATTTTTTTACGGATTTATTTATTTTTAAAGTTGGATTCAGTGTATCCTGATTGTTATTGTTAAAAAAAATACTGTCAGGATTTAATTGAATATCTTGATTGTAACTTGTTGTTGAAATGAGCGTTAAAGTGAATATCAAAAAAAATTTAAATATTTTAAACATAACTCTTGACTGTTGCTCATTGGCTCTTTTTAAAAATCGGTCGCCAAAGATAAATGAATTAAGGGTTTCTTGATTCCTTCAATATTCCATGCAAAATCTGTTCGTATAAAATAACCTAAGAGTTTGGCACGCAAACCAAGTCCGTATCCCCACCCAAAATTGTAAGTACTATTGTCTAAATACACAGTCACTGGCGAGTTTCCTGTATTAATCACATTGTTTTGTTTAATATTGTCTTCATCAGGAATGATTCCTTTCCATGCTGAACCAATGTCGGAAAATGCCACTAATTGTAAGTTTTTCAAGAAAGGAGATTTTGCTTGACGTTTAAAGAAAGTACTCCAAATTGGAATGCGAATTTCTTCGTTTAAAATTAGATAGCTATTTCCATTTCGGAAGCCTTGATTATAGCCTCTCATATTGGTTGCCAAACTCTGAAAAGCATAGTTTTGAGTATAGTCAATCGAAGTGTTTTCATCTCGTTTTGCATTCAAAGGATTATCTACACCACCTAGTAAATACAATACTTTGGCATTTCCTCCACTAAACGAACTTGCCAATCGACTTGCTAAAATTGATTTTTTATAAATCGGTAAATAATTTCGCAAATCAAATCCAAAAGCATAAAATCCTTTTGTTGTATTATTCATTTTATATTGATACTCTCCAAAGAGTTTTAGTTTGCTTCCATGCCAAATATTGAGTATTGGAGAGTAGGCGTTGTCATACACGATTTCAGCTCGACTGACTGCCCACACTTGATTATCGTTCGGCATTTCAACACTGTATTTGTCTTTTGCTAAAATTTTAATTTTATCATATCGTATCCCTAATTGCATTCGGATACTGGTTAACAGATTGAGAGGATAACTAACATTGGCTTGTAGATAATCCATACTGACTCTGCCGCTTGTGAGATATGGAGAATAATAGGGATAACTGTTTCTTCTCAAATCATATAAATTGGTTGTTGCATGATGAAAATAAAGTAGCCCCCAATCAACTCTTTTTCTAAAATTATTATACTGAAGAAAGTAATCAATACCAGTAAGATTTGATCCTAATCTTCCTCCTGAAATGATTTTATAATCTTCCATAATATCTGTTAGAGATGCGGTTACAAAACCTGATATTGGTGGGTTTTGGTATTGTCCTCCATAATAATCGAATGGTTGATAACGAGTGAAAAGAAGAGTATTATCAAGGCTTGTTTGTAAAAAATCGGCATGAAAAGTTTGTAGATATAATTTGGGTTTGATTGTGTTTGGAACTTCATTAAAGACTTGGTAGTGATGTTTTGATTCTTTTTTGTCAAGAAAAATCATGTCTAAATATGATACATGATTTGTATCATTATCAAAAGGAGTGATATAGTTTGAAATTTGATTTTCTAAGTTGTGATCAATACCTTCATCAGAAGACTCTTTGGGTAATTGGGCTAATTTTTCCCAATATTTATTTTGCTCTTTTTCCATTTCAGAAAACGGAGTTGTTTGAATGATAAATTCACTTCCATTTTTATAAATCTCAACAATCATCGCTGTTTGCTGAATATAAGTTTGATAAACTAAGGTGTTTTTTAAAGGGGGGAAGTTTTTAATTTGAAAAGTATCTAATGAGTTTTCTCTTCCCATTGTGGACACCACTTTTCTCACTTGATGATCTTTTTCTTGAGTTAAAAAAGAAAATTGTTCAAGTCCCCATTGTATTGGATGACTGATGGGTGTTTGTGTATTGCTGAGCTGTAACAGATTGTTTCCTTTTCTTGGGTCATAAAGAAATACATTAAATTGAGAATTAAAATGCCCATTATCTATATTGTCATTTAAGAAAGGTGTTGTTCTGTTTGATAAAAATAAAATACCATTATTGGTTCCGCTTTGAACAAACATTGGATTTTTATCATCAAATAGATCATTGGTAACCGGCTCTAGTCGTGTGTTTTGAATGAGGAGTGTGTATAAATCACTTTTCCCTTTTTTAATAGCACTAATGGCTAAACGATTTTCATCATCCATGAAACACATGCCGGTCACACGTTCAATTTTATTACTACTGATAATTTTAGTTTTTGTTTTATTTACGTCAACAGTAAACAATTTCAATGTCAATTTATTTTTAGCTTGATATAAAATTGCCATTCTTTTTCCATTTGGACTCCATGCAATCAACGGATAGTTAGGGTCAGCAATTTCAACATTTGCATGAATGCCTCCATCTAACAATTCATGTTGCTTATTGAATTTCATATCATATACAAATACTTTGAATGAGCCGTTTGCCTTTTCGACATAAGCAATATTACGTCCATCAGACGATATTGAAAATTGACTATAATTTGCGTCATTTCTAGTTTTGATACTTGCTAATATTTGAGTTCCTTCCAGTTTATTATTTTGAATATCAAGCGTTGAATCATGTAAATGATAAAAATTTTCCCATTCATTATAAAGTTCTTTATATGGTTTTTTAAAAACAATTTCTATAGCACTATTGACACTTTTTCGATAGCGAGTGAGATAGAGCATATTAGAAATAGAGTTTTCACCGTATTGCAACGATAAAAAATTCCAGAATGAATGTCCCAACAAAATGCTTTTATAATTCTCAATATTTAAAATACTTTTACTTTTTGTAGATATAAAAATTGATTTTAATTCAGCAGCTTGTTCAGGAGTCCATTCATCTGAAATATACGAAACGTAGCCACTGGTGTACCATTCAGGCAAATTCATTTTGACAGCATTTTTAAAAACATCTTTCAGATTATCTCCAAAAAGCATATTGTCTTTTATCACAGAAGTAATTCCTCTAACAATTTGTTTTTTTAAATTCAAATGATCTCCATTGAAATAAACAGGAATATTATCACCCACCACATCAATTTTTCCTCCGTTAGCAATATTAAATTCATCATTTTTTCGACCAATATTGGTTTGCTTAAAATCATCATACGAATTATAAATGACGATATTTAATTTTTTACTTAATCGTCCACCCATCAAATACACAATATGACTCAGTTCTTCTTCTGCTATTTGCAAAGAATAGATAGCATGTGTCATTCCTTTATCATAATAAAAAATTCTAAAATGGGTACTATCATAATACTTCCAATCAAAAGTTCGGTATTGTACACGATTTTGTCCATATTGCTCCCACGAAGCTTGTGCATCACCTTCAAAAAAAATAAAAACGAAAGCAATAATGAAAATTAGTTTGATGAATTGGCTTTTAATTAGACGACTGAACATGAATTGCTTTAAAAAGAAATTAAAAGTACGAAATTTTCTATAAATATATTGCTTGGGGGCTATCATCATAAAAAAAATACAAGATATTTGTAACAATTATAATATCAAGTGTATGCTACATGTACAATCATTTACTTTTAATCCATTTCAAGAAAACACCTATTTAGTTTATAACGAAAAAGGAGAGTGTTTGATTATCGATCCTGGAATGTATCAAGCGTTGGATAATAAAGTCTTATTTGGATTTATTGATAAAAATAAATTGACTCCTAAAATGGTGATAAACACGCATACTCATATAGATCATGTTTTTGGTGTTAAAGATTGTGTGGAGCGTTATCAAATTCCATTTGGTTTTCATAAACTCGATTTACCTATTTTTGAATCGGCAGTTTCAGCAGCGACTCTTTATGGTTTACAATATACTAAAGCACCTGCAGCAGACTTTTATATTGATGAATCAAAAGAAATTTCATTAGGTGATGATCAATTGCAAGTCTTTTTAACACCGGGTCATTCTCTAGGCTCTGTTTGTTTTTACAGCAAAGAATATCATTTTGTGATTGCCGGTGACGTGCTTTTTCAAATGAGTATTGGACGTAGTGATTTGCCTGGTGGAAATTATGATACTTTAATCCATTCGATTCACTCAAAATTGTTGTCACTTCCTGATGAAACGATTGTGTATGCTGGTCATGGCCCGAAAACACATATAGGTTTGGAAAGAATGAACAATCCATTTTTACAGTAAATTTTTTCCTTTTTACAATTGAATTGTCCTTTTATTTTATTAACGAAATAGAGGATTGATTGAGCGTAATTAATTTTTTCTTGTATAAAATTCCAATTGATTTTTTAAAATTCTTTTTACTCATCAACAATACTCTTTGTATGTCTTCTGGCGAACTATCGTCTGTAAGATACAATATTCCTTTGTGTTCTTGCAGGTAATTTAAAATTTTTTTCTGCACCTTGTTCAAGTCGTTCAAACCCTTTAGGCTGTAAGCTCAAATCAATCGAATTATCTTCTCTGATATTTTTAATATAGCCTTTTAATTTGTTCCCGATTTTGATTTCTTGAAATATTTCATTGTGATAAATCAAGCCTTTATATTTTTGATTGATTATCGCATTGAAGCCAAGAAGAGTGGTTTCAAAAATGAGTAAATCCACTTCGGAGCCGGGTTCTAAATCAAAATTTTCATTGTTTAAAAATTTATTAATTTTAGAGGAAGCCACTAAACGATTGGTCAATTCATCTTCGTACAAATACACAATATATCGAAACCCTTCTTTCATTTTGATGCTTTGTTCTCTGTATGGAACAAAAATATCTTTTTCCAACCCCCATTCTAAAAATGCACCTTTATCGCTCACACTTCGCACACGCAATGATGCAAATTCATTGATTTTTATCCAAGGGTTTAGAGTGGTTGCAATCCAGCGTTGTTCATAATCTTTGTAAATAAAAACGGTAATTTCATTTCCTACTTTAAAATGTTTTTTAATATATTTATTCGGAAGAAGAACATCATTACCTTGTCCATCTGTCAGATAGAATCCAACGGAGGTTGCTCTATCGATTTTTAATGTATTGTAGTCTCCAATTTTTAGCATGTTGATTGATTTTTATTCTAGTATCCATTTTTGAGTTTGTTTCCATTGACTGTTTGCAATTTCAACTAAATATAATCCTTTAGGAAATGCAGTAGCAGGAAGTTCAAAGTATGTACTATTATATTGTAAAATTGTTTTGTAAATTATTTGACCAAATAAATTATAAATACTTAGTTGATTTTGTTCATTTATTTCCTTTTCCATAAATACTTTCAACGAATTTTTAGAAGGGTTTTCAATCAAAAAATGGGTACTATTTTTCACAAATTCTACATCTTTAATTGCATTCGGAAAATTAAATCTATAATAGCTCATGCAAGGGTAGTGGTCGCTGGTTGTGTTTTTAAAATTTTCAATATATCGAGGTCCTTCTGTGAAAATAAAAAAACTGTTTGGAACATAATGATTGTTCATAGATTGATTGCATGCGATATTATCAATGATATAATCAGTAGAACCAATATAGGTACTTTGACCTGGAAATAATGACGGCAATGTGATTCCACTAAAATTATGATCTAATAGATATTTATACGGAGATGTTACATTCCCTGCCACATTTGAACCTTCTAACAAGTCGTTATAATCTCCAATGACAATGACTTTTTTATTTGAAAATAAACCATTCAAACTGTCAGTCATTAATTGTGCTGCACAAGCTCTTCTATCATAATCATTTTGAGTATTGCTAGCTTTTGCATGAATATTTGTGAAAAGAATCGTATCGGAAATGCCGTTTTCTAAATTCAATTTTGCTTGCATCACAAAAGGATATCTACCAGATGCAAAGCAATTATAAGCAAATGAATCATTAGGATAAGTTGATTTTAGCAGACCAAAAGTGCCCGTATTTTGAATTTTTTGAGTATTAAAAATATATGTATTTTTTGACAAGAAGCATAAAATCCACTTTGTGGATTGGGAGCACCAGAACCATAAGGGGCGGCTATATAATCATACTCTGGACCAAGAGCAGCTGAGAGTTCAGCCAATTTAGTTAAACTAACCATTTCTTGAATACAATATATATCGGCATGCAAATCTTTTAAGATTTTGATTGCATTTGCTTTAGCTAGAGAAGTGTCGCAAGCACACCAACTTGGTTCGCCAAACCATCGCATATTCCAATTGACAACTCGTAACGTTTTATTGTCTGGCAAAGAAGTACCTAGTAAATATTCAACATTTTTTGATTGATTTCCATTGCACAGAAACACAATTGAATCTCGATACACTTTATCTGCAATTGTAGGATTGATACGGATATAAACCGTTTGAGGTATTGCACTAATCGTCGAATCATAATTCAATTGATTTAAAAAATTGATATTATTCTTTGAGATTTCAAACGGAGGTGGAGCAATGACGTTTAATGTCCCACCAAAAGAAGAAATTGTAAATTGAAAATTTGTTGTGATTGACGGACTGCCAATTTCGGTTTGTCCAACATTCAAAAATGAGTTTGGTAGCGTTATTCCATTTTCATAAACTTGAATATTATCAACTCTCCATAATGAAGCTGAGTCAGTGTTTGAGGTATATTTAAAAGCGATATGAATTGCTTGATTTTTGAAATTGGTGAGATTGATTTTATCAGAAAAAAACCAAGAATCTGAATTCGTAGCCGGTAAGTTTGCATTGAGCAAAGTCCATGTGGCAAGATTCGGATTGCCTGATCCGAGATAATTATTTGAAACATACACTTGAATTGGCTTTCCTGCAAATTTTGTCCTACAATAAAATGACAAAGTTGGGGCTGCAAATTGATTTAAAATAATCTGTGGACTAATCAACCAATCTTCATTCAGATTATTATTTCCACCTGAATATCCATTCATGAAAACTGCATTATTTGTATAACCCGAAGCCGTACATTTCCAAGTGTCAGAGCCAGTGACGCTATATTGCTTCCAATTGTTGGGTAGGGTAGCAGAGCATGTTGAAAAGTCTTCATCTAAAGAATTTTGCTGTGCATGGCAAATGAGTGGAAAAAGCAATGTTAAATAAATGAATGTCCAAAATTTCATTTTGTAAAGGTAGTGTTTAAGCAAAATTATGTACCATTATATTTATATTAATATTCGACTTACTTACAAATATTTAAATACAGTTTCCAACTTTTATATTCAAGTATATATTTATAAAAGCCGTTAAAAAATATCATAAAAATCCAATAAAAATGTTTAAACATCTAATAATATTTGTTTCTTTGTATAAATTATATTTATATGAAAAAAACATTATTATTTTTAGGAATGATTACATTCTTAGCAGCTTGTCAATCAAAACCAGATGGAGAACAAGCTCAAACTGAACAAAGCAAAGAAGCTGCCGTTTCATTAGGTGGGGAAAATTACAACATTGATATTACAAATAGCAAAGTGAGCTTTTTTGGCTCTAAACCAGTTGGAACACATCATGGAGTTTTTGCTTTTAAAGATGGCACATTCCAATTGAAAGATGGAAATATTGTAGCTGGAAATTTTAATATTGATATCAATTCTATGAAAATAGTAGATGAAGGGATTGATGATGACACAAGAGCAAAATTAACAGGTCATCTATTATCACCTGATTTTTTTGAAGCTGAAAAATTCGGTACTTCAAAATTTGAAATTACATCTATTGAAAATGTAACAGGGGATGCGAATGCAACTCATAAAGTTTCTGGAAATTTAACCTTAAAAGATAGTACTCAAAACGTTACATTCCCTGCAAAAATCACAGTAGAAAATGGCAAAATAAATGCAATTGCTGAATTTGTAATTGATCGTACAAAATGGGGATTATTTTATGGAAATGACAAATCACTTGGAGATAAATTTATTTATCCTGAAGTGAAAATCGCTTTAGACATTCATTCAAGCAATAGCTAAAAAAATATTTTAAGCAATAAAAAAAGGGGTGAGAAATCATCCCTTTTTTTTGTCTAATTTTCTATTAATTTTCTTTTAAATATGCTGCCTTGAAAAAACTAAATATGGTTGTTCCATAATTTTTACTTTTCAAAAAGAATGGAAATGTTTCGTAATTGTTTCGTGGTGTATGTTCTAAGACAAAAATTCCATTTTCATTTAAAAGATTTTTCTCAAAAATAATTTTAGGAATATCATCAATATTTTTTAGTGCATAAGGAGGACCGGCAAAAATAAAATCAAAGTGTTCTTGTGTATGATTAATAAACCGGAAGACTTCAGAGCGAATAACTTTAAAATTTTCAAATCGAAATGTTGTGCAATTTTGTTTTATAAATTGAACTAAATTTTGGTCTTGCTCAACAATAGTCAAATCTTCACAACCTCTCGAAGCCAATTCGTAACTGATACTGCCGGTTCCACCAAATAAATCGAGTGTTCTGATAGAGCTAAAATCAATCATATTTTGCAAAATATTGAACAAGCCTTCTTTTGCAATATCCGTAGTGGGGCGTGCCGGCATTTTGGTTGGTGGATGAAACTTTCTACCACCATGAGTTCCTCCTATGATACGCATCTCAATATTGAATATAGGTTAAACAAAATATGGATTGGAAAATCTTCTTTTTCATTGATTAATTCATCTGATATCATGTTTTGATTGAATGTTTGTATCGAAAAATAGGTTTGCAACAAATCTGCAATTTCATTTTGATATGAACAAAATCCACTTAAAATAAAATTGGCTTCTGATATTTTTACATTTTTAGTGTGTAGCAAATTCAATAAATGATAAAGGGCATCTTCTGCACTTTCTAATTCAAAACAAAA
>LNFQ01000061.1 GCA_001567165.1 Bacteroidetes bacterium OLB11
AACACACAATAAAATACTACTTTTGCATCCCGATTTGGAGAGGGGTAATGGGTAGATAGAAGCAGAAACAAATCGAAGCAAAGGGAGTTAAGTAATAGAATTAGGGGGTGATTTTGAGGTGGAAAGAAAATAAATAAAATACTACTTGACAAAAGAAATAAAACACATACCTTTGCATCCCCTTAACGAAGGGTGAAATTAAGAGACAAATATAAACGACCTTGCGAAAGGTTACATATATTAAAGTTCTTTGAAGTAATGAAATAGCAGAAGCTTGAAGTACAATTCAAGTCAATATCCAAGAGTTTAGACAATCAAATCAAACAACTTTTAGTATGAAGAGTTTGATCCTGGCTCAGGATTAACGCTAGCGGAAGGCATAATACATGCAAGTCGAACGGGATAGAGCTTAGCAATAGGTTCTTGAGAGTGGCGCACGGGTGCGTAACACGTGTGTAACCTACCCTTAATAGGGGGATAGCCTCTTGAAAGAGAGATTAATACCCCATAATATATTGAATAGGCATCTATTTGATATTAAAACTACGGTGATTAAGGATGGGCATGCGTCTGATTAGGTAGTTGGAGAGGTAACGGCTCACCAAGCCAACGATCAGTAGGGGGTCTGAGAGGATGTCCCCCCACACTGGTACTGAGACACGGACCAGACTCCTACGGGAGGCAGCAGTAGGGAATATTGGACAATGGGGGCAACCCTGATCCAGCCATTCCGCGTGCAGGAATAAGGCCCTATGGGTCGTAAACTGCTTTTGTATGGGAAAAAATCACTTTACGTGTAAGGTGTTGATGGTACCATGAGAATAAGGATCGGCTAACTTCGTGCCAGCAGCCGCGGTAATACGAAGGATCCAAGCGTTGTCCGGATTTACTGGGTTTAAAGGGTGCGTAGGCGGAGGATTAAGTCAGTGGTGAAAGCTGGTAGCTTAACTATCAAATTGCCATTGAAACTGATTTTCTCGAGTACGATTGAGGTAGCTGGAATGTAACATGTAGCGGTGAAATGCATAGATATGTTACGGAACACCAATTGCGAAGGCAGGCTACTAAGTCGTAACTGACGCTGAGGCACGAAAGCGTGGGGATCAAACAGGATTAGATACCCTGGTAGTCCACGCTGTAAACGTTGCATACTCGGTCTTAGCGATATACAGTTAGGGCCTAAGCGAAAGCATTAAGTATGCCACCTGGGGAGTACGGTCGCAAGATTGAAACTCAAAGGAATTGACGGGGGCCCGCACAAGCGGAGGAGCATGTGGTTTAATTCGATGATACGCGAGGAACCTTACCCGGGCTTGAAAGTTAGTGACGAATTCCGAAAGGGATTTTTCTAGCAATAGACACGAAACTAGGTGCTGCATGGCTGTCGTCAGCTCGTGCCGTGAGGTGTTGGGTTAAGTCCCGCAACGAGCGCAACCCCTATCTTTAGTTGCCATCAGGTTAAGCTGGGGACTCTAAAGAGACTGCCTACGTAAGTAGTGAGGAAGGTGGGGATGACGTCAAGTCATCATGGCCCTTACGTCCGGGGCTACACACGTGCTACAATGGTTGGTACAATGAGTTGCGACACAGCAATGTGAAGCTAATCTCAAAAAGCCAATCTCAGTTCGGATTGAGGTCTGCAACTCGACCTTATGAAGTTGGATTCGCTAGTAATCGGATATCAGCAATGATCCGGTGAATACGTTCCCGGGCCTTGTACACACCGCCCGTCAAGCCATGGAAGTTGGGAGTGCCTAAAGTCCGTAACCGCAAGGATCGGCCTAGGGCAAAACCAGTAACTGGGGCTAAGTCGTAACAAGGTAACCGTACCGGAAGGTGTGGTTGGACCACCTCCTTTCTAGAGAAACTCAAAAGGATAATTCTGCTATTTCAACATTACTTCGAAAAAAGGAAAGAGTTCTTTACATTAACGAGAGGCAGCCAATAGCGAAAACCAGAAGGCTCAACCTAATGAGTTTTTCGAAGATTAGAAAACATATATAGTCTCGTAGCTCAGTTGGTTAGAGCGCTACACTGATAATGTAGAGGTCCCCAGTTCAAATCTGGGCGGGACTACAAAGCTATTGGGGAATTAGCTCAGCTGGCTAGAGCACCTGCCTTGCACGCAGGGGGTCAACGGTTCGAATCCGTTATTCTCCACACATTCAATAATCAATCCAAAAAGAGAGGTATTGAAAAAAGTTCTTTGACATATTGAAAGAAAACACACAAACCAAAAGGATTTAAAAGGTTAAGTTACTAAGAGCGTATGGGGGATGCCTAGGCTCTCAGAGGCTAAGAAGGACGTGCCAAGCTGCGAAAAGCTACGGGGAATTGCTGAGGAATATTGATCCGTAGATATCCGAATGGGGCAACCCGTCATCTATATGATGACCTAAGGCCAACCCGCTGAACTGAAACATCTAAGTAAGCGGAGGAAAAGAAAATAACAATGATTCCCTAAGTAGTGGCGAGCGAACGGGGAAGAGCCCAAACCAATTATGTTTCGGCATAATTGGGGTTGAAGGACTGCAATGTGGACTATATAACGAAGTTGAATTACCTGGAAAGGTAAGCAGCATAGAGTGAAAGCCTCGTAAACGTAAGTTTATATTACCTAGCAGTATCCTGAGTAGCGCGGGGTCGGAGACGCCTTGCGTGAAACTGCCAGCACCATCTGGTAAGGCTAAATACTACTGAGAGACCGATAGTGAACCAGTACTGTGAAGGAAAGGTGAAAAGAATCTTGAATAAAGAAGTTAAAAGAACCTGAAACCATACGCGTTACAAGCGGTAGGAGCCCTACGGGGTGACTGCGTGCCTTTTGCATAATGAGCCTACGAGTTAGTCCTTACTAGCGAGGTTAAGTTCTTCAGGAACGAAGCCGAAGCGAAAGCGAGTCTGAATAGGGCGCTTAGTTAGTAGGGCTAGACGCGAAACCTGAGTGATCTACCCATGAGCAGGATGAAGGTGCCGTAACAGGTACTGGAGGTCCGAACTGGTGAACGTTGAAAAGTTCTCGGATGACTTGTGGGTAGGGGTGAAAGGCTAATCAAACTGGGAGATAGCTCGTACTCCCCGAAATGTTTTTTGGAACAGCCTCGGTTAAAAGTGTCGTAGAGGTAGAGCTACCAATTGGGTGAGGGGGAGTCAAATCCTACCGAGCTCAGATGAACTCCGAATACTACAGACATGTTTACCGGGAGTGAGCCCTTGGGTGCTAAGGTCCTAGGGCGAGAGGGAAAGAACCCAGACCATCAGCTAAGGTCTCCAAATCCGGATTAAGTTGAACAAACGAGGTTTAATCGCATAGACAGCTAGGATGTTTGCTTGGAAGCAGCCATTCATTTAAAGAGTGCGTAACAGCTCACTAGTCGAGCGATTAAGCGCGGATGATAAACGGGCATCAAATCCGGTACCGAAGCTATGGATTCATATCAAGAGATATGAGTGGTAGGGGAGCATTCTAAGTGCGCAGAAGGTGAAACGTGAGTTTTGCTGGAGCGTTTAGAAAAGCCAATGTAGGCATAAGTAACGATAAGGAAGGTGAGAAACCTTCCCACCGATAGACTAAGGTTTCCTGATCAACGTTAATCGGATCAGGGTTAGTCGGGACCTAAGGATAAGCGGAGAAGCGAATCCGATGGATATCAGGTTAATATTCCTGAACCTTTTGTAGAGCGAAGTGGTGACGCAGGAGTGAAAGATTCGCGAACTGACGGAATAGTTCGTTAAAGCTTGTAGATAAATTTATTGTAGGCAAATCCGCAATAGATGTCGAAGGTGATAGTACTCAGCGTCTTCGGACAATGAGATAGTAATCCTAATCCAACTGCCAAGAAAACCCGCTAGCTTAATCTACAAAAGCCCGTACCACAAACCGACACAGGTAGTCTAGGAGAGAATCCTGAGGTGCTCGAGTGATTCACGGTTAAGGAACTCGGCAAATTAACCCTGTAACTTCGGGAAAAAGGGAGCCTTCTTCGGAAGGCCGCAGAGAAATGGCTCAGGCGACTGTTTAACAAAAACACATGGCTATGCAAAATCGAAAGATAACGTATATGGCCTGACACCTGCCCGGTGCTGGAAGGTTAAGAGGGGATGTCATCCGGCTTGTCTGGAGAAGCATTGAATCGAAGCCCCAGTAAACGGCGGCCGTAACTATAACGGTCCTAAGGTAGCGAAATTCCTTGTCGGGTAAGTTCCGACCTGCACGAATGGTGTAACGATCTGAGCACTGTCTCAACCGTGAGCTCGGTGAAATTGTGGTATCGGTGAAGACGCCGGTTAATCGCATCGGGACGGAAAGACCCCGTGCACCTTTACTATAGCTTTGCATTGACTTTGGGTAAATAATGTGTAGGATAGGCGGGAGACTGTGAGATGGTGTCGCCAGGCATCATGGAGTCAACCTTGAAATACCGCCCTTTGTTTATTTGGAGTCTAACCCTGTTAATCGGGGGACATTGCATGGTGGGTAGTTTGACTGGGGTGGTCGCCTCCAAAAAAGTATCGGAGGCTTCTAAAGGTCTGCTCAGTACGCTTGGTAACCGTACGAAGAGTGCAATAGCATAAGCAGGCTTGACTGTGAGGCAAACAAGCCGAGCAGGTACGAAAGTAGAGTATAGTGATCCGGTGGTTCTGCATGGAAGGGCCATCGCTCATAGGATAAAAGGTACGCCGGGGATAACAGGCTGATCTCCCCCAAGAGCTCATATCGACGGGAGGTTTGGCACCTCGATGTCGGCTCGTCACATCCTGGGGCTGGAGAAGGTCCCAAGGGTTCGGCTGTTCGCCGATTAAAGTGGCACGCGAGCTGGGTTCAGAACGTCGTGAGACAGTTCGGTCCCTATCTGATGTGATCGTTGGAAGTTTGAGAGGATCTGATCTTAGTACGAGAGGACCGGGTCGGACGTACCTCTGGTGTATCTGTTGTGGCGCCAGCTGCATCGCAGAGTAGCTAAGTACGGACAAGATAAGCGCTGAAAGCATCTAAGCACGAAACTTACCTCAAGATGAGACTTCCTTTAAGAGTCGTAGAAGACTACTACGTTGATAGGCTGCAGATGTAAAGATGGTAACATCAAAGTCGAGCAGTACTAATTACTCGAATACTTAACAATTAAAATTTTAAACTCTTTTTTACTTGTGTGTTTTCTTTCAATAATATGTCAAAATAAAGAACTTTATTAAGAACTTTATGGTGATTTTAGCGGTAAGGTCCACCTCTTCCCATTCCGAACAGAGAAGTTAAGCTTACCAGCGCTGATGATACTAGGATAAAACCCGGGAAAGTAAGTCATTGCCATAGCTTTTACAAAAAAAAGACTACCCAAAAGGTAGTCTTTTTTTTGTAATTATAGGAGTAATAGACAAAATTGAGGCTATTTTTTAGAGGATGTCTTCTAATGGACAAAATTGAGGCTGTTTTTTTCCAAAGATTTTTGAGCTAAATTTCATATCTCCTAACTTTGAGAAATCTGTATAAAAGGAAGTGGGCTCTGCTGGGGAGCAACCCATCAGGGATAATACGGATGTACGACAAAAATGTCAAAATCAATGGGCTGTTTCCCGACAGTCCATTGATATTTTTAGAGTACCTTATGCCTTTAAAAACCCATCAATAAATCTTTTCTTGCGCTCTAATGAAAGCCCGTTGTGATTCCTTAACTTGTTTTTCAAATCGGCAAAGTGCCCATCAATCGCATTAGTCGTATTGGGAATGTTGAGTTTGCAATGATCATACCAAGTAAATAGCCAAGGCAGGTTATGTTTTAAGCTTCTGTAAGCACTTCTGAGCCTTTTATGCGTATAAAATGATTTTCTTGTTTCATGATTTATCGTCCTTTCATTTAGAAAATATTCCCATTTCTCAAACCACAATTGTAAAGCTCCTTCAAAAGATTCTTTATCGGTTTGCTTCATTAGATCAACGACTTCCAATAATTCTTGAGCTGCTTTTAGTTTGGGCTTTTTCGTTAAATATCTTCGGATTATGGCTGCCTGATGGAACTGGCACATCTGTACAGGAATATTGCCAAACGATTGAATAAGCCCTTTTCTCCCATCACATACAATGGCAAGTATAGTAAAACCTTTAGCTTTGAGCGCTTCTATCCCTTCGATATACTTGGCATTGGTTTCTGTTTTGACATAATACTTCAATAGATTTTCTTTTGTCAAACTGTCTTTAAAAAGCATTACCCCAAAACCACGACCCCAATAGGTTGTATCCATTAAAACAATAACCTCTCTCTCTTCTTTCTCTGAAATATTGATTCTGACTTTATCCAAATCCCTTTGAATTGTCCTGATTGAACATTTGTACTTCTCTGCAAGTTGGGCATAGGTCTGCTTCCCGTTTTGATATTCAAACCATAAAGATTCAATATTTCTCCTTTCTCCTCCTAAAAATTGACGCCCACAAGCTCCACATTTGTATCGTTGAAGACCATTAGAAATACCATTTTTCTTGGTAATCGGACTTCCACAATAAAAGCACTTTTTTATTCATAACCTTTGATTGGCTTCAAAGATAGATACAGTAAGGCTTATAGCGATTTTGAGCCTCATTTTTGTCCATTAAGCCACATTTAAATAATTACAAATGGGATGATAGAATAGCAGTTCGAGGAATCAGAATATGAAAAACAAACTCGTATGAAGAAGTGCGATTCAAAGATAAAACCATATACAGAACGGTAAAATCCTCAAGATAAGCATTACATGTAACA
>LNFQ01000062.1 GCA_001567165.1 Bacteroidetes bacterium OLB11
ATATCAAGGAGTGAAAGAAGGCGAGTCTGCTAAAATCAATAGTGTCATCGCAATCATTGGCAGTGAAGGATTTGACATCAATCCATATCTACCGACTATCCTAAACGAGTCTTTAGACAGTGCAAACTCAAGTACAGAAACCAAAATTCAAATAGAAGCAACATCTCTAAACACTCCATCTCAAACCACAAGCAATATCGAATCAGATGCACGAATTAAGGCTTCGCCTTTGGCAAAAAGAATCGCTAAAGAAAAAGGAATTGATTTACATGAAATAATAGGCAGTGGCGATTATGGAAGAATTATAAAAAGAGATTTAGAAAATATTACACCTAAACAAGAAGCAGGAGCACCTCAAATCAATACCATGCAAACGCCAGTTTTCCCTTTTAATGAAGGATATACTGACATTCCAAACACGCAAATGAGAAACATCATTGCACAGCGACTTGGAGAAAGTAAGTTTTCGGCACCTCATTTTTATCTAAAAACTACTGTACAACTAGACCAACTGATAAGTGCTCGCAAACAAATCAACAACGTTAGTGACATTAAAATTTCAATCAACGACATGATGATTAAAGCAGTTGCATTAGCACTCACTAAACATCCGGCGGTTAATAGTAGTTGGATGGGTGAATTTATTCGCCAAAATCATCATGTCCATATCGGCAGTGCCATTGCATTGCCAGAAGGCTTAATTGTACCTGTGATTAAATTTGCAAATCATAAAACACTTTCTCAAATATCATCAGAGGCAAATGCATTATACGAAAAAGCGCGAACCAAAAAATACAACCGCAAGAGTTTACAGGAAATACATTTACAATTTCTAATTTAGGGATGATGGATATTGATGAGTTTACTGCAATCATCAATCCTCCAGATGCTTGTATTCTAGCTGTTGGAAAAATCACTCCAACTCCAATTGTTGAGAATGGTCAAATTGTAATTAAAAATTTGATGAAATTAACTCTAAGTTGCGACCATCGAGCTGTAGATGGAGCTGTGGGGGCTCAATTTTTACAAACATTAAAATCCATTTTAGAAAATCCACTTTCTATGGCTTTATAGAACATCAAACAAAAGATCCAATTCTTTATTTTGAAATAGACATTCATATTCTCAATAAAAAATTGTTTCTTTGATGTTAGAATGAACTTAGGATTTTTCATTGCAAATCGTATTGCATTTCATCAAAAAAAGTCTTTCTCTGCTTTTATTGTACGAATTGCTATTGCTGCAATTACACTAAGCACAAGTGTTATGATTATTGGTACGGCTATTACAAAGGGATACCAAAAAGTGATCAGTGAAAAATTTTATGACTGCTGGGGCAACCTACAAATCACCAATTATTTAAGAGATGAAAGTCATATTTTAAATGATGATAAAATTGAGATTGACTCTTCAATCATTCATCAAATTCTTGCTCTAAAAGGAGTGAATGATGTACATACCTACACCGTACAGTCTGCTTTAATGAAAACAAAAGAAGGGATTGAAGGAGTCATCATCAAAGGGATTGACAATGCTCAAACAAGATTATTATCACCTCAATATTTAATCGATGGAAAAGCAATGCAGTTTAAAAAAGGAGAGCCGTCCAACGAAATTATTATTTCAAAAACAATTGCAGACAAGCTTTCATTCAAAGTGCAAGATCAAGTAATTTTGTATTTTTTAAATAAAAATGAATATACGCCAAAAGCCCGCAAAGTTACTATTGTAGGCATTTACAACACAGCAATTGAAGATTATGACAAACATTTTATATTAGCCGATCAATTATTTTTAGGTAAGATAAATGGCGAAGATGCCAACGTGATTCAAGGGTATGAAATCTATCTTAAAAATAAAAATTATACTCTGTCAATCAAAAAAGAAATTGAACAAAACATCATTGATGCCCCTTTAGAAATTTACACTTTAGAGCAACGATTTTCAAATATTTTTTCATGGCTTGAAATGATGAAAATGAACGAACGCATTATTGTCATTATCATGCTTGCAATAGCTTCCATCAATATGATTACTGCTTTTCTTATTTTAGTGATGGAGCGCATTCCAATGATTGGAGTTTTGAAATCACTTGGAATGACCAATCAAAAAATTCGTTCTATCTTTTTCGTATCCAGTTTTTACATCATTTCTTTAGGAGTATTGATGGGTGCTGTTTTAGGAATAGGAGCTTGTTTAATTCAACAACATTTTGGCATTTTCTCTTTAAATGAAAGTGTTTATTTTATAAAAAAAGTTCCTATCTACATTCATCTACCTACATTATTTTCAATCATCATTGGAACCATCATTTTATGTCTATCCATCATGATATTACCGGCCATTATTATCAGAAAAATTTCACCTACAAAAGCCATCCGATTTAGTTGAGTAATAAAATGAAATATGAACAATTTTGTGAAACATGCGATGTGCCATTGTTTTTTCAGCCATTTTGGTTGAATGATTTATTAGAAAATTGGGATGTTTTATATGCGGAACATAAAGGTCATTTTGTATTTTTTATTTATCAAATTGAAAAGAAATTTCACTTCAAATTTCTAAGGAGTCCTCACCTATGCCCCTACTCTGGCTTCCTGTTTTCAAGTTCATTTTTAAATCATACGACACAACAAATCTTAATACAACAAGTACTTGAAATGATGCCCGAATTCGATGAAATCAACTTAGATCTTCACCCTAGAATTCCTTTGGATATTGATTTTGGAAATATAGGAAGCCGATTGAAGATGACAAATATTTTAAATTTAAATAATCTTGAAACTATTGAAAAAAACTATAAACCTGCATTAAAAAGGCAAATCAAAAAAGCACAAAAAACTATTCATATTCAAACATTGAACGATATCAATTTATTTTATCAATTACATGAAAAGACATTTTTAAAACAAAACTCTTTACCAAAAATTCCAATTCAAACTTTCCAAAAAGCATGGGAAGTTTGTGTAAAAAACAATTGTGGTCAACTGTTTTTTGCAGTGGATGAAAATAGAAATATACATGCTGCTCATTTTTTAGTATATGATAACGAAACGGCTTATTATTTAGCAGGAGGCACAGATGCAGCTTATTATGGAAGTGGTGCCATGAGTTTATTGATGCATCATGCTATTGTCTTTTCAGCAGAAAACAAAAAACAATTTTTTGATTTTGAGGGAAGTATGATTCCTTCTGTCAATCGATTTTTTAAGAATTTTTCTCCTGACGAAATAAAGTATGTAAACCTTTTTAAAGAAAATTCGGCTTTATTAAAATTCCTAAAATCGTGGAAATCTAACGCATGATATAAAGTTTTCCAAAACCTTTTTCTATCCACTGATCAGCACCAGAATCACGATGTTCCATTTTTTGACCATTGAGATTTGAAATAAAACGATAAAGATAAACGCCATTCCCTAACAATTTTCCATACTGATCGTCGCCTCTCCATTTAAACTCTGTGATGTTTCTACCAATATGCAAATTCCCTAATTCAGCTTTAGTGATTTCTCTAACCACTCTCCCTGTTGGTGTCAATATTTGAATTTTTAAATTGCTTGGTATTTGCGAACCTGTGATTGTAAAAATAAATTGAGTAGAAGTTGTGAATGGATTTGGGTAATTAATCAAATTAGTGATAGACGGTTTGTTTACCACTTCAAATTGCACTTTATATGAGTTTTTCCCTGCACTATTTCCGCTTTTATCTTTCGCTCTAACTGTCAACACATAATCATCTCCATCTTCAGTAAAGTTTGGATTAAATTCAATTTTGGCTTTATTATTTTTACCATCATTTAAATTTGTTGGTGGAATAAATTTCAACACATTTCCATCAAATGGTATCTGGTGCTCAATGGTAAATGCTTCACCGGGGTATTTTAAAAACACTGAAACAAGCGAAGTATCATCGAGTGCTAAATATTTATTATCATCTTTTAGGGTAATCAAAAATAGAAGGTTTTGCTGAAACAATATCTTTATCAAAAAATATGCACTCCATCAAATGTGACATCAATAATTGGATTATTATTATCTGGCATGACATAGAAGTTTTTATAACCCAAATTGTTTGGATGATATTGCTCAAGTTGATCATTGTTTGGATTTGCCTCAACCAATAGTGTTTGCTCCCCTCTTAGATTTAATGATTCAATGTCATAATCAATATGAATGGTATCGAGGATAGGTAATGGTTTAAATCTTTTTGTTGCAATTGGATTGATGTTTTTATTTTTATCAACTAAACTAATTTTGACAAGCATACTATCCATCGGCATTTCAGTCAAATTTTCAATTGCTAATTTCAAATGTTGCGTTTCTCCTTGGTTGATTGTATCTTTAAGTGAGAACTGTCTATTGGCATTCAATGCTGCTTCCGGCACAGGCTGAAAATGAACTCTCCAATATTTTGTTTGCTCTGCTGTGGCATGAATATTATCAATCAAATTCATTTTTAATTTCAAATAAGGATATTGATTTGCATTGATAAATTGCAATGAAGTATCCCCTTTCACTGTTGTCAAAAGTGATTCTGTACCGTTCGCATCAATACCTACAATTTGGATAGACGTTGTGTCAGTCGCTTGTCCATCTATGGAATATCCATATCTATAAAAATGACTCCATAATTTAGCAGGACCAATTTTAGCTGCATTCATATCTCCATCATAAACTGAGGAATTGAAATTATATTCTGCATATAGATTGACAGTGCTATCAATACCGACATGTTGTATGATAGAATTAGGATGACCGGCTTTCATAAAGAATGAGAATGGGCGATTTTTTGTAAAAGAATCGATTTGAGTAAAGCCTATATTTTTCAACTTGTGATAGGCTGAAACGCCACTTCCATAAAGAAGTGTATCGGCTTTCCATTGATTAATAAAGGTTGCATTCAGCACACCACAAGATTTTCCGATACATACTCGATTTCGGATTAATACAAAATTTCCAGTTGGTATTGAATCTAAAAAATTCATAAAGCTGATTCTATCTGCTTCAAAATACATACAGAATTCAAAGAAAGGATCTTCAAATCCATTACCATAATCCATTCTACAAGGTGCAATGCTTCCATAATTCCCACGACCATTTGGTTGCACCCGATTGACCCAAGGTTTACCTGTTATACTGTCTATCACAATTACTTGAAGATTTGACAAACGAGTGCCACAACCGTAAGTATAAATAGAAGTTCCATTAATTTTAGCTAAATAATTAAATGCTCCATAATCATAAGGAGATGGCCCTCTTAAACAAACAGTTTGTACTTGTAATTTTTTATTGAGATTATCAAATTTTACTAGCCTTGAAGCTGAATCTAAATAAATACCTGTATATTGATTTTCATTAAATTGGTCGTAGTGTGATTGGTTCCAGCCTGGAGTACTTTGACTTAAAAATACAAAAGAACTGTTTGTCCATTTGTGATAATGATTGCCATAAAGAGTGTCCATTGCAGTTCGCCAATAATACACCACACTGTCTTGCATTGTCATCATCGGTTGCCATTTCACTACTCCACCGGCACTTTCTATATTTGTAGATTGCAGGAGTGGACTATTAAATTTTTTGGTCGTATCAATTTGAATAACATATTTACGTGATTCTATAAAAGAGTTTAATGTTGAAGATTTGAGTGTAACTCCTTGGTTGGTGACTATTGATAAATCGTATGGGTAAACTGGAACTAAATCATCATTGTATATTGTGAAATTACGTTTGATATAGTTATTCGATTCAGATATTTCAGTAATTAGATTTGCATCATCAATAGAAACATTCAATGAATTTATACCGAGAGCATTGGTACCATAAGTTGCTACATGAACATTAATTGTATCCGTATTTGCCAATCCAATATATTGTTTTGTGAGAATATTTTCAATGGAATTATCCGGCAAAGTCCTAGTGATATTCACTTCAAAGGTATCTTTTTGATATCGTCCTAAATTATGAATGAGGATTTGTGCTGTAAAAGAATCGATAGAGCTTGTTAAATTGATTTCACTAAAGTTAATCCCTTTTTCTTCAACAGCATAATCTGGTAGTTGGAAATTGTAGAGCTTAATAGCAGGGTCCCCATTTAATCCGATTTGTTCAATATGAGTTCGGAGGTTGCCGTCAACAATTGCTTTTGAATGTAATGTGAGGGCATTTAAAAGCAATTGTTCTCCTAATGATTTCCCATAATTTTTATAAGAAAAAATGGAATAAAGAGTATCTGTAAATGTTTTTAATTGAGAAACCCAACCAGTGTTATTGCTTGCTATAAATGCGACAGAAGCTGCATTGGGAGCCAATACAAATCGCTCTCCTAATGATTTTGCTCCTTGAAGAATAAACATATCGCCTGCACTACAACCATTTGCTATAAAGACATTATACTTTTTGTAGTTTTTATAATTTTCAGGAAAATCTAAATTGTAGTCTAACGTTTGAGATGAACCATGTCCAAAAAACTGAACTAGAGATATTCCACCGTTAAAAAGTTTATCAATGACTTCACTATTTGCCAACTCAACTTCGTCTGTCGAACTTTTACGAAGTGTCGTCACGCCTCCCCCAAAATAAGGTGCTGAAATAATATTATTTTGCCCTAATAACGCTTGATAGATTGGCAATTGTTGTGCTGCATCTCTTGTACCAGCTAAGTGTAATACTCTTTTTTTCCAAAGGGTTGAATCGCTGTATTGATGGCTATTATCATTCACTTGCATTTCATAATCCTTTACTTTATCGAGATAGTTTTTTACCTCTGAACCATTCATAACAGCAAGCCTTCCTATGGGTATTTGTGGTTGATTGTTTTTATCAAAATCTGTCAATAAAATATCAGAACAAGGATCGCCAAACGATGGCACTGCATAGAACGGATACGTGCTATATGGTGCTTCGGAATAGGTTTTATATCGATAATAGCTTAATCCTTTTCCTATGATGAAAGCAAATTTCGGTTTGTAATTCCATTGAGGATTTTTGGCTGCATAATGTAAGAAATTTTTAAGTGCCAAGGTACTATATTGGTACCCATACCCAAATTCATTATAGAGGTCATTGACATCTGCAATTGTTGAGTAAAAACTTCCACCGGCTATTGAATTTCGATAGGCTTTATAATCTGCAATGTGGTTGTATCCATTACCATCGTTGAAATAAGCATTATGTGTGATAATGATATAATCTCCTTGATTTGCAGTTTGAGTAAAGTTTTTAAATATAACAGGTTGTAAATTTGAAACTTGTCCAAAGTCGTTGCTAGAATAACTTTGAAGCACTAATGATTTTACACTATTCGATGCCGGAATTAAAAATTTTACAATTCCTGATTGTGAAATATCGCCAATCAAATATTTATTTTCATTTAAATCGTAAAGCCGAGGAGAAATATTACCATAGTTGAAATTTTGAATTTCTAGGTAATAATCTTGCAGCTTGGGATTGAGTTCAAAATAAAAAGATGATTTATTTCCAAAATTAAATAATCGAGGATACCTTAAATGAGAATATGAAATTCCAAAACGATCAGGAAAATTTGGATTTGCATTTAAAGGAGAATATCTTACGGACATTTTATTTTGGGCTGTTAAATAAGTCATTGGAAAGGTCGCAATTATCTTTTTACTTTCAAAAGCTCCATAGTGTACATCTGCGATTTCATTACTATTGGCATATAATTTTAGCCAGTGGTCAGTTAGGTAAGAATTTCCAACAACAGCAGTGCTGACAGTGGCAAACAAGCCTCCGTTTTTGTATGGATATAAACAGGTAAATACAATCGAATCTTTGTTTGCTGTAAACGATTTACAGTAGCCCTCTCCTTGTTCGTATTGTGAAGAGTATTGATAACTCACTGGCACAACATTGGCTCCCTCATAAGATTTCCCTCCACTGAAAACATTTCGATAATTTAAATTAATTCTATCCCAAAAAAATGCTTCTGCAATCGGAGGATTTTGTATTGAATTATTTAAAAGTGTGTATCGTTTATTCGTATTTGAATTATTAAATGTGATAAAATAGTAAGCTGTGTCCGACACTATATTTATATCTGGATTCAGAATATCATTTGTGCTTATGTATAAAGGCTCGTCCACCTTTGAATTAGCTTTCGTTCCCCAAAATTCAATATAATCACTTCCATTTAAAACACCTTGATTGCTCACAAAAATTGGAATTTCATTTCCATCTCGAAAGACTTGTAAGTTGTCTCCCTGTACTGAATTGGGCATTCCTAATGCAAACAATGAGGATATAGGAATTCTGTAAATACTATCTTGATAAATTTGAAATTTGTAATAGGATTGGTTGTAGTTTATCCACTCGTTTCCATAGGTTTGAGCTACGATTTTTTTGAACTCCAAATAGAAATAACAGGAAATACAATATTTTTAAACGTTGAGGCATTTATACTATTTTCTATTTTTAATTTGTTGATTAATTTGATTTGCTTTATCGTCCAAGTCTGTATTGGCAATACCATACGTGCTATTTTTTTTATTAATATTCAATCGCAATGAAATGAAATGGCTATATAAAGGATTTCCTTGAAGATTTAAACTTGAGAAAGCATAATCAATCACGAGGCTTTTCATTTTAACTCCCACACCTAAAGTCGGTTGAAATAATGTTCGTTTTTTAGTGTTAGTGGTATCATTATCATCTAAGATTCTTTGAAAATTTCCTAGTCCGCCACGAACATAAAAAAGGCGATTATAATCCAACTCCAAACCAGCTTTAGGGTCAATACTGAAAGGGTTGATATTTATCAAATTTCCATAACGTTTTCCATCTGTAGAAATATCCAAATTCACTTCAGCAAGCAAATTCATTTTATTATCAATTTTGAAAGAACGCCCTCCACCTAACACAATTCGTGGGGTATTGACTTCGGAACTTTTCGATACAATTTCATTGCCTGTTTGTGCCAAAACTTGTTTTTCTTTTTCTGTAAAACTAAATGACCATAAAGTGTGAGTGGTTGTAATATCTTTGAGCATCAATCCTAGTTTCCATTTTTTATAAAAACCTTGTAATCCAAAGTCCAAACCAGCTCCCCAAGCATTTGCCATGCTTCCCACATTTCGATGAATGATTTTTAAATTTCCACCAACATTAAATCCAATGTCATCTCTTTCTGCAAATTTTTTAATTTTTAATTTTTGAGCATAAGAAATCAAACCAGCATAATCTGCTGCTGAAATCGCTTTTATCTTAGAATAATCCACCGTTCCATCTGGCTGAATCAAATTGAGCGTATAGGGAATATCGTCTATCGCAAATCGAATCAAAGAAACCCCCAACACTCCTTTTTTATTTTTCATCGGATAAGCAACTCCTAAATAATCATATTTTGCAATGCTACTAAAATATTCAGAATGCATAAGTCCAATTTGAAAATCAGTGTTCACATGCATTAGTCCAGCTGGATTCCAAAAAGCAGAAGTAACATCATTAACACTAGCTGCTTGAGCTCCAGACATTCCAAAGCTTCTAGCACCTACCCCCAAATTCAAAAATTCATTGACATATTTTCTATTTTGCGCAAATAAATTATTGATGGAAAAAAAAGACTACAAGTGTCAATATCGACTTTTTCAATGTCATTCGTTTGATATTTTATAAATTTTAACGTATATACTTAGTGATAAATTATACATCAGCTAACAAAAATAATTAAAATAAGCAATCAAAAATGTAAATTATGAAATAAATTATCTTCAAATTTGCATGATTCAAACAAACAATAATAAAAATGGTTAATTTAATTGAGGAATTAAAATGGAGAGGGTTACTACAAGACATCATACCCGGGACCGAAGAGCAGCTAAATAAAGAAATGACAACAGGGTATATCGGCTTTGATCCCACTGCGGATTCGTTACATATCGGCAATTTGGTTCCCATTATTTTATTGATTCATCTTCAAAAAGCAGGACATAAACCCATCGCATTGTTAGGAGGTGCTACAGGACGTGTTGGTGACCCTTCTGGCAAATCCACTGAGCGTAATATGTTGCCTTTAGAGCAAATTCAACATAATTTAGAATCTCAAAAAATACAACTGCAAAAATTTTTAAATTTTGATCCTACATTAAAAAATCATGCTGAAATTTTAAATAATTATGAATGGCTAAAAGAATATTCATTTTTAGATTTCATCAGAGAAGTTGGCAAATATATTACGGTCAATTACATGCTCAGTAAGGATTCTGTACAAAATCGATTAGAGAATGGCATGTCATTTACAGAGTTTTCTTATCAACTCATTCAAGGATATGATTTTTATTATTTAAATGAAAAACATCAAGTGAAATTACAAATGGGGGGCTCCGATCAATGGGGAAATATTGTAACCGGCACTGAATTGATTCGAAAAAAATCAGGGAATGAGGTTTTTGCTTTTACAGCTCCTTTGGTGAAAAAAGCAGATGGCAGTAAGTTTGGCAAATCTGAATCAGGAAATGTTTGGCTCGACAAAACAAAAACATCCGTTTATAAATTTTATCAATTTTGGTTGAATACCAGCGATGAGGATGCTGAAAAATATATTTCCGTTTTCACTTTTCTACCTAAAAATGAAATTAATGAATTGATAAAAACTCATCACGAATCACCTCATCTAAGAATTTTGCAAAAAACACTCGCAAAAGAAGTTACAACAATGGTTCACAGTGCTGATGAATATGAATATGCAGTGCAGACCTCTCTCATTCTTTTTGGAAATGACACCACAAATGCCTTAAAAAAACTAACCGAATCTGAGTTACTTGACATCATGGACGGCGTACCTACTTTTTCATTTGAATATTCAAAAATCAAAGCAGGCGTTGATATTATTTCATTTTTGACTGAAACTCATATTTTTGAATCAAAAGCAAAAGCTCGCGAAATGACCGGAAACGGTGGAGTGAGTTTGAACAAACAAAAAGTAACAGACCTTACCTATTTGATACAAGAAAATGATGTGATGCACGAAAAATATATTATAGTGCAAAAAGGGAAAAAGAATTATCATTTAGTTGTACTTCAATAAATCATCTTGTGGTAAAAATTGGATTACTATCAGATACACACGGATATTTGGCTCCACAAGTTTTTAAGCATTTTGATGATGTCGATGAAATATGGCATGCAGGTGATTTGGGGAATATCGAATTGTGTAATGCGTTAGAAAAATTTAAACCATTTAGAGCGGTTTATGGCAATATTGACGGTAATGACATCAGAATTCGATACCCTGATTTTTTGAATTTTAAGATTGAGAATGTGTCTGTATTGATGACGCATATTGGAGGTTATCCACCAAAGTATAATGCTTTTTCCAAGCAATTAATTCAACAATATCATCCTCATGTTTTTATTTGTGGGCATTCACATATTTTAAAAGTTATACCAGATAATACAAACCAATTATTACATATCAATCCCGGA
The DNA here is from genome assembly GCA_001567165.1 of Bacteroidetes bacterium OLB11. Classification (GTDB taxonomy): domain Bacteria; phylum Bacteroidota; class Bacteroidia; order Chitinophagales; family Chitinophagaceae; genus OLB11. Next base: position 11,440 of record LNFQ01000062.1, read on the forward strand.
GCATCGGGCAAACATGGATGGCAAAAAATTAATACCTTAATAAAATTTGAAGTTGATAATGATCAACTCAAAAATTTGAATGTGATTGAGTTTCAACGATAGATTGAATAAGTACAAACCTATCAGTATAATCGGAAAAATTATTAGATTAATTGATTGTTACTATGATTTTCAATGCTCATTTAATGACCGAATAATTACTCATTTTTCGAGTTAAAAAATAACAAACACTAAATGAGTATAAAATAAGAGTAAAAAAATTTGATATTTTTAAATATCTTTGTCCGACATGAATGGTGACAAAATATATCAAAGCATTTTCAAACTTAAAAAAAACAAACAAAAAAGGATTTGCCGTATTGTTTGATCCGGATGAATTAGAGATTAATAAAATTGAAAACTTAGCAGATTTATGCAATGAATCCTCCGTTGATTACATATTTATTGGTGGGAGCATCATGCTATCAAACCACTTAGATGAATGTATCCAAAAGTTTAAACAACATAGCTCAATTCCGATTATTCTATTCCCTGGCAGTCCTTCACAAATCAGCAAATATGCCGATGCTCTCTTCTATCTATCATTAATATCTGGTCGAAATCCAGAATTGCTCATAGGAGCTCATGTTGTGTCTGCCCCTTTTGTTAAAAACTCTGGTTTAGAAATTATTCCCACCGGTTATATGATAATTGATGGAGGTTCACCAACCACAGTTTCGTATATGAGCCACAGCTCTCCTATTCCACACGACAAAAAGGATATTGCAGTCTGTACAGCAATGGCAGGAGAAATGCAAGGGAAAAAAGTCATCTATATGGATGCTGGTAGTGGAGCAAAAAACCCGATTAGCAACGAAATGATTGAAGCTGTTTCAAAAAATATCGATATCCCATTGATAGCAGGAGGTGGAATTAAATCTGCTTCAGAGGCTATAGTCAAATGCAAAGCAGGTGCTGATATTATCGTTGTTGGGAATGCAATTGAAAACGAAACTTCTCTTATCAAGGAATTATCAGTTGCCATTCACCAATTTTAAAAACGAATGTGTTTTGCTGAATAAAAAATCTATATTTTTCATTGGTTCTATTACATTCATTGCACTCACAATTTTATCAATTATTTTTTATAAAGAGCGAACATGTTTTATCGACATTGCCTTCCATTTATTTTACATTTTAAAGGATAATGATTTTGCAATTCAAAATTATCGATTTGGTGCGTTCTTTACTCAATTATTTCCTTTATTGGGAGCATGGTTTGGAGCTAGTTTGAAGAGTATCACTATGACATACTCAATGAGCTTTGTCCTTCTTCCGTTCTTCACATTTTTTGTCAATTCTTTTTTGGATAAAAAATAATCGAATAGCCCTTTCCTATTTGCTATTTTCTATTATAATGACGACACACACATTTTATTGGATTCAATCAGAATTGCCACAAGCAATGGCCTTCTTTTTCATTTATTTAGCCCTATTGGATAATCAATTAAATAATCAAAAAACAAATCAAAAGATCTATTATACTCTCTCCATTTTTTTGATAACAACTATTGCATTCACTCATCCACTCATGTTGATTCCATTTTCATTTATCTTAATCATGTATTGGCTTTCATATCATCAAAAAAGAAAAGAAATTTACATTTCACTCAGTATTTTTATTGGAAGTTATTTTGTCAAATCTTTATTTTTCAAAACAAAATATGACAGTCAAGCGATGCACGGATTAATTAATTTTAAACAATTATTTCCTGATTATTTTAGCTTAGATTCTAATATCCATTTTGTTCAATATTTAATAAAAGACTATTACTTTGTTTTACTATTTCTATTCATTGGACTGTTTTTTTATTTCATTAAAAAAGACTATCTAAAATTTAATTTTATTAGGAGGATATTTTTTTGCAATTACTTTATTAATCAATGTGACCTATCCCAATGGAGCTGACCAATTTTATTTAGAAAATCAATATTTGCTTTTGGCATTTGTAGTCATTATTCCAATTGTTTTTGAGCTTTCAAATAAAATTGAAAAACCTTATTTGCAAATCGGATTGTTAACATTGATTTGCTCATTAGGTTGCGTCAGAATTATCATCGCCGCACCCACCTATACCAACAGATTAAATTGGAATCAACAACTCTTATCAAAAACAGAAAATGCAGCTCACAAAAAACTAATTATCTCATCCAAAAAAGTTCCAAAAGATATCTTAATGATGACATGGAGCACCTCTTATGAAATATGGCTATTATCTACTATTGAAACCAACAATTCCCGATCGATTATTATTGAAGAAACTGAAAACGAATTTGACAATGCATTATCATCCAATAAATCATTTTTTACAAAATGGGGCTATTTTGATTATGGAGATTTAAATAAGAAGTACTTCCATTTTCATGACACAACAAACTATATAAAAGTCGAATAATGTTTGTCTGTAATATTATTTAGCTCCATCATTTGTCTCATATATTCGAGAATATTTCGTGCTTCATCTTCGGCTAAATTTTGATTAGGCATTCTGACAAGACATAGTTCTAGTTGAGCTTGCCCTTCCAGATCTTTATCAATCATCGGGTCAGGATTGGTGATAAAATTCATAATCCAATAAGATGTATGTCTGCTTGTAACACCTTTCCAGCCAGGTCCAACAAGTTGTTCGTTTGACATTTTATGACAAGATGTACATTTCGTTTCAGATATCGACTTCCATTTTGTAGCTATTGATGCATCTAAAGGCCAAATTTGCAAATTAGTAGAATCAAATTTTCCTTCACCACGAGTTGGGTCGTATGAAGAGGTAGCACCGTTTGCTGCTTCTACCTCTGAATGATTAACCGTTCCATTTGATTGCATTTCTAGGTTGCTTCCTCAAGCCCCCAACCATATCGGCAAAACAAATATTAATACCACACCTATTTTATATTTTATAATATAATTTTGTTTAAAATTTAAAAACGCTATCAAGAGTAAAAATTAACACTTCATATCGAAATATTAATGAAATAATTTGTAAATTGAAAAGAAATGAATAAATATTATATCCAAATTAAAAGAGCTTACGAGCAAGCTGAAGAAAATGATGGGTATCGAGTTTTAATTGATAGATTATGGCCAAGAGGAATTAGCAAAGAAAAAGCACATATTGATGAATGGGATAAAAACATTGCTCCATCTACTGAACTTCGGAATTGGTACAATCATCAAGAAGAACGATATGAAGAATTCAAACAAAAATATATTGATGAACTTCAAACAAAAAATGATGATTTAAAAAGGCTAAAGAAGATAGCAAATACTCAAAACTTAACTTTACTGTATGCCAGCAAAGTGCCAAATATTAACAATGCAAACGTTTTATTGGAAGTGTTGCTTTCTATGAAGTAATGTTTTTTGTGTCTATTTGGTCTGCTGATTTCCCTTCTCTCTTTTGAGAAAAAAGAAATATCTTGGAAGAACTAAGTAATAATAAAATGCTAGCAAACAACAGCATTTCATTAAGGTGAGGAATATCTGTTTTTCTTACCCAATTGATTCCTTGCAAAACAAGTGCAATTTCATTAATTAAAAATCCTACGGCAAAAATTGCCACATAAAATTTGCTCTCAAAATGATAGGTTAAAATTTTTTGACTAAAAGAATAAACGTATATAAATATTGAAAAAATTCCAATTAATACTAAATGTAAATATGCAATCACAAATGGCTTGTGCTGTGCCAAATTATTAAAATAAGGAAAAATAGAAATAGCCTGTAGAATAAATTTCAAGCTAATACTGATTAATATCACAGCTCCTAAAATCAAAAAACCTTTTGATAAAGTAGAATGATTTTTTTGATAATATTTGATAAATTCAACTAAAATTATTCCCCATACAATCAGTTGAATCCAAGATGCGATGGATGTTAATATATATGCTCCTAATGGTAAAGTTACTTGCAAAATAACAATCGATAATAAAAAAAGTAATGACTGTGCAAACAGCGAGTATCCAACAATAAAGTGTAAGATTTTTTATTTTGAGATTTAATAGTGCAATCACCAAAGCTATGCAAGCAAAAAAGAACCAACCATTATATTGAAAATGCAAATAATAATATATTGATGATAAATTATAAACGGGAGTTGATATTTTTTTGCCATTAATATGGCTAAAGAAAAAGGACCAAAAATAGAAAATGCATTAAAAAAAACAGATGACAAAATCCATGGTTTTGGTGCATATTGAGGTGGAAATTTTTTACTATCTTTTGCATAAACTATCGCAAAAATAACAGCCACAACGATAGACATAGTAGAAAAAGTAATGGATACCGCTTTATAACCTTGAAGACTAAAAGCAATCAACATACCATACGCACTAATTAGATTTGCGACTATGATGCGATTATAAATTTTAATTTTATCATATTCAATATATTTTAAAATAAGTCCACTAAGTTCAACATACAAAAAATGGCTCACCCATCCTCCAAAAGCAAAATGGGAATGTGCGTGCAATAAATTTTGTTGTTGAAAAAAAGGAAGTTCGTGCAACATATTATATCGCATCATCGTTCCCCAAAAAGCTACAAAAGCAATATTTATAAATCCAAACTGAATCCAGTATTTTATATATTTTTCAATTTCACTTTTTGATGTTAGTACCATTTTTTATGAATACAGATTTCTTATAGTAAAAAAACTGTGTTATAAGCCTAACTTTCTTATAACACAGTTTATTAATTAAATAAATGTCAGGCTGATTATTCAACAATGAATATGCCCTTCATCATAGCTGAGTGTCCAGGGAATGAACATAAGAAATCATAAGTTCCTTTTGCTGGTGCAGGGAAGCTAATTTCTGTAGATTCTCCACCGCCAATTGTTTTAGTATGGGTAATTACACTGCTTTCTAATGATTTTGGTATGTAATCATTGTCTTTTGCATTGATAGCTTCTTTTGCAAAGTCTTCAATTGAAGTTCCATTAGCAAGTAATACAAAGTTGTGTCCCATTGCTGTGATTGGCATTTTGCCAGAGTGGTGAAGAGTTAATTTCACTGTTTGTCCTTCTTTTACTTTTATTTCGTCAATGTCAAATTTCATATCATCTCCAGCATTGATTGTAACGGTTGCTTCTGCAGATACAGGTTCACTAGCGGCTGGTGTTTCGGCTGGTGCTTCTGTTGATACTGGGGTTTCTGTTTTTGCATCTTCTTCAGATGGAGATCCACATGCTGCGAATAAAAATGCGATTGTTGAAATTGCGAGAATTGATTTTTTCATTTTTTTTGTTTTTTGTTTTAAGTGAATAAATATTTTAAAATTTAATTGTTTGCTATTTGTTCTTCTAGTTCTACTGATTTAGGAAATAATATATTATTTTCTAAATGAATGTGCAAATGTAAATCTTCTTCAAATTCTTTCAAAAGGGATAATGTAACTCTATAGGTATTGCAAGCATCAGAAGGTGGTGTGTATTGATTGCAAAGTGTTGAAATTTTTCTAAATCGTTCCCCTTCATTGTCATGCTCGTGCATCATCATTTTAATAGGGTTTTGTATTGAACCAAAATGAAATTGTTCTATTTCTCCTTTTTGTTTTGCATCTACCATTTTTCTTATAGAAGGAAATAAGATTAATTCTTCTTTCTTCATGTGCGAGGACAATTCACCTGCTGACTCTTTGAAGAGTTTATTGATTTCATACAGTTCTGGATGACTATCTCCATGAACCTGCATTATCTTATCTAAATAAGTAATGATTTCAGGTATTTTTTCGTTAACATAACGGTGGTGTTTTTTCTCAATATAATCAGCCAATAAATCTAAAGGCCATGAATTGTAATTTGTGCTGTCACCTCCATGTTGTGCTAATGCAGTTTGTATATTAGTTTTCAGCTCTTCGATTGGTATATTTTTATGACTGCACACTTCTTCAAGACTTTTGTTTCCATTACAACAAAAGTCTATCTCATATTGTTTAAAAACAGAAGCCGCTTTATAGTCTTTTGCTACAATTTCTCCGATGATTGATTCGTTTGTAATATTCATTTTTAAATCTTTTAATAAATTGGAATAGAAGAACTCCCTCTGTAATAATTAATTTTTGATAAAAATAATTCTGCCATTTTTTCACCCTGCCATTTTGCTTTTCTTGCATTTTCTCCTACAAAATAGAGGTCAACTGTTTGTCCAAACAAGAGAACCCATCTCTCAAAATGTGCTGAATCTACGGGGAGATTAGCATGTGGCACAAAGGGAGCTCCATAATAGGTATGCTCTTCGAGTAATACCGTTTGCCAGAATCGATACATTTTTTCTAAATGTTGTGGCCATCTATCTTGAATCACATTATTGAAAATATCTTTTAACATATCATCTTCACGTACTTTTGCATAAAAATGATTGACAAGTAGTTTTACATCTTCAAGGGTTTCTATTTCTTTTCTCTCATTCATTTTATGATATTTTTTCTATATTCGAACTAATACTGTTTTCCCGGCTTGAAGCCCAATTGCTAAGTCATAGACTGAAGTTGTTTTCAACATTTGTTTTAATTCTTCTCTAATTTTGGTGAATCGGCTATGCATCGGACAAGGTTCATGGCTACTACATTCATTTAATCCTAATGCACATCCATTGTATATTTCATCTCCATCAATAATTTTCACGATTTCGCTAATTTTAATTTCTTGCATTGCTTCTTTTGAAATAAAAAATCCTCCAGTTGGCCCTGTTAATGAGTTGACTATTTGTTTCTTTGTTAACAATCCTAAAATCTTTGCCGTGAACGCCTCCGGACAACCTGCTTTTTCTGCTACATCTCCTATTTTCACTCGATTATCCTCAAGTGACTGGGTCGCAATATATATTAGTGCTTTAATCCCATATTCACATGATTTTGAAAACATCTCCTATTTTAAAATTTAATTGCAAAGGTATCTACAATTTATATTTTAGACAAATATATCCGAAAATCTTTTTTTAAAGTACTTGTTAATGATATTCATTCCAATAGTAGCTATCAGAATAAATTCTTTTGCCAAAAATGGCAGTCCCTACTCTCACGATTGTAGCCCCTTCTTCAATAGCTGTTTCTAAATCTCCACTCATCCCCATCGATAACTCTTTCATCTCAACATTCGGTATCTGTTCGTTGATAATTTCTTCTTGAATACTTTTTAATAAGCGAAAACATTTTCTTACTTGCTCTGCCTCCGTACTGAATAGTCCAATTGTCATAAGTCCTTTTATTTTTAGAGTAGAAAATTGGGATATTTTTTTTATTAAATTCATGGTTTCATTTGGCTCTATTCCAAATTTACTTTTTTCAAATGAGGTATTGACTTGGATTAAAATGTCAATTTCTTTTTTCTCAATAAGTAGCCGCTTATGTAGCTTTTCAGCCAATTCTAATCGATCGATGGATTGTACGCAACGCACATCATATTTCAAAATATCTTTGATTTTATTGCTTTGTAAATGTCCAATAAAATGGTTGATATGTGGCGTGTCTTTTAGTGCATCATATTTTTCTTTCAGTTCCTGTACTTTGTTTTCTGCAATGCATTTTTCTCCTGACTCAATTGCAATTTTAATTCTTTCTGGGCTGACCGTTTTCGTTGCAAGTATTAATTGTACTTCATCTGGATTTCGTCCAATTTTTTTGCACGTTTGGTTTATTCGATTTTTTATTTGAGCAATATGAGAAACTATTTCGTCCATTGATACGCAAGTTATTCTTGATTTATTTTTTATACCATATCGAACCATTTTTGATGGTTTTCTCTACTAAATATCCTTTTGTTGTCAACTCATTCAATTGTTGAATAGCTTGATTTCGTTCTACTCCACTCAGCATCGCAAACTCTTTTACAGTAAGGCTTTCAAACTGCCCAAACAAAAATTCCCAATCATAATTATAGGATTTATGCTGAACGGCTGGCATCAAATCATGTATGGCATTAATGTAATCTTGGTATGGTTTTGAACCATAAACGGTGACTGTTTGCTGATGTTCATTTTTAAAAATCAAAGTAGGAAAGCCTCTCACACCTAACTCCCTCCCTAATTGCAAATCCTTTTCAAATAATTGTTTTGCTGTCTGTTCATAATCTTGTTTTAACTTGGTGGTATCTAATCCAACCAGAGATGCAGCCTGTGAAATATGTTCCCATTTTGTAATATTTTTTTTATCTAAAAAAACAAATTCTCTTAATTTTCGTAGAAATAAAATGGCTTTATCTTCATCTTGAATTTGGGCTGCTTTCCAAGCAATAGATGGAGGATAAGAAGACTCCAAAGGGTCTGTCAGCCACACTTCGCCATCAATGGGCATGTCATAATAAACACTCACTTCATCCCAATGATGAGCTACGTCAGAAGGCTTGCTAATGCCTCCACTATTATAACTCCAATCTGGCAACAATCCACCCATGTGATATTCAATTTGAATAAAATCGCCATATTCCAATTTCATTTTTCGGAGTTGAGCCTCTATCGCCCAACATGAAGAACAAATCGGATCAGTATAATAAATAACCGTAATGGGTTTGGCTAATTTTTGATTCTTATCAACCGAATGATTATGCAAATGCTTCTGTGTTGGCACTTCACATGACCCAATTGTAGGGTCGCATATTAGAGGGTTTTTGTTTTTCATATTTTTATTATTTTGAGCTGACAAATTCGTCATGTTCACAAACAGTGAGCAAAAGCTTATAAAAATTATTTTATTCATTATTCATTACAAAACTACGATTTTCATTACATGAAAAAAAGCATTCGTTTATATCCTATCAATTTCAGTTTTCCATGATAAGAAACGGACTCTGTTTCATTGACCCATTTTTATAAGAAAAAAACTTTTGGCACGGCTATTGATAAATAGGGTACTTTTAATAAAAAGACCCTAAATTAAATTATATAATAAAAAATATACGACATATATGCAGTTTGAAAGACAGTTTTTCGCAGATAATCAAGATGAAATTGACATAATGCCAATTGTACCACTCAATGAAGATGAAATGAGTGAAGATGATAAAAAAAAATTACCATCCGAACTGATTGTTTTACCTATTCGAAACATGGTATTGTTTCCAAATGTGGTGCTTCCGATTACAGCATCTAGAGAAAAATCAATACAGGCACTTCTTCAAGCCGAAAAAAATGGGAAATACATTGGTGTCATCTCACAAAGAGATTCGAATAATAAGAATCCAAAATATAATGATATCAATAAAATTGGAACAGTTGCCGAAATCATTAAGCAAATCAAAATGCCCGATAATAGCACAACTGTTTTTATCCGAGGGCGAATCCGTTTTGAAATTGAGGAATGGGTTAGTGACGAGCCTTTTTTTAAAGCAAAAGTCAAATATTTAAATGATGAATTGCCTAATAGCAATGACAAAGAATTTATTGCAATGAGTGATTCTGTAAAAGAATTTGCAGAGCAAATCATCAAAAAATCGACCAATATTCCACCGGAGGCTTCAATCATGATTCGCAATATTAATAATATCAATTTTTTGCATCATTTTATTGCAAGCAATCTCAATTGTGACAGTAAAGAAAAGCAACTTTTGTTGGAAGAAAATGATTTCAAAAAACGAACTGAAAATTTATTACGCTTGTTGCAAATTGAACTTCAACATGTGGAGCTTAAAAATAAAATCACGAGCAAAACAAATGGTGAACTGGACAAGCAGCAAAAAGAATATTTTCTCAATCAACAACTTAAAGCAATTCAAGATGAACTAGGTGGAGATGGAAACGACAGAGAAATTAAAGACTTACAAAAACGAGCTGAACAAAAAAAATTTAGCGAAAGTGCCAAAGAAATGTTTCAAAAAGGAATAGAAAAATTACAACGCATGCACCCCTCTACTCCTGATTATTCTACTATTTATAACCATTTGGACTTATTGCTTGACCTGCCTTGGGATGAATACACCGAAGACATATATGATATAAAAAAAGCAAGAAAAGTACTTGACCATGACCATTATGGCATGAATAAAATCAAAGACCGAATCTTAGAATATCTTGCTGTTCTCAAGCTCAAAGGCGATATGAAATCTCCAATCCTTTGTTTCATTGGACCTCCCGGAATCGGAAAAACATCGCTTGGAAAATCCATAGCAAATGCGATTGGTCGAAAATATATCAGACTTAGCCTTGGTGGTATGCATGATGAAAGCGAATTACGTGGGCATCGTAAAACCTATATAGGAGCTATGCCTGGCCGAATAATTCAATCATTAAGAAAAGTAAAATCAAGTAATCCTGTCTTCATTCTTGATGAATTAGATAAATTAGGTCGTGACTATAGAGGCGAGCCAAGCAGTGCTTTGCTGGAGGTGCTTGACCCCGAACAAAACAATTCTTTTTATGACAATTATCTTGAATTGGATTATGACTTATCAAAAGTATTATTTATTGCTACGGCGAATAGTATTAGCGAAATTCAACCTGCTTTACGCGATCGACTTGAAATCATTGACCTCAGCGGATATGCTCTTGAGGAGAAAATTGAAATAGCCAAAAAACATCTAGTGCCAAAACAAAAAGAGGCTCACGGTTTACTAAAGTTTTCAATTAAAATCCCAAATACTTCCATTGCAAAATTGATTCAAGAATATACAAAAGAAAGTGGTGTGCGTGAATTGGAAAGGCAAATTGCTTCTTTGATGAGAAATTCTGCAATGAAAATTGCTTTGGATGAAAACATTCAAAAGATTGAAATAACAGAAGAAGATGTCGAAGAAATTTTAGGAAAACCAAAATATACCAATGAGCTTTATCAAAAGTCAAATCCTCCGGGTGTAGCGATAGGACTTGCATGGACAAGCGTAGGTGGTGTGATTCTTTTTATTGAAAGTGTGTTAAGTCATGGAAAAGGGAATTTAACACTCACTGGTAATTTAGGAAATGTGATGAAGGAAAGTGCAACGACTGCTCTATCATACATTCAAGCTCATACTAAAGAACTAAAAATTGATTCACAAAAACTAGAAAATTCAAATATTCATATTCATGTTCCAGAAGGGGCAACCCCTAAAGATGGACCTAGTGCTGGTGTGACCATGCTAACCACTATGGTGAGTGCATTGACAGGAAAAATCGTAAAGCCCTTTTTAGCAATGACTGGTGAAATTACCTTAAGAGGGCAAGTGTTGCCCGTGGGTGGGATTAAAGAAAAAGTGCTTGCAGCAAAAAGAGCCGGAATGAAAGAAATCCTACTTTGCGACCAAAATGAGAAAGACGTTTTAGAAATTAATCCTAGTTATATCAAAGGCTTAAAATTTCACTATGTAAGCAATATGCTGGATGTTTTAAAAATAGCAATCCCAAAATAAAGGTTGCTTAATGATAAGCATAGTCACTGAGATATTCATAAAATGAAGTCAGTTTCCCTGCTTTACAAATGGTAGCTCGCTCTATAACGCCACTAGAGCTATTTTTAACTAAATCCGGCAATACATACTCTTCAAGGAAAGCTCCAAAATATTTTGATGCATCACGAGGTAGTTCATTCGGTAAATTATCAACCGCCATCACATCCACAACATCAAATGAATTTTGAAAAGGAGGTGCTTTTGACATCGTATTTTTATCAAATCCATATACAGGATCTGCAATGCTTGTACTTCCAATATTGCAAGGCACAGAGCCATTTTCATCACATGTAATATCTGAAATAACCGGCAAATTAAAGTCAGGCCGTTTCATATCTTCCAACTCAAATAGTCTCGGAATATTTTTATCCCAATAAATACCATTCATTAAAATATCAGTCATTTTAGAAAAAGGCAAAAAAAGGCAAGTATAGTCTTGAGGATTTGCATGAAAATCATCTCTTTGATAGGTACTATCATCTTTTCGAGCATACAAATCTTTACCTTTTAGATGAACAAAAACGGGATAGGTAAAGCGTTTCGATAAATAATCATCAACTGAAACTTCTGCCACATCAAGATATTGTAATATATCCAACACTCCGGTAGCAACTCTTCCCGAACCAGTCAATGCAATTTTAATCGGAGGTAAAAAGAAATTTTCATAAGTATCTTTTAGCTCTTGAAAATTTTTTAGTGAATGTACTGTTTTCAAAGAAAATTGTTTAAATTTTTTTCCATAAGTCAACAAACCATTATGAGCCCCCACAACGCCTGCCCAATATCCAAAACCAACGATTCGGTGCCCATCATCATGAGTCAAACATTCGTAATCAATCATGCGAATCTTTTTCTCAATAAGAGCTTTCATTAGCTTTTGGTTATAAGGTTGAGCCTTTTTGGTATGTGAGAAAAACAAATAAGTTTTATTCGGAATGAGACTATCAATAATCGGTTCTTTTACTCCAAATAATATGTCACAATCAGACAAATCCTCATTGAGTTCAATGCCTTGCGATAAATATTCATCGTCATTAAAACAACGGTTAGGTGAAGGCTGAACAGTAAATTTTACACCTGAAAATTTCTCTTGAATATTTTTACATTGCACTGGAGAAAAAGGCACTCTATTATCTTGTGGTATTTTTCCCTCTTTAATAATTCCTATTTTTATCATCTCTATTTTCTATTATTTTGCAAATATAATCGAATGCTCATGGATTATTAAAATTGATATGAATACATCATTTTTTTTAAAGCCAAAATATGAATAAAAATAAATCTGTAAAAAGAAATAAATTCACACAATTATAAGTCTTTATAACTCAAATTTTTCAGGAGGAAACCTACTTCAAATTGATTTACTTTTGCATTATAAATACTTTTAAAAAATGGATTATTTTACATTATATAATATCCCTATTTCACTGAAAGTGAATAAGGAACAAGTGCAAACAAAATTTTATGAACTCAGTAAAAAATATCATCCTGATTTGTCATTTCGCCTAGAAGGTTTGCAGCATGAGGAAGCTCTCAATCTTTCGGCTGAAATCAATGAAGCAAAAAAACACTAGATGATAGTTATAAAAAGACTTGAATACATTTTAAAATTAAAAAAATATAATATCAATAGAAGAAAAACAAACCCTATCAAATGCGTTTTTAGGTGAAATGATGGATATCAATGAGCAAGTTATGGAATTAGAATTTGGCGATAAAAATCCAATTCAATTACAAAAAATAAAAAATGAAATCGCTCAAAAAGAACAGGAACTCAAAGCCCCACTTGCAGCCTACTTTGAACAAGAAGAGCTCATGATTGATGAAAATGGACTTGAAAATCTCAAAGAGTTTTATTTTAAAAAAAAAATATTTACAAAGGATTTTGGATAAATTACATTGATAACTTAATATTGCAAACTCCTTGCAATTAATATTGCCCAGATGGCGGAATTGGTAGACGCGCTAGACTCAAAATCTGGTTCTCGCAAGGGAGTGCAGGTTCGATTCCTGTTCTGGGCACAAAAGCTACCTTCAAATTGGGTGGCTTTTTTTATTCGATGCTTTTCATTTATTTAAAAACGATATTCCTATCTCCTTCTATCAGAAAAACTCAAATTCTTAATATGTAATTTAAATTGAGTTGACTCAAATTTTCATATTTATTTTCCTACATCTATTTTTTACTCAAATCCAACAATAATAATACTTACAGAGATTTTAAGTTTTATAATCAATTTAATTCTTTGACCTCATTTCTATCACTTTCGAGACATAATCATCAACATTACTAAAAACAAATTCAGGATAAAGTGAGCTAAATTTATTTTTCAAAAGCCCAGCTAACAAAGGTCGTGGAGCCGTTTGTTTTAATGAGTTTGTGTCGTTTGCTGACAACTGATAATCAGCATCTGGAAAATACTGAAGTACTCTCAATGCTAAGTCAACTCGATTCATATAATCTGTACTCGCTATATGAAAAACCCCTCCTTGATTATCATTGAGTAACTGATACATAGCTCTTGCTACATCATAAGCATTCACTGGACTTGCATACTGGTCATAAGGTAAATTCAAAATGATTTTTTCTCTTTGAATACATTGATGAATGATTCGAGAAACGAAATTTTTGTTTCGATATTCATCGCCATATACATTAGTAATACGAAGGACTAAATGCTTTTCACTTGCATTTAAAACAATCTGCTCGGCTTCTAATTTATGCTTTGCATAAACTGACAATGGGTTGGTTGCATCGGTTTCTTTGTAAGGACCATCCTTTCCGTCAAACACATAATCTGTCGAAATATAAACAAGTTTTGCTTGAATTAAAGCTGCAATCTTAATCAAATTTTTAGTAGAAATTACTGTTTTTTCATAACTCTCCTCTTTATGATTTTCGCAATAATCAACATGTGTTAAAGCTCCACAATGCACTATCACATCAGGCTGAAATTTTTTGAGTTGAAAGTTGTTTTCATTTTCTAAATCTAGTGTATTAAAATAAAATGTATTTGGCGTTGCGTAATTAAAATGCGTACCGACTACATCCCATTTCATTTCTTTAAAGTATTGAAAACAATTTCCACCCACTAATCCCGAAGCCCCTGAAATAAATACTTTCATAATTATATTTTTTTAAAAAGGAGAACTAAATTGCTCCATTATATCAAAAGCTAAATCTCTTGGTGAAAGAATCGGCGAATCAACATTCCAATCAAACCCAAAACTATCATATCGCACTCCCCCATCAGCCTCTTGCACATATTCACTACTGATAAAATAAAAAGCAGTAGCCTGCTCTGTCAATGTCAAAAAACCATGTGCAAACCCTTTTGGAATAAACATTGCTTTCGCATTATCTTCCGATAATATTTGACTGACATACTGCTGATAGGTTGGTTCATTTTTTCTCAAATCAAGCGCTACATCTAAGATGCTTCCTCGTGTGCAAAAGACCAATTTATCATGTTCAAATGGAGGTGTGTGAAAGTGCATTCCTCGAATGACATTTTTTTGTGACACTGAAAAAAAGCTTTCTTTGATATGAAAATCAATTCCATTATTTTTAAAGTCTGAATAATGAAATGGCTTTTCAAAATAGCCTCTATGATCGCCTACCTTAAACAAATTTACAATTTTAACCGCATTAATATTTGTATTTTCAATTGAAAAATTCATTATCATTTTTATTTATTCTTCTTTGGTGATTTTGGTTTGATTCTGAAAATATTCATTAATCAATTCAATACATTTAATAGCTGCACTTCTTTCATCGAAGTACCAATTGATCGTTTTTTCTATAGCTATTTTAGAATTATAAATTGGCTCCCAGCCTATTTCCTGCTTAATTTTAGCAATATTCAACATCAAAGTAGCAGCCTCATGTAATTTCTTTTGATTGGATTCAACTTGTACATTTCCTTTTCCCACCGTTTGAATTGCAATTTGAGTTAATTCTTCTACAGTCAATACATCAGACTCATTGGGGCCAATATTATATGCTGAATTGAAGTTCATCGGTTCATCAACCATTTTAGTGGCTAAATATAAATAAGCACTGAGTGGCTCAATGACATGTTGCCAAGGTCTTATTGCATGAGGATTTCGCAGAATAATTGGATTGTCAAATTGAATTGATTTTACTATATCAGGGATAATTCGATTGGGAGCATAATCTCCGCCACCGATTACATTTCCAGCTCGAACTGAGGCAATTGATTTTTGATGAATTTGATAATCGATAGTATTAAAAAATGAATTTCGATAAGATGAAATAATAATTTCAGCAGCAGCTTTACTTGCTGAATAAGGATCGTAACCACCAAGTTTATGATGTTCTGAAAAGAGCGTATTCTCATCGTTATTTTCATAAACTTTATCGGTTGTAATGCAGATAACTACGCATTTTTTTGAATAGTATCGAAGAGCGTTCAGTATGTTGGCAGTACCTTGTGTATTGACTTCAAAAGTATAAAGCGGATTTTTATATCCTTCTAATACGATAGGCTGTGCAGCTAGATGAAAAATAAAATCGGGTTCAAAATTTAGAATTTCATCTTGCAATTTTTCACTGTCACGAATGTCGTGTATAATACTTTTACATAATGAATTTCCATCAATTTGATAATACAAATCATAATGATGCTCCGGTGCTAAAGAGTAACCTTTCAGTTCTGCACCGACTTGATTTAATATTTGAATCATCCAAGAGCCTTTGAAGCCGGTGTGCCCAGTGACAAAAACTTTTTTACCTTGAAAGTATTTTTTTAAATAAGATAATGTTACCATTTTTTCCAAATTGGATTTGTTTCCCATAGTTTTTCTAGTTCCTCTTTATCTCTCATGGTGTCCATACATTTCCAAAATCCATGATGCTTATACCCTACAATATTTTTATCTTTTGCTAAGTCATACATTGGTTTTCGTTCCCACATGATTTTATCAAAATTATCACCATTCAAATAATTTTTAATTTCCGGTTGCAAAACAAAAAAACCTCCATTTATCCAAGTGTTGCTATCTTCTGGCTTTTCTTCAAATTGAATAACCGTGCCGTCTTCATCCATATTCACCACACCAAATCTACTACTTGGTTGTATGGTTGTCATGGTGCAAATTTTTCCATGTTGCTTATGAAAATTCACAAGTTCTTTGATATTAATATCACTAACACCATCGCCATAGGTGAGCATAAAAGGTTCATTATTGGTATAAGGCAAAACTCTTTTTAATCTACCTGCTGTCATGGTATCAAGACCGGTGTCAATCATTGTAATTTTAAAATTTTCGACATTCGAGTTGTGAATATCAACAACATTATTTTTTAGATTGACAGTTAAATCAGAGTTATGCAAGTAGTAGTTCGTAAAATATTCTTTAATCATCGTCCCTTTGTAACCACAGCAAATAATAAACTCACAATATCCGTGGGCCGCATATATATTCATAATATGCCACAAAATAGGCTTGCCACCAATTTCGATCATTGGTTTTGGTTTTAGATGGCTTTCTTCAGAAATTCTTGTTCCGAGACCTCCTGCAAAAATGACAACTTTCATAAATTAAATTCTATTGTTTTTAAAATTGTTTGCAAGATAAATCAAGTGATTCGTTTTTCAATTTTCAAAATAAATCTAAAAAGCTTTTTTTTAAATAAAAAAAATGTATTTTTACTAAATGAGAGTAATTATCGTTGATGATGAAGTAACCAGCTCACAAGTTTTAGAGCAATTAATCAATGAATACATTCCTGAAATAAAAGTGATTGCTACTTGCAATAAAGCAAAAGATGCTATTGAAAGTATCATGTTGGAAAAGCCAGATTTAGTTTTTTTAGATATTGAATTACCTGAAATGACTGGGTTTGAAATATTAGAACATATCCAACAAATTGAGTTTGATGTTATTTTTACAACTGCTTACAGTCAATATGGATTAAAAGCAATTAAGTATAGTGCTATTGATTATTTATTAAAACCAATAGCTGTGGATGAATTGAAAAAAGCTTTTGAACGTGCCAAATCAATTTTGAAGAATAAACAAATTATTGAACGCGTGAAAGTTCTACTCGAAAATATTCAACTTTTAAATGAAAATAATCCATTTAATCGAATTGCTTTACCAACTTCTGATGGCTTAAAATTTGTACAAACCCGACAAATCATTCGTTGTACATCTTCAAACAACTACACTTATATTTATTTAAATACAGGTGAAAAAATTTTAGTCAATAAAACATTAAAAGAAATTGAAAACCATTTTGATTCATCTCCATTTTGTAGAGTGCATAACTCTCATTTAATTAATATCGATTATATAAAGAAACTAATCAAAGCTGATGCTTTCTCGGTTATTTTAAAAGACGATACCGAAATCGAAGTTAGCAGAAGAAAAAAAAGATGAACTTATCTAGATGTTTAACCTTTAAAATATAAATAGTCTAAGTATAAAAAAACAAACATGAAAAATCTAAATAAACAACTACTCATATTCTTTAGCCTACTATTTTTGGCATCAAATATTAAAGCTCAAAAAATATTCTCAGAAGGATATATCAAATATGATGTCTTTACAAACGAACAAGCAAAACCAAGTGGAGTATATATTATTTATGTCAAAAGTGGAAATATAAAAAGAGAACTTTCAATGGATAATGGATATAATAATATCACCATTTATAATGCAAAACAGAAAAAAACATTTTCCTATAATATTGCTGAAGGCAACAAATATGCTTTAGAACTCAGCCATTTTGAAGTAGAAGAAAAAAATAATAAATTTAAAAATCCTACTTTTACAAAAAACAAACAATCTATTACAATTTCAGGATATCAATGCATTGGCTCTCATGTTCAATATAATAATGGAGAGGAAGCCGACATCTTTTACACTTCTGATATATTGCCTTCAACTGAAAAATTTAATACAATGTTTCCCGGATTAAATGGGGTTGCATTGCAATATCAAATCAATTCTAAAAACGGAATGATAATGAAATTTGTTGCCAACACTGTGAGTGTGAGTCCTCTCGATTCAAAAATATTTACTATCCCTATCGACTATAAAATCGTTACTAAAGACGAACTTGAAAAATTGAAATAAACTACACAAACAAAAAAGGTTCAAATTTGTTTTTTTAAAAACTCAAAGTTGTTCAGTACATTGCATTTAATTTAATTTAATTTAATTTAATTTGATTCCACTTAATGACAATCGTTTTAATTAAATCATTTTTCTCATACTAAATTACTATTATATAATTAGGTCTTATTTTTGACAAATGAAATATCTCATTGTAGGATTAGGAAATATTGGAGAACAATACGCTGAAACCCGTCATAATATTGGGTTTGACATCTTAAATTATTTTGCAGGAAAACATCAATTTTCATTCAAAAGTGATAGATTGGCCGATGTGGGCGAAATAAAATTTAAAGGCCGAACTTTGATTATGATAAAGCCCACAACATATATGAATCTTAGTGGAAAAGCCGTCAAATATTGGGCTGATAAAGAAAAAATTCCGAATGATCGAATCTTGATTCTTGTAGATGATTTAGCATTTGGATTAGATGCCTTAAAACTGAAAAAAAATGGAAGCGATGCGGGACATAATGGATTAAAGAGTATCGCTGAATGCCTTGCTACGACTGATTATCCTCGTTTACGTTTTGGAATTGGAAATCAATTTAATAAAAATAGACAAGTTGAATTTGTTTTAGGAAAATGGAAAGATGAAGAAATAGAAACAGTGAATAAAAAAATTATTGCAGCAGCTGAAGTGATTGAAAATTTTGTCACTATCGGAATTGAGAGAACTATGAATGAAATAAACAATAAAAAATTTTAAACCTCATCAATGAAAATAATTTGTATCGGTCGCAATTACATTAATCATGTGCAAGAATTAAAAAATGATATCCCTGAAAAACCAGTGTTATTTTTAAAACCAGCTACGGCTTTGCTTACTCAAAATGCTGATTTTTATTATCCAAATTTCACTCAAGATTTGCATTATGAATGTGAAATTGTTTTGAGAATTTGTAAAAATGGAAAAGCCATTCAAGAAAAATTTGCTTCAACCTATTATGATGCAATATCTGTCGGTATTGACTTTACAGCACGTGATTTACAAAATTATCAAAAAAGCAAAGGACTCCCTTGGGAAATTGCAAAATCATTTGACAACTCTGCTGTGGTAGGTCGTTGGAAACCAATTTCAGAAAATGAAAAAAATAACCCAATTCAATTTAATCTCAAACTCAATAACCATATCGTGCAACAAGGAAACACGCAAGATATGATTCATTCATTTGATAAAATCATTCAATATGCATCGCAGTTTTTCAGCCTACAAGTTGGGGATATTTTATTTACAGGGACTCCTGCCGGTGTGGGGGCTATCAAAATTGGCGATTGCTTAGTCGGCTCCATTGTTGATGAGGAACTTTTACGATTTTACGTTAAATAATTCGATAATTTAATATTCTCTATTGAGTAAATTTTCAGCCAATTCCCTTAAAGCAAATTTTCGTTTTGACACGACAGGCACTTCTTCCAACAATTCAAAAGCCTTGTGTGTATGCGATATCACTTCATTTAGAAGATGTTCTTTTGCTCCAATTTTTTCATAAAAAGCAATTGTATCATTTACTTTTTGAGGATCATTTCTTGATAGCAGATTATTAAAAATTTCCTTTTGTTCTGCATTCACTATTTCGTAACCTTTAGCATATAGATATGTTTTTTTATTACATAAAATATCGCCTCCAATTTGCTTTCCCGTTTTTTGACTATCCCCAAATGCGTCTAAATAATCATCTTTCATTTGAAAAGCAATTCCCATTTCTTTTCCAAAATCAAATAAAATATCCGAACTACTATCCGTAGCCCCTCCGAGTAAAGCACCTAATTTGAGAGACATTCCCAGCAACACTGAGGTTTTTAGTTGTATCATATTTAAATACTCTTCCACACTTATTTCATTTCGTTTTTCAAAATCCATATCAAATTGCTGCCCTTCGCAAATTTGAATTGCCGTTTTATTGAATAATTCTAAAGATTGTTTTAAATAAGAAATATCAATTTTGGATAGATGAACATAAGTAAAAATATTCATCACATCTCCCGACAATATTGCCGTTGACAAATCATACTTTTCATGCACCGTTTGCACCCCCCTCCTCAGAGGAGCTTTGTCCATAATATCATCGTGCATCAATGTAAAATTGTGAAATAATTCAATTGCGACAGCTGCATTCCAAACACTTTCACTTAAAGGGTTGTAAAGTTCATGGCTCATCAAACACAACACCGGTCGAATTCTTTTTCCTCCAATATTTAATAAATAGGAACAAGGTTCGTAAAGATTTTTAGCCCTATTTGGGAAGTGATGTATAGAGAAATAATTTTCAAATTGTTTTAATAATTCAGAAAATGTTTGCATGTTGTAAAAGTAGTCAAAAAAATGAATTGATATTATGGTCAATCATTTTTTTGACTCAAATTAGGTCTTCGAGATTTGAATAAGAGGTAATGTAAAATAATTTTTAATTATATTGTAGGAAAATTATCAGGAATAATACTTTTAAGAAATTGAAATCAATAGATAGTGTTATTTTATTATAAGAATGAATCTTCCTCTTTTGAAATATCATATACATATTTATCTTCAAATTCATTTTTAAAACCTGGAAATAGGAAAGCTTCTTTACCTTGTTTGACTAAGATAATGGTGGGTACATTGCTTATAAAGGCAGTGACTTATTTATAGCAGGTAATGAGAGTATAACTCCTTTTTTAGATATGTTGGAAAAATTATAAAAAAAATAATCAAATCCATGTTGTGAAACTGTAATTTGCTAATAAAACGAAAAGTGATATTATTCATACTGAATACCTCAAAAACCTATTGAGAGTAAGATTTATCAATGTGTTTTCAGATGAAACAATTGATGGATTTGAACATGTATATATTTCAGAAGTGATGAATCAAAAACATAGTGATGGCTTGAGTGGTTATTTTTATCTATGCAGTCCACCTACAATGAAGAATGAAGTTGAAAAGGATTTAGTATCACTTGGCATTTCTGAATGTAAAATTATAGAAGTTGCGTTATTAAAACCCTTCATTAATAATTTATTATTTTACTAACTCAGTCGGAAACATTCCAGTGTAACGCTTGAAGGCATTGCTAAAATTACTCGTATTGGAATACCCTACTTCTTCTGCAATTTGAGAAATCGTTTTATTATTTTGAGAAAGTAACAATTTCGCTTTCGTCATTTTTTGTTCCAAAACAAATTCATAAACCGTTGATTTGAATATTTCTTTAAATCCTTTTTTAAGATAACATTGATTAATCCCAATTTGTCTTGAAAGTTCCGGTATCGTTGGAGGCTCTTGTAAATTTTGTAAAATAATTTCACGAGCAAGAATAATTTTTTCTTTCTCTAATGGTTGTAATAAAAATTTACAATGCTCACAATTCGTATTCAATCCTTCGATATAATTGAGCGTGCAAAGCAACAATTCGTGTGCTTTACTTTCAATAAACAATTCTTTATAATGGGCTGTATATTTAGTTGAAACAATTTCCTGAAGTAGCAACTGAGTATTGCAACAAATGTTTTTATCTAAGCGATTATTATATTCCTCAAATTGATTCAAACTAATTCCTTTTTCAATAAGGTTTAACCTATCAAACTCAAAAAATAATTTATACGAGTTTGTGTTTAGCCTTTGTGTCGTGCCGAAATCAGTACCTAAAAAAAGAATGTCAATTTTAATGACCTTTCATCAAGCACAACAAGAACACTATTCTCATTTATTAGTTCAATATTTTCAATAAAATAATTCAATGAATAAAATATTTATTTTCCAAAATTAATAAAAAATCATGTTTTCTGAGGTTTCTTTTTCGCAGCTGGAAAAAGAACATTGTTTAAAATCAAACGGTATCCGGGTGAATTGGGGTGCAAACTTAAATCTGTCGGTGGATCTTCCACTTTGTGTTGATAGTCTTCAGGGTCATGTCCTCCATAAAAAGTCCATGTTCCTTTCCCTAGCTCTCCATGGATATATCGAGCCTCGTTTGCTGATTTATTTTCTCCCATAACTAATGTGCTACTTTTCAATAAGTTACTTCTAAAAGCCGTTGTTTGCCCCATAAACCCTTTGATGGTTGTGGTATGGTTTTGACAAAGCATCGTTGGCACTGGGTCAAACTTCGCAGAAAATGTAAACAAAGTAAAATAGTCGCTATTAAATGGGACACGTCTTGCATTGGTCACATCAATATCTGAATATTCATATTCATAAGGATTGGTGACAAGTCTAAAATTTTTAAAAGCAAGACATTGATTGAAATCAAGTTTTGATTGAGCTTGTGGATCTTGTGAGTCATAGTCATACATCACATCACAAATATCTGTATTTTCTGCTGCTAATGCAATGTCATAGCTATCCGTAGCACTACACATAGCAAATAAATATCCTCCACCAATTACAAAGTTTTTGATTTTTTGTGCAACGGCTAATTTTAATTGTGATACTTTTTTGAAACCATGTTTGGCAGCCATTGCTTCATTTTTTTTCTCATCTTCAATATACCAAGGAAAGTTGTGATAAGCTGCATAAAATTTTCCGTATTGTCCTGTAAAATCTTCATGATGAAGATGCAACCAATCATATTTTACTAACTTATCCTCTAGCAATTCATTGTCATAAACTTTATCAAAAGGAATTTCGGCATAGGTCAACACCAAGGTTACTGCATCATCCCATGGGAGCTTACTTTCTGGAGTGTAAACCGCAATTTTAGGAGGTTTTTCGAGCTGCACAATATCCATATTTTCGTCGGGGTCAGCAAGCTGTGTTAAGATGGCAGTGTATTTTGCATCCGGTATGATTTCATAGCTCACATTTCTGATTCTACATTCTTTTTCCAATTCTTCATATTGATCAAATACAAAACTTCCTCCTCTATAATTTAATAGCCAATCCACTTTTATGTTTTTCGTTAAAACAAAATAAGCAATTCCATAAGCTTTTAGATGTTCTTTTTGAGATTTCGCATCCATTGGGATCAATATTTTTGCTGCTTGTGAAATTGAGCTCAGTGTACAAAATAAAATAAGAAGTCTTGTTTTCATGACCTTTTAAAATTAAGAATTATTTATTTTAAATGCTGTTAAACTAATTGTAATAATTCCCGTCATAAAATATTTTGAAAGCATTTAATCCGATTTTATATTGCAATACATCATAGTCTAAACGATAATCTTCCACCGTCATATTGGCCACTTCATATATTTTCCCTTTTGAAAACATTCTTAAAATATTTGATTTATTGGAATAAACCAATGAATTATAGGATAGTTTAAAATTTTCGGGATAGTAATTATCAATCAGCGTATATTCTCCATCATAAAAAACTTTAAAATAGCCATTTTTATCTTCAAAAGCAACAATGCGATCAGATACATTGTAATGCGGTTCATAATACCCAATTGTAATTAAGCTTCCTTTATAAAATATTTTAAAATTTCCATCATTAGTTACAAAAGCAGCTACATCATCACCTACCATAAAACTTTTTGGGTGCAAATGGATCTATGGTAAAAGTATGACCATTATAAAAAATCTTAAACATATTATTGATATCCACATAAGCCAGCATATTTCTTCCGACTTGGAAATTCTGTACCCTTTGTGACTCTAAGACTTGCGACTCTCCATTAAAAAATACTTTCAACTCTCCATTATAGTTGATATAAGCCCCAATATTGTCAGAAACTTTCACATTTTTATCAAACGAAAAATCATCATCTGTAATATTCAGAAAAGTTTCAAGTTCTGTAATTTTCCCTTGATAATAAGCATTAAATGAAGAACGATTTATGTCATAAAAAAGAACGACACTATCTCCCAAAGCATATCGTTCACACAAACGAGAGAGTAACACCACATCACTACCATCAATCACTGAAATAATATTGGAACTTTTATATAAAATCAAATTATCTGATACCGCAAACTGTGAAGTCATCATATCATTCACCGTATTTACCATTCCATCTTTGAACACTTTAAAAACCCGTTGATTATCCAAATAAGCAACTGCTGTTCTTCCAATTTTAAAATCAATCGGAGGTAATCCTTCAACACTACTCACCACTCCATTGTCAAATACATTAAATCGTTGTCTTAAATCGGTGTATGCCGAAAACGGTTGTGCAAATATTGAAAATTGTATATTTAAAAGTAAAAATATAAAAGTCATTCTCATTTTAAAGAGCATTTTAATCTGTAAATATCGTGTAATGATTTTACTTTTTATTTAAATTTTAGTGAATGATAAATAAAATTTCAAATACAGTCTATAAAATTCTTAAAAATCATTTTAACATGATTTAAAATCACTGCTTGTAGCTTCCTTTTTTTAGTCAAAAAAAACGATTTCATTTTATCAATTCAAATAAATTAGTATTCCCTATTATCTTTGCTTTTCAATTATGGAGAAAACATTTTTTTCAGGTCAAAAAAAATTAGGAATTATCGGCGGAGGACAATTAGGCAAGATGCTTTTGAGCACTGCCAACCAATGGGATATTTATACAAAAGTATTAGACCCCGACTCGCAAGCACCAGCCCGCAACACTTGCAACGAATTTGTGCAAGGAAGCCTTTTAGATTTTGACAACGTTTATCAGTTCGGAAAAGACTGTGACGTGCTCACAATTGAAATAGAACACGTCAATACTGCCGCTTTAAAAAAACTAGAACAAGAAGGAAAAATAGTTCATCCAAACCCAAGCTCACTTGAAACCATACAAGACAAAGGAACTCAAAAACAATTTTTTGAAAAACATCATTTACCAACTTCTAACTTTCAAATATTTCAAAACAAACAAGAAATTATTGATAAAATCAATCAAGGAACTCTTCCGTTTCCATTTGTGCAAAAAACACGAAAAGCAGGCTATGACGGTAGAGGAGTTCAAATAATTCATTCGATTCAAGAGATAGATAAACTGTTTGAACAAGAAAGTTTGATAGAAGACAAAGTAGATATCTTATATGAAATTGCAATCATTTGTGTGAGAAATAAACAAGGAGATATCGAATGTTTTGACCCCGTTTTAATGGACTTTCATGAAGAAGCCAATATGCTAGATTTACTTCTATATCCTGCTCCCATCGAGCTATTTCTTATTGAAAAAGCAAAAGATTTAGCCAAAAAATTAATTGAACTTCTCGATATCAGTGGGCTTTTAGCCGTCGAGTTTTTAATCGACACAAATCAACAAATTTTCATCAACGAAGTTGCTCCAAGACCTCATAACAGTGGACATCAAACAATTGAAAGTTGTATTTCTTCACAATATGAACAACATATTCGAGGAATATTAAATTTGCCTTTGGGTAGCACGCAGCTTATTGTCCCTTCTGCAATGGTAAACCTTTTAGGAGCTAAAGGATTTAGCGGCAATGTGTACTATGAAGGAATCGAAAATTGTTTGAGCCAAGAAGGGATTCATATCCATATTTATGGCAAAAAACAAACAAAACCGTTCCGAAAAATGGGACATGTAACCGTCACTAATAAAGACATTCAACAAGCAAAAAACACAGCAATATGGGTAAGACAAAATTTAATAGTGAAAAGCCTCTAATCGGCATTATCATGGGAAGTGACAGTGATTGGCCAATCATGAAAGAAGCCTCCTTATTTTTAAAAAAATATCATATTCCACATGAATACACCATCGTATCGGCACATCGCACACCACAACGCATGATGCAATATGCTAGTGATGCTCATCAAAGAGGATTGCAAGTGATTATTGCCGGTGCAGGAGGTGCAGCTCACCTACCGGGAATGGTTGCTAGCCTAACTCCCCTACCTGTGATTGGCGTACCAATAAAGTCTAGTAATTCAATCGATGGGTGGGATTCGCTCTTGTCTATTTTACAAATGCCAAATGGAGTACCAGTCGCTACTGTAGCCTTGAATGCCGCTAAGAATGCTGGTATTTTAGCAATGCAAATATTAGGAACTTCTAATCCTACAATTCAAAAGAATTGTATCTCATATAAAAAAGAATTAGAACAAGAAGTGATGAAAAAAGTAGAAAAAAATGAAAAAAGGAAACGAATAAATTTTTATTTCATTTTTTCCATCACAATATCCATAATCACTTTCTCTTCTTTGATAACATCGTTCAAAATTTCTTGTGCTTCATTCATCAAGTTATTT
The DNA here is from genome assembly GCA_001567165.1 of Bacteroidetes bacterium OLB11. Taxonomy (GTDB): domain Bacteria; phylum Bacteroidota; class Bacteroidia; order Chitinophagales; family Chitinophagaceae; genus OLB11. The sequence goes on from LNFQ01000062.1 coordinate 38,096, forward strand.
GATTTTTCTTTATCTTTCAAACTCATCGCATTGATTTTTACATTAAAAAATGCACCATAAACAGCGGTTCGAATACACAAAGCACCCACCGCACCATCGGTAATACTATTAGGATTTCCATTGTTTACCATTTCTTTTATTAAAGGCAATGCTTCTGCACTTTTCTTCATCGTGATTAAAGGTACTTCAGTTGCATATAAAGTAGCATCCTGTATTGCTTTGGAGCGAGCCGTTTTTTTCTTCGTCTGTAGATTTTGGCAATGCGAAGGCTTCCATAATTCGATTAAAAGAATGGGTATCTTCATCCACCAAACGCAATAAATCATCCTTTATCGCCTGCCCTTTTTCTGCCCATTCACTAAAGTATGCAATTTGATTGTCCCAGCCTTTTTTGTGACTACTTAAATTAGCAACCATTACTCCCAAACTTGTTCCCAATGCTGCAACAGCAGCACTTACACTACCTCCACCTGGAGCAGGTGATTCAGCAGATGTTTCATTCGCAAAATCTTTCAAACTCAGATTAATTAATTTTTTGGGTTGATTATCATTCATTACATATTCTATTATTTTTTTCTGAGGGTCAAAAGGTGCCAATTCATCTAAGCCCATGCTTTTCACTGCAATGCGGATTAATTCTTCTTCGCTCACTCCTTTGCTACGCCTTTGCTTTTCTAAAAAATATTTTCCTGCATCCAACATACTTTTTAAAGGAACCAAACCAACCAACTCACTTCCGGTCACTCTCATTCCTCGTGCATGAGCTCTTTCAACAGCCGCATCAAATGCAATGTGCAAGGGCGTTATTGAAATATTAGTCAAGTTCATTGAGATTTGAGCAATACCATATTCTTCAATATACCAACCTATCGCTTTCACACTTTTTAATAAACCAGGCTCTCTCACTTCAACTCCATTTTCATCAAGCACTTTTTTACCATCAACCTCTTTTACTCTCCCATTTTCTCTTAAATCAAAAGCAACAGCATTCGCTCTTCTAGTCGATGTAGTGTTTAAGTTGACATTATATGCCAATAAAAAATCCCTAGCTCCAATAGCTGTACACCCGCTTTTTGAATTAAAAACAGCAGGACCAAAATCAGGCAACCAATTGGAATCTTTTATTTTTTCTGAAAAACCTTCATACTCACCAGCTCGAATAGTTGCAAGATTTTTTCGCTCTAGTTTCTGTGCTGCACTTTCATACAAATAAACTGGAATTTTCAATTCTTCTCCTACTCTCTTTCCTAATTTTTGTGCATACTTCACCGTTTCTTCCATTGAAATTCCATTGATAGGAATTAAAGGACAAACATCAGTGGCTCCCATTCGTGGATGCTCTCCTTTATGTTTGCTCATATCAATTAATTCTGAAGCCTTTTTAATTCCACGAAAAGCCGCTTCTATTACAACTTCTGGTTCTCCAACGAAAGTCATAACTGTGCGATTAGTCGCCTTTCCTGGATCCATATCTAAAAACTTCACACCCTCTGTTTGAGAAATAGCTTCTTTAATTTGATTTAATATTTCGAGATTATTCCCTTCACTAAAATTGGGAACACATTCGATAATTTGTTTTTGCATAAATTTATTTTTTTTTGAATGGATATGTTTAATAAAAAAACGATGCAAAGATATATAAATAAACACAAGTCTTTTCACTCAACAAATGATAAATCTTCATAGGAAAACATAATTCGATATCCTCTTTTATATTTTATGTATATTCGCAACTTCATTGTCAATGGTAAAAAAATTACTTCACTTTTTTGTTGCATTTTTTCAAAGAAAAATTGCATTTGATTTCACGGTGTTGGGATTAAAACGGAATCGACTTTTTAAAATCCCACTCTATTCTAATTATATTCGAATTAGCAATTTTGAACTTGTTGTTCAAGAAATTCAAGAAAAAAACATTCAAGGTTCAGTAGCTGAAGTTGGCGTGTATCAAGGCGAATTTGCGAAATATATCAATTTGGCTTTCCCTCAAAAAACGTTTTATCTATTTGACACTTTTCAAGGTTTTGACAAAAAAGATGTTCAGCACGAACAAGAAAAAAACTTTAGTACCGGTACCCAAAATTTTCAAAATACATCAATTGAATGTGTGTTATCTAAAATGCCATTTCCTGAAAAATGTATTTTCAAAAAAGGGTATTTTCCCGATTCATTAGATGGACTTGAAGATACTTTTTGTTTTGTATCATTAGACCCCGATTTATACAAACCAATTTATGATGGATTGAAATATTTTTACCCCAGATTACAAAAAGGCGGCTATATTTTTGTGCATGATTATAACAATGAATATTACGCCGGTGCCAAACAAGCAGTCAGAGATTTCTGTCAAGAAAATCAAATTGCCTACATTCCTATTACAGATAGCTGGGGTACAGTTGTGATTGCAAAATAATCTTTTCCAATTCACTTTTTTTAATAAAAATCAAGTAGAAATATTAACAGTAATTTGATATAAAAAAATAATAGATTTGCAACCATGTCAAAAGAAAAAAAACTACAATGCTCTTTTTGCTTAAAAGAAAATAGTGATGTTATAATGATAATCAGTGGTGCGAAAGCCAACATTTGTAATGAATGTATTGAAAATGCCGTTGCTATCATTGAACAAGAATTAGGTCCCAATTTTTTCAAAAATGATGAAGACAAAAAAGATAAAAAAGGAACTAAAAGTATCAAATTTTCACTAAAACCAATTGATATAAAAACATACTTAGACCAATACGTAATCGGTCAAGATGAAGCAAAAAAAGTATTAAGTGTCGCCATTTATAATCACTATAAACGAATCAATCAAAAAGTATTGAATGAAGTAGAGATTGAAAAATCAAACATCATAATGATAGGCGAAACAGGCACAGGAAAAACATTGATGGCTAAGACAATTGCTCGTTTATTAAATGTCCCATTTGCTATCGCTGATGCTACCGTTTTTACAGAAGCGGGATATGTTGGCGAAGATGTGGAAAGCATTTTATCTCGATTACTACAAGCTGCTGATTATAATGTTGAACAAGCAGAAAAAGGCATTGTATTTATTGATGAGATTGATAAAATAGGACGAAAAAGCGATAACCCTTCGATCACAAGAGATGTAAGCGGCGAAGGCGTTCAACAAGCACTACTCAAACTTTTAGAAGGTTCAGATGTATTAGTGCCACCACAAGGAGGTCGTAAACATCCCGACCAAAAAATGATTAAAATAAACACACAAAATATTTTGTTTATCTGTGGTGGAGCTTTTGAAGGTATTGATAAAGTAATTGCCAAACGCATCCAAACTTCTTCTATCGGATTTAAAAATACAAGTGAACAAGTACAACTCGAAAAAGACAATCTGATTCAATATGTGAATGCTCTTGACTTACGAAACTTTGGATTGATTCCTGAATTGCTAGGAAGGCTCCCTGTTGTTACATTCCTCAAATCGCTTGATGCTACTACATTAAGAAGAATATTGACCGAACCAAAAAATGCTTTGATAAAACAATACACACAATTGTTTGAATATGAAAATATCAAATTGCATATTGAGCCGGAAGCACTCGATTATATTGTGCAAAAAGCTATTGAGTTTAAGTTAGGAAGTAGAGGCCTTAGAAGTATTTGTGAAATCTTGATGAACGATGCCATGTATGAAATGCCGGGTGGCAATCAGCATGAATTTACCATTACCAAAAAATATGCAGAAGAGAGAATCGAAAAATCAAAATATTCATACTTAAAAGTTGCTTAATGCTTACTTTTTCCAAGTTGATTTAAAAGTTGCTTTGTATTTTTCAAAAGGAATCGATTTATGTTTATTCTCTGAAATATATTTAGATATCATTTCAAAAGTTGGCAAATCTAAATAACCCGGAACAGGCTGTGGGTTTGCAAAGCCTTCATCAAAAAAGATACTGGTTGGATAGCTCAATTGTCCTTTTGTCCATTCCACTGCAAGTTCGTTTGTGCGACTATTTCCAGATAATCCGTATTGTTTTCCATTAAACTGATATGGTTTTTTACTTTCAGCATCTAAATGAATACAATAATAATTTTCATTCATAAACGCAATTAATTCATTATTGGTAAATGTATTTTTTTCCATGACTTTACACCAATAACACCAATCAGTATAAATATCAACATACACCTTTTTGGGTTCAACTTTCATTTTTTCTTCAACTTGCTCTACCGTCATCCAATTTATTTTTTGTTTACTAGATGATGATTTTTTTTTGTGCATTTGAAAGATAAGTAGCGAAAGCAATCATTAAAATAAAAAGGTATTTTTTCATTCCTATATCGTTTTTAAAAAATTAGAATTGTAAATTTGAAAATAGTTTAAAAGTGGTCGCAATATTAAATTAATTTTAGAATAATTAAAAAAATAAGTCATGAAAAAAATAAGCGGTTGGAATTACAGGAGCATCAGGAGCCATCTATGCGAAAGCACTACTTCAAGCATTGCAAAAATCAGAACAAGTTGAATGTTGTATGGTGATGTCAAACAATGCAAAAGATGTATGGAAATATGAATTGGGAGGTGAAGATTATCAATTTGAAAATATAAAACATTATGCTATAAATGATTATTTTTCGCCCATTGCAAGCGGGAGCAGTCGATATGATGCCTTAGTCATTTGTCCTTGCAGCATGGGCACTTTAGGAAGAATTGCCAATGGAATTAGTGATAATTTAATCACAAGAGCCGCCGATGTAATGCTGAAAGAAAAAAGAAAATTAATCTGTGTTGTGAGAGATTCTCCTTACAATTTAATTCACGTTCAAAATATGAAAACAATCATTGAAGCAAGTGGAATAATTTGTCCTGCATCGCCTTCATTTTATTCACTTCCTCAATCAATTGATGAATTAATAATGACTATTGTTGAGAGAATTTTGAATCTTTTAGATATTCCGGCTAAAACATATCAATGGGGGGAAAATTTTTAAACCCTAAATAAAAATCATCGATACAATTCCAAACAATGTCACCCATTTAATGTAGGTACTAATTTGATGAAATTCTTTAGAGTTTTTAGCATGATAGAGTTTTATCGAAATCAAAATCAATGGAACTAACACAGTCAAAAACAAAAACAAAGAAAGGATAACATTAAATGAAAAAAAATAAATGGATGTGAACACCAAAAAGAAGGAAACAATTAGTAATAAAAAATAAACAAAATTCTTTGCAAATTGAATACCGAACACCAAAGGAATTGTTTTGCAATGTTGAAAAGAATCCCCTTTAACATCTTCAATATCTTTGATAATTTCTCGAATAAGTGTAATAAAAAAAGAAAAAATAACATACACCCAAAACAATTTCACATGAGGAAAATCTAAATCAAAAATATTAAAAGCTGGTTCATAAGCCGCCACCACATACAAAGTGAGAGCTGTCAAAATTGCAATTGTCAAATTGCCAATAAATAATTTTCGCTTAAATGTGGTCGAATAAAAAACCAATAAAAAAATTGAAATCAATTGAAAACCCACATAACGCAATTGAAGATTTTTTATCGAAATATAGCTGCCAATGCCATCGCAATTATATTCAAGACAATATGCCAAATGATAACTTGCCGTCTTTTAAAAACTTTTTCGATAGTCACCTTTTGAGGTTTATTAATAGCATCAATACTAATATCAAAATAATCATTAATAATATATCCGGCAGCGGCAATAAAAAATGTACTAAGGCACAATAACACAAAGTGAAAAGTTGGGAGCCTTACAGAAACAGCCTCACGACTAAGCACCGAATAAATGATAAAATAATAAGTAAAAAGCTGCGTCAAAACAACAAAAACAAGATTTGGGAATCTCACAAGCGTTAAAATAGCCTTTAATCGACTCATATAATGGCAAATATAGACAAATAGGGATAAAAATAAAACCATCAAAAATGATGTTGCTCATGCTCACTAAATAATCAAAAAATAACAATCAAACGAAATGCATCAAACCTTTATAACTTGTGTAAAAAATGCTTTAAATCTAGCTTAAAAATAACAAAAGTACTGCTCAAAATCACTTAAAATTGATTAACTTTGTGCACCTTTTGAAACCCCTTCTCTTTGGAGAAATTTCTAATAAAATAAAATACAAAAATAATTTTTAAAAAATGTCAACAGAACAAAATAAATCAAATTACGGAGCCGATAGTATTCAAGTGTTAGAAGGATTAGAAGCTGTACGTAAAAGGCCTTCCATGTATATCGGCGACACGAGTGTCAAAGGATTTCATCACTTAGTATATGAAGTAGTTGATAACTCCATCGATGAAGCATTAGCCGGCTATTGTAAAAATATCATTGTTCGAATTTTAGAAAATAATTCAGTATCTGTAGAAGATGATGGTCGTGGTATTCCGACTGCAATGCACCACAAAGAAAATAGAAGTGCTCTTGAAGTAGTTTTAACCGTTTTGCATGCTGGAGGAAAATTTGATAAAAACACTTATAAAGTTTCAGGAGGCTTGCATGGTGTGGGTGTCAGTTGTGTAAATGCACTCAGTAAATTTTTATTAGTAACTGTACAAAGAGAAGGAAAAGTTTTTCAGCAAGAATATAGTTGTGGCGTACCAAAATATCCAGTGAAGGAAATAGGCACTACCGACAAAACAGGCACCAAAGTCGAATTTCTACCAGACGACAGCATATTCTCTGTGTCCGAATTTAGTTATCAAATTTTAGCTTCCCGACTTCGAGAACTAAGCTATCTAAACAAAGGGGTTCGTATCGTTTTAATAGATGAGAGAGAACGCACAGAAAGTGGCGAATTTGTTTCCAATACATTCTATAGTGAAGGCGGTATTAAAGATTTCATCATCCTTCTAGACAATAATGCCAAAAGAGATAGCCTTCTGCCACAGCCCATTCACGTAGAGGAATTGCATAAAGAATCAAACGTATCCGTTGAGTTAGCCATGTTGTATAATAGCTCCTATAGCGAAAACCTTTTTTCTTATGTAAACAATATCAACACCATTGAAGGAGGTACACATGTCGCCGGATTTAGAAGGGCCATCACAAGAGTCTTTAAAAGCTATGGAGATAAAAACAAACTTTTTGAAAAAGCAAAAGTTGAAATTACAGGCGATGATTTCAGAGAAGGATTGAGTGCCATCATTTCAGTTAAAGTTCCAGAGCCACAATTTGAAGGACAAACCAAAACCAAACTAGGAAATAGTGAAGTATCTGGAATTGTGGATTCTGCTGTTTCAAAAGTATTAGATGCATTTTTAGAAGAAAATCCTAAAGAAGCAAAAATCATCATTGACAAAGTAATTCTTGCTGCACAAGCTAGACAAGCCGCAAGAAAAGCTAGAGAACTCGTTCAAAGAAAAAATGTCCTTACAGGAAGTGGACTACCCGGGAAACTTGCAGATTGTAGTGATAATGACCCCGCCAATTGCGAACTATTTTTAGTCGAAGGGGATTCGGCAGGTGGTACTGCCAAGCAAGGTAGAAACAGACAATTTCAAGCAATACTCCCTTTGAGAGGTAAAATATTAAATGTCGAAAAAGCAATGCCACACAAGGTTTTTGAAAACGAAGAAATTAGAAACCTCTTTACTGGCTTAGGAGTAACTATAGGAACTCCTGAAGATGCCAAAGCCTTAAACACGACAAAACTACGCTATCATAAGCTCATCATCATGACAGATGCCGATGTAGATGGCTCTCACATTGCAACCTTAATTCTTACTTTCCTTTATCGCTACATGAAAGAATTAGTGGAACAAGGTTATGTTTATATCGCACAGCCCCCTCTTTATTTAGTAAAAAAAGGAAAAGAACAAGAATATGCTTACAATGAAGAACAACGAAAAGCTATCGCAACAAAGCTTTCTGGAGGTAAAGAAGACTCAGTGCATATTCAACGCTATAAAGGGTTGGGTGAAATGAACGCAGAACAACTTTGGGAAACAACTATGGACCCCGAAAGAAGAACTTTGAAACGAGTAAGCATCGAAAGTGCAGCAGAAGCCGACAGCACCTTTGCAATGCTAATGGGAGAAGAAGTGCCTCCACGAAGAGAGTTTATCGAAAAGCATGCGAAGTATGCAAATATTGATGCTTAGTAGAAATAAGAAAATTCATTTTTTTTAAATCCGTTTTTCGATTTCTAAAATAGAAAAAAATACATTGAATATTTCATTCAATGTATCGTGGTGTTATTGAAATAAATTCACTACTTTCAGTCTATCTCATAAGCACAGTACTTTCCTGCAAAGCCCCATCACCAAACGCTCTATACAAGCATATTCCGGGTAATGATAATGACAATTATCATTCTGTCAATGCTTAAAAAATGTATTTATTTTTTCATTAAAACAAAAAAACTCTAAATAGGAATTTAAATCAGCAATCCATAATTTTCATAAGATAAATGTGTATGGCTAGATATTTTATTGGATGTTTTCGATTTTTTCGATTTTTTTAATCATCATAAAATGAGGAATACCAACTTCGATAAACTCCTCTCCTGCTACTTCATAGCCATTATTTTTATAAAAAGTAACTGCCGTTTTTCGAGCATGCAATTCGATTTGTTCATACTTATTTAATAAACAAAAATTTTCAGCATATCTGATAAGCATACTGCCAATTCCTTTTCGCTGAAAGTCACTATCCACAGCCATTTGTCTAAATTGTACTTGATGTTCATGTAATGGTTTTATCAAAATACAAGCAGCCACTACTTGCTTTATCATTGCAATTACAATAAATTGATGTTTTTCATCAGTCAAATCTTCATCATATAAACTCATACCAAGTGGACAACGCAAAATTTTATTTCTCAACTCAACAACATCCTTGCACAAAGGAGAAGCATGATTGATAACCCTCATTTCGATATTCATATCAAAAATTTAAATTGTTTTCAAACGCTCTTGAACCATCTGAGCAACAGATACCACATCAACAAAAGAATCTTGTAGCGTTATGCTATTCGGATGTGTATTCATACAGACTATTTTTTGAATCATTCCACATGTTTTAATGTTTTCAATCGCCTGATTAGTAAATAAACCATGAGTGGCAACTGCATAAATATCTTTTGCTTGTGCTTGTTTATACACTTCAGCTGCTTTAATGAGTGAAGAGCCTGTACGAATCATATCATCATAAATAATGACATTTTTATCTTTCACATCTGCATTAACGCCTGTGATTACTGTATCTTCGCCACTTAGTCTTTTTTTGTAAACATAAGCCGAATTGACTTTCATTTCATTGGCTAAACTTTCAACCCACTTTGCACGACCGGCATCAGTTGAAGCTAAGATAAAATCGTTTCCGCATAAGTTTTTGCAGATTTTCATAATTTCATTTTTGCAGTACAAATGATAACAATGCACATTTTTTTCAAAATAATAGGGTATTCCTTCAGCATGTAAATCCATCAAAATAAAATGGTTGGACACACTTCCTGAAGGTATAGATGATAAAAGAGTTGCTCTAATTTTGGCTTTTACTACTTCACCTGCTTTGGTCGCCCTTTCCATGGTTGAATAGCCAAAGTAAGGAATCACAATCTTTAAAGAATGAGCTCCTAACTGAATGATTCCACTTGCCAAATCATAAAGTTCCATGGTGTCTTCTTCCGAAATTGTACCTCCAATTAGGATGATATTTTTCTGGCTCAATGAAGTGATAATTTGCGTATAACTTTCACCATCTGAAAATTTTTTTTCTACCAAATCTCCTTTTATATACTGATTGGTGGCTAACAATTCATTTTTTAGATAATCATATTTTTTAGTGGCAAAAAGAATGGGTTCATTCATAACGATATATTTTTAAATTAAAAATCCTACATATTTCAGTAGGATTTTTTCAATTTATTTAGATAGTTGCGAGTTGTACTTTTTGTTGCAAGTCCTTCACTTGATCTCTGATTAAGGAATCGGTGTCCATCAAATTTTTCACGGTTTGACAACTATGAATTACCGTAGTGTGGTCGCGTCCTCCGAAGTGTTCTCCAATCGTTTTCAAAGAATTTTTGGTGTATTGTTTGGAAAGGAACATTGATATTTGTCTTGCTTGAACTATTTCTCTTTTTCTTGTTTTGGCTTGCAATTTATCATAAGGAATTGCATAAAAATCACAGACCATTTTTTGAATATTTTCAATTGTCAATTCTTTCGTTGATGTTTTGACAATATTTTTCAATACTTTTTTGGCAAGTTCTAAATCAATTTCTTTTTTAACCAATGATGCATTTGCTAATAAAGAAATGAGGGCACCTTCCATTTCGCGAATATTATTCTGAACATTATAGGCAAGATATTTCACAACTTCGACAGGGAGGTCCAAACCATCTCTTTTCATTTTGTGTTCAAGAATTTCTTTTCGAGTTTCAAAATCGGGCATTTGCAAGTCGGCACATAACCCCCAACGGAAGCGTGAAAGTAAACGTTCTTGCATTCCTTCCAAATCCTTTGGCGGCTTATCACTTGTCAAAATTAGTTGTTTTCCATTTTGATGGAGATGATTAAAAATAGAGAAGAAGGCATCTTGCGATTTTGCTGCTGGAATAAAGTAGTGAACATCATCAATGATTAAAACATCAATGAGCTGGTAGAAGTTGATAAAGTCATTGATTTCATTGTTTTTTGAATGTTCAATAAACTGGTGTATAAATTTTTCGGCACTGACATACAACACAGTTTTGTTAGGGTGTAGTCTTTTGGTTTCATTTCCGATTGCATGCACTAGGTGGGTTTTTCCAAGACCTGCTGCACTATAAATGACAAGCGGATTAAAGGCAGTGCCACCGGGTTTTTGAGAAACAGCAAGCCCTGCACTTCTAGCTAATTTGTTACATTCACCTTCTATAAAAGAGTCAAATGTGTTATTTGGATTGAGTTGTGGATCTATTTGTGATCTTTTCAACCCAGGAATAACGAATGGGTTTTTGATGCCACTTTCATTTCTTCCTCCGAGGTGAATATCCACATAGTTATTTGATAGTTGAGCAGGTTGCTGATTACTAGCTGAAACCCTTACAGATGATGGATTGTTTTTAGTGCTAGCTTCCATCAAAATTAAGTATTCTAATTTTGCATCTTTTCCTAACTCTCTTTTGATTGTTTTGGCGATAAGTTCAACATAATTTTCTTCTAACCATTCATAAAAAAATTGGCTGGGAACTTCTATCACAAGCGTATTCCCTTCAAGTTTAACAGGTTTTATTGGTTCAAACCATGTGTTATAAGATTGCCAATGAATATTATCTTTTATAATTTTTAAGCAATTTTCCCATACTGTTTCATGTGTCTTTATCATTTTAATAAGTTCCTATATTTTAAATATCTTTAAGTGAGTAATTTGTTAGTTTCTTTTTTGAAATACGATGAATTTATTCATTTTTATTTCCAACAACGAAAGTGGGAATTTTTTGTTGAAAAAAAAAAAAATTTTTATTCTATTGTATTTTTAATTTTTTTAGCAGTACTCCAAAAAGTAAAATTATTATTTTTTTCTTTATCAAATAGAACACTGATTTCGCCTAAGTTTATACCTGCCCACCCTACTTGGGTTACAATAATTTCTTTTTTATTTCGACTTTTTGTTATATAGGGCTTATCTAAAAAAGTATGTGTGTGTCCACCTATTATCAAATTGATATTTTCACTCTCTTTTGCTAATATTTTATCCGACACTTTTTGCTCTTTGTATTCAAACCCCAAATGGGATAAACAGATTACAAAATCGCATTTTTTTTTGATGTTTTAAAAAATAAGCTGTTTCATTAGCATGCGTTATCGGGTCGCGATATTGAATATTGCCAAATAATCGATCAGGAACTAAGCCACTGAGCTCAACACCCACACCTAAAATTCCAATTTTGATTTTCCCTTTTTTGATAATCACATAAGGCTTCACCAAAGTTTCTAAGGCCGTTCCTGAAAAATCATAATTACAATTGACAAAGTCAAAATCTGCAAATTGCATTTGACGCACTAAACCATCTATTCCATTATCAAAATCATGATTCCCAAGCGTTGCAGCTTCGTAGCCCAACAAGTTCATGGCTTTAATTTCGGGTTCTCCTTTAAAAAAATTAAAATAAGGTGTCCCTTGAAAAATATCACCAGCGTCTAACAAAAGCACATGTTCGTTTTCATTTCTAATCTTTGAAATCATTTTTTCTCTTGCTACAATTCCGCCCAATCCTTGATATTTACCTCCATCAAGTGGAAAAGGTTCTAAACGACTATGCACGTCATTGGTGTGCAAAATCTTTATCCATTGTGCTTTTCTTTGCTCTGCAAAAGTATCTATTGGAAATTGAGAGGTCGCAAGCATGGTAGCCCCAATGGTAGCCTGTTTTAAAAATTTTCTTCTCGTGCTCATCATTTATGATTTATCGTGATTTGTGAAAAACTTGAAGGTTGGATAGTATGATATTTTCGGATATAATCGATCATTAAGTCTCGAATTAAAATTCCTGTAAATTCTTTTTTGGAATTGATTAAAAAATGGCATTGATCGCCTCCATTTGCAATATAATCATTGGTTGCTATTCGATACATCACACTATCTTGAATATTCAAAGCCGAATGTATTTCATCTTTTATTCGAGACTGAATGGAATCATGCTGAAACGAATTGACAACAATCGTATCATTTGTCATTTTCAAACACAAGGCATTTCTATAAAACATAGGCCAGCCTCCATTTTCACTAATTAAAGCGAGCCACTGTTTCAATTGCTGGCCTTTTACATCCACAATGACTAACTCATTTTCAAAAGGTAATAATTCAAAAATTTTTCCAATCGTAATATTTCCTTTTTTAAGTTCTGGAATTCGAATACCACCATAATTATAAATCACATTATCTGACGGGATATTGAGCTCAACCAATTTGTCAAACATGGCATCTACTATCAAATTTCCCAAGCTCCCACCCGGTTTTTCCTTTTTAAAATCTCCCAGTGCCTTTCCAATATTTTGATTCATCATTTTTGAAAGACTATCCTTATAAGGTTTTAAAAATTGGGAAATTTCATTATTGGAATCGCTTTCTTTTTCATTACTTACCTTCAACAATTGTTCTTGATGAGAAATAGGCTGATAAGGTATTTTACATGAAGTAATTAAAAATATGAATATGAATATATAATAATGTGTATAAGATTTCATTATTGAAAAGTCTATGATAATAAAAAAAAAAATTAACTTTTGCTTTTGAAACAAAAATAATCATAATTATGGCATCATTTGACATGATCGGAAAATTAAAAGTTAAAAATGAAATACAAAAAAGTCAGTGAGAAGTTCGAAAAAAAGAGAATTCGTAATTACAATAGATGAAGACT
>LNFQ01000063.1 GCA_001567165.1 Bacteroidetes bacterium OLB11
AAAATGGCAACTATGCCCATTTGTGCAGATAATTGGGCATATCAACCGAGTGCTGAAAAAGGGAACGCATTTAATCACAAGATGGCAATCATAAAATAGAACTAAAGCACAAGGTTGGAATCCATTGAAAAATTAATTTTAAAAATATTATAAAATAATTCACGATATTTATTAAGTTTGTTTCCTATATTCATTTTTTATGAAACAAATAAAAATTATTTTGACTACTGTCGTTGCTTTCCTATTAGTTAGCACAACAGTCGTATTTAATGCCTGCAATCAAGATTTATGTAAAGATATCTCATGTAAAAATAATGGCGTTTGTCGTGATGGCTCTTGCAATTGTAGCCTCGGTTTTGAAGGACCTTTTTGTGCCACTAGAACGTATGAAAAATTCATTGGAACTTATGATGGTTACTATCGTTGCAATGGAACAAATCCCAAGCTGAGAACACTTGTGATATCTCCCGATGCTCAACCCAACAAAGTGATTTTATACAACATCGTAGAAACACAAGATATCACTTTGACCGGCACTGTAGATGGCGTAAATATTACATTAGATGAAACCACAGTTGGGAATCACACTTATTCAGGAAATGGTCATATCGTGGATTTAGACATTACACTATTTATACAAGATTATTATGCACTTGATAGCACAACACACACTTGTACATACAACGGAAACAAGTTTATAAAATAAAACAACGGAAATTTAAATGAAAAAAATATCAGTACTTACCAGCCTTTTATGCATCGGATTGTTTTTTACCATCGCCTCCATTTCTAGTTGTGTCCATGATGCCTGTGTAGCTAGAAATATCCAATGCCAAAATAATGGAACTTGCAGAGATGGAAACTGCCTTTGTCCAAACGGATTTGAAGGAGACAGCTGTCAATTTAAAGTAAATGAAAAATTTGCATACAACTATAAATGTATTCGAACAGGATTTATAGATGATACTATACCTGATGATAATGATGACACCTTGCGAGTTTTCACAGAAAATGACAAATTTGGAATCCTATTTTATTCAATCAGAGATTCAGAATATTATAGAGTCAAAGCCACAGTGAATGATAATTTTGTGACCATTCCTAGTCAAGATGTAACCTTCAAAGCAGACTCAGCCAATATATACAATGTGAATGTCAGCGGCTCAGGAAGCTTAGTGGGCGATATCCTTACCTTAACAGTGAACAACAAATGGTTTGATAATAATTTGCAAAAAGATCGCCATTCAAAATTCACTTATGCCGGCTCTAAATATAAGAAAAATTAAATTTTGATATTTCAATACTAATTATTACTTTTGCACTCCTTTTTAGGAAAGTGTTGAACTATTAAAAATTACTAAATATTATGAAACGTACATTTCAGCCACACAGACGTAGAAGAAAATCAGTACATGGATTTCGTGCACGTATGGCAACTCCAAACGGCCGCAGAGTTCTTGCAGCAAGACGCAAAAAAGGTCGTAAAAAACTAACCGTATCTGACGAAAGCCGTTTGAAATAATTATTCATAAAAAGCTTTATGACAAAGCCTTTCTCCTTCACTCAACATGAAAGGTTGAAAAGCAAAAAACAAATTGATACGCTTTTCCAAACCGGGAAGGCGTATTTTTATTTTCCGTTTATTATAAAATATTCACTGGAATCAAATGCTATCGAGCATGGCATTCGATTTGGCATCAGTGTTCCAAAAAGACATTTCAAAAAAGCAACCATCAGAAATAAACTAAAAAGACAAAGCAGAGAAGCCTTCCGACTTCAAAAAAAATTCATTAAAAACAACACTTATCAAACAAGGAATGCAACTCTCACTCATGTTTATCTACACACATAACCAAGCATGCTCCTATCTAGAAATAAGTAAAGCAATAGAAAACTGCTTAGCTAAAATTGAAAACGAATTAAATCCAAATCCAAAAACTAACATCTAGTCATAAAAAACAAATCCAAAATTTATTTAAAAATGGAACGAATAAAATAATTGGTTAAATTTGCTTTCTCAAAATAAACACATGGGAAGAATATTTGAAGTTAGGAAATCAGCCATGTTTGCCCGCTGGGATAAAATGGCAAAAAACTTTACAAGAATTGGAAAAGAAATTGCAATTGCAGTGAAAGCTGCTGGACCTGATCCGGACAATAATCCTGCACTAAGACGCTGTTTCCAAAATGCAAAAGCATGTAACATGCCGAAAGACAGAGTGGAAGCTGCTATCAAAAGAGCTATGGGAAAAGACTTGGTAGATTATGAAGAGCTCGTTTATGAAGGCTTTGCCCCTCATGGTGTAGCTATAATGGTTGAAACAGCTACAGATAATGGCACAAGAACAGTGGCTAATGTTAGAGCAATCTTCAATAAAGGTGGCGGAGCGTTAGGAAATAGTGGTTCAGTTGCATTTATGTTTAACCGCATGGGAGAATTTAAGTTAAAAAATAATAATACCGATATCGAAGAACTAGAACTGGAAGCAATCGACTATGGCATGGAAGAAATTGGTGAAGACACAGAAGGAAATATTATTATCAGAAGTAGCTTTAATGAATTTGGAATGATGAGTGATTTTTTAGAAAAAAAAGGAATTGAAATCATCAGTGCCGAACTCACTCGCATACCTACTACCACTGTTGAATTAGACGAAGAACAAAGCAAAGATGTGCTTGAATTGGTAGATAAAATCGAACAAGATGACGATGTACAAAAAGTATATCACAATTTAAAATAACCCCATTTCTTTTTTCAAAAAACCAATAGCTGTATTGAGCCGCTCTCTTTCATTGCCCTCACTACAACAAAAGGAACATTTTGCTCTCGGACTAATTGTATATATTTTTCAAAAAAATAAATCCGCATCTCTTCACTAGGATGCTCTCGTAGCTTATCATAAACCCAAGGCATATCTGGCGAAGTGATGATATATGCATCATATTTTTGATTCTTAATTTGCTCTAAAATGAAAACATCACAAAAATGATATCGGTGCTCACTCCAAACTTTAATGACCAACAAATCTGTATCACAAAATAGAAATTGATTTGCCAATGACTCTAATTCAAATTCAGACTTCAATTGACCTTTAGCAATTTCCAATAAATCTTCTTTCTCATATTCTCGGCCTAAATTATCTAAATAAGTACGAGCATATTCTGGCACCCATACCGTTTGATAATAAGCCGCCAATTGCTCACTCAATGTGGATTTGCCGGTACTCTCCCCTCCAATAATCACTACTTTTTTTATCGATTTCACAGTTGTAAAAATAGGATAGAATCAAATCATTTTCAATCAATTTTTCCTTGTAAGAATTTAGAAATAAAAAAAAAGTTTTCAATCATTTATGGAAAAACAAAAATGAATAACTCTTATAAGAGAACAAAAAAATTTTAGTCATGAAAATTACAAATTTAAAACACTGGATTCTACTCCTTTTACTTTTAACAATAGCCACCATTACCTATTCGTTTATCAATCCAAAAGAACAACTTCAGGAAATACCTCCACCTATTGATGAAATACAACAAAGAGGAAGTTTGCAAAAAAGAAACATCACATTTTCTACTTCATTTGAAAATAATTACTACACAAACAAAATGCGAGAAGGTTACTTTTATGCAGAAGTGCGTGCAGGAAAATATCGAAATGACCATGCAACTGAAAGCCCTTTGAATATTTCGCTCGTCATTGACAGAAGTGGCTCAATGAGAGGAGATAAAATATACAATGCTAAAAATGCCGCTAAATATATCATAGATCAACTCAATGAAAATGATTATGTTTCAATTGTTATTTATGATGATGAGATTGATGTATTGCAAGAAGCCACACACCCTTTCAACAAAAGGGCAATCAAGCAAAAAATTGATGCCATTAAAGAAAGAGCTTCTACCAATCTCATGGGTGGAGCAGAAGCCGGTTATCGACAAGTGAAAAGAAATTATAACGACCGTTATATCAATCGAGTCTTATTACTCAGTGATGGTATGGCAAATGCTGGCATCACTAATCCGAGAGAAATCAACCACATCATTCGAAACCACAATAACAATGATGGTATCACCATTTCTACTTTCGGATTAGGAATCGACTACAATGAAGATTTGATGACTTCAATTGCTGAAACAGGAATGGGCAACTATTATTTCATCAATCATTCAGAAGATATTGCATCTATATTTAGCAAAGAATTAAATGGGTTAAAAGAAGTTGTTGCACAAAATGTAGAACTATCAATTCAGCTACCAGAAAACTTAAAAATTGAAAGAGTATATGGTGCAAATTATGACATAGTCGGAGGAAAACTAAGAATCAATTTGAGGGATATTTTTTCAGAAGAAACAAAAGGAGTATTAGTCAAATACACCCTTCAAGGTGTGCAATATAAACCGTTATCTATTCAAAGCTCATTGACTTATATTGATGTAGAAAAAGAAAAACAAGAATATATCTCATTAAGATCAATCATGAATTATACAGACGATGAAAGGCTATTTCATAAAAATTATAACGAATGGGTTTCTACTCAAGTTACACTCAATATTTCAAATGAAAAATTAGAAGAAGCCATGAGAGAAGTGGATAGAGGAAACTATCAAAAAGCAAAACAATTAGTCAAAGAAAATGATGAGTATATTTCTTCAAAAGAAGATTTGGTTAATAAATCAGCTGAGCTACAAAAAGTGAAATCTACAAATAATAGCTACACAAGCAATATTAATGCAGCTCCGACAATGAATGAATCTGAATTAAAAACACTGCAAAAATCAAGGAAAAATGAAATCTATCAAATAAGAGCTAAAAAGAATTAGTTGATTCAAATCTACTTCCTACTAATCGGCTGCATTGAATGCAGCCGATTTTTTTTAAACCCTTATTCTACAATAAGCATTTAAACCAAATTTTATATTGACAAGAAAAATCAGAAAGTTGAACTATCGAAATTAAATTGACACTTCTTTCACATGAGGAGATATTCGCAAACGCCCTATTGTCTTTTGTTTTATTTCATCAATGCTAACGCCGGGTGCATATTCAATACATTCAAATCCATCGTCAGTCACATTGAATACTCCCAAGTTTGACACAATTTTTTTGACACATTTTAGACCAGTAATTGGTAATGAACATTGAGATAATAATTTTGAATTGCCAGCCTTATCAGTATGCTGCATTGCTACAATAATATTTTTTGCACTTGCAACTAAATCCATAGCTCCTCCCATTCCCTTTACCATTTTTCCAGGGATTTTCCAGTTAGCAATATCTCCATTTTCAGCAACTTCCATAGCTCCTAATACAGTCAAATCAACCTTTCCAGCACGTATCATTCCAAAACTTGTAGCACTATCAAAAAAAGCAGAACCCGGAAGTGTAGTGATAGTTTGCTTTCCGGCATTGATTAAGTCAGCGTCTTCTTCACCTTCTATTGGAAACGGGCCCATGCCCAACAATCCATTTTCACTTTGCAACACAACATTGATTCCATTAGGAATATAATTTGCAACTAATGTAGGAATCCCAATCCCTAAATTAACGTAATAGCCATCTTGCAATTCTTGAGCTATGCGTTGTGCAATTTGATTTTTATCTAAAGCCATTGTTTTTAATTTTATGAAATATGAAAGTGCAAGTTAAAAATTTTAAGTCAGATAAAAAAAATCATACGAATGATAAAAGGTTATTTATGGTAGCAACTGCGACAGCGAGGCTCATAAATATCGGTTTCGCCAAGCAGCACCGTAGAGTCTGAAACTGTTTTGCGATAACTATAATTAGCTATATCTCCGCAAACAACACAGATAGCATGTAGCTTCGTCACATAATCTGCAACCGCCAACACTTGTGGAATAGGACCAAACGGACGACCTAAGTAATCCATGTCCAAACCAGCAACAATCACACGAATGCCCATTCGTGCAAGCTTATCAGCCACCAATAGGATTTCATCATCAAAAAATTGGGCTTCATCAATACCCACCACATCCACATCCTGAGCTAATAAAAGGATTTGTTGCGAATTTTCAATCGGCGTACTTTTGATACGGGTTTCATTATGCGACACAACATCATTTTCATCATAGCGAACATCAATAGCTGGTTTGAAAATTTCAACCTTTAAATTGGCAATCTGAGCACGTTTGAGTCTTCTGATAAGTTCCTCTGTTTTACCACTAAACATCGAGCCACAAATTACTTCTATCCATCCCTTTTTAGCTGTTCTATAATTAGGCTCTATAAACATTCTAAACTATTTGTGTTATTTTTGATTTTTTTACGAAAATAAGAAGACTATGAAATCAAAACTATTATTTGTTTTATTTTTTTTATACACATTCTCTATTTCTGCCAAAGAAGGAATGTGGCTTCCCTTTTTACTCGAAAAATTAAATGAAAAGGAAATGAAAGCCATGGGCATGAAAATATCTGCTAGAGATATCTATGATATCAACCAAGGCAGCCTGAAAGATGCAGTCGTGTTGTTTGGTGGGGGATGCACTGGAGAAGTCATTTCGGATAAAGGGTTAGTATTGACCAATCATCATTGTGGATATGGCACCGTGCAAGGATTGAGTAGCCTCGAAAATAATTATCTTACAAATGGTTTTTGGGCAAAAAATCAACAAGAGGAGTTGCCGTGTCCTGGACTGTCTGTTACTTTCATCGTAAATATTATCGACGTTACGGCTGATGTCTTAGAAGGGACAAGCAAAATAAACAACTTAGATGAAAGGGCAAAAGCCATTGCAAAAAATATTGAAGCGATAGAAAAAGAATATCAAAAAAATACAGGTTATACTTCGCAAATAAAATCGTTTTTTTATGAAAACGAATATTATCTTTTTTTGCTGGAAAAATTTAATGATGTTCGATTAGTTGGATTCCCTCCGAATGGTATTGGCAAGTTTGGTGGCGACACCGACAACTGGGCATGGCCAAGGCATACGGGCGATTTTGGGTTATTCAGAATTTATGCAAATCAAAGCAATAAACCTGCTAATTACTCAAAAGAAAATATCCCTTATATCCCTAAAAAATCTTTTAAAATAAATATTAAAGGTCTAAAAGAAAACGACTTCACGATGGTATATGGATTTCCTGGAAGAACGAATGAATATCTAACAAGCGATGGCGTTGCAGAAACGATGAGTATTTTAGATCCTGCACGTATTAAGCTGAGAGAAGCTCGATTGAATATTATGGAAGAAAGCATGAAGTCTAGTGAAGCAATCTTTATTCAATATGCGTCAAAACAAGCCGGCATTGCTAACTATTATAAAAAATGGAAAGGTGAATTGTTTGGACTAGAAGTGAACAATGCGATTGAGAAAAAGAAAATAGAAGAAAAACAATTTCAGCAATGGGTGCTCTCGGATAATCAACGAAAAGAAAAATACCAACATCTCCTTTCTGACATTTCAACTATTTATAAACAACAACAAAATCAAATACTGCTCAATGAATATATCAATGAATCTATTTGGGCTAGTGAGTTATTGAGAAAAGGTTCTATCCTTTCTCGAATGTTGACGGCCGTTGATACGGTAAAGCATCAAGACAGTTTGAAAAAATATCTAAATGAACTTCAATTTTTTCAGAAATCAGTGCATTTAGAAACCGATTATAAAATCGCGAAACGACTTTTTGAATATTTTAATCAAGACATTTTTAATCAATCCATTTTAGACAAAAATGATAGTCATTATATTTCAGATGTAAACCTTCAAAGTATTTATAAAACTTCATTTGTCAGCTCAACTGAAAAATTGGAAAAATTAATTCAAGTGCAAAATAAAAGCGATTTTAAAACCCTCATTCTACAAGATAATGCTTACCAAACATTTCATTTTTTTGATAGCGTACAAAAGGCAAATCTTGTAATACTCAAACAAAATACAATTCGACTTAATACGCTGTATGCTACTTATATCAATGGTTTAAAAGAATTTCATGTTAATAAAAAATTTTATCCCGATGCCAATTCAACATTAAGAGTAACCTATGGAAAAGTGGAAGGGGTCGCTGCTTCAGATGGTATCAAATACACTTACTATACAACTCTTGATGGTGCTGTGCGAAAAGCAAATCCTCAGACAGAGGAGTTCAACATGCCTGCAAAACTGATGAACTTATATCAACAAAAAGATTACGGAAACTACTCAATCATTGACGAGCGAGGAAACAAAACGGTTCCTATTGCATTTCTTGCATCCAATCATACAACAGGAGGCAACTCAGGAAGTCCGGTGATCAATGCAAATGGCGAATTAATCGGCACTAATTTTGATCGAATTTGGGAAGGCACTATGAGCGATATTTTATTTGATCCAACACTTTGCAGAAACATTTCGTTAGACATTCGCTATACTCTTTTTATTATTGAAAAATTTGGCGGAGCTAAATGGATTATTGATGAATTAAAAATTGTGAAGTAAAAAATTCTTGTATAAAAAATATTTGTAAATGTGATACTATTAGATATTATAGTTAGCTAAAAAATAGGTTCCTCATTTAAGATTAAATTCTGTCAGTTAGTAGCGATATGTTAATTTGAGATTCATTTCCGTTTTTTTGTTTGACTTTATGTGTCAGCACAAATCCAAATATGCCACCAAAAACATTGGGTTGTTTTGACATTTGTCATTCTGTTTTGTTTTAGCATATTGCTTCAATGAGGCAACCGTCAATTTATAACTATATACATTTACTCTTAAAACTTCATTTTAATTATTTCTCTTAAAATGAAGAAAATTATTCTCCACCAAGCGTTTCAAGTGCCTTCTCTGCAATAGATTCCCACGAAAATGTATCATAAAACGATTGGTTATCCCTTTTTTCAATCGAAGGTAAATAATCTAAAATCGCTTGAGCATATCCCCCCCAATCTTTGTCCGATACGACTTTTAATCTTCCATTTGTTAAGTCTGCATCTACACCGATTGCTCCATTTTGAGATGATACGGTGTATTTCCCAAACCCTAATGCTTCAACTAATTTTGTTTTGATTCCTCCACCGTCTTGTAATGGGTTCAAAAAAATATCAGATGCTTTAAAATATAAATTAATATCATCTACAAAACCACAGTAACAAATGTTTTTCGAAACATAGTCTTTCAATTGATGATAATGTGCGGGTAGATTTTTTCCGCAAATTAAAATTTTATAAGGTTTCCCGCTTTGATATAAAAGTGGATTAATCTTTTCTAAAATAAAATCAAGGGCATCTAAATTGGGTTTATAACTGAGCGTTCCATTAAACAGAATGATTAATTCATTTTCGTTCAATTTATACAAGTTTCTTACCTCAGCTTTTGCCGCTGTAATTTCTTGTTCGGAAGGCAAATACTTTTCTTCAATTCCATAAGGAATCACTTGACATTTTTGT
>LNFQ01000064.1 GCA_001567165.1 Bacteroidetes bacterium OLB11
ATCTGCTTTGGCTATTGCTTTGGTTGAGTTGAGTGGAGTGAGTACGCATGCATTATACAATAAGTATAATATAGGCCCAAACCCTGATATTCATATTAGCCCTGAAGAACAAATTAAGAAGGATGAAGAGGTGAAAAATATGCCAAAGACGATGATTGAAGTTCAAGAGACGAAATTTAACTTTGGCAAAATCAATGATGGAGATGTGGTAAGGCATACATACATGGTTAAAAATATAGGAGAAAATCCTTTGGTGATTTCTAATATCCAAGTTTCTTGTGGTTGTACTGCTCCTTTTTATCCAAAAGAACCAATCTTGCCGGGAAAAATAGGTGAAGTGACATTAGAGTTTAACAGTGCAGGAAAAGTAGGAATGGTTGATAAAAACGCATTAATAATAGCCAATGCCGATAATGCTCCTTTTTCAATAGGCTTTTTAGCAGATGTTCAAAAAAAGTAATTAGATTTAGCTCACCAATTATTTTTTGCGTTTTCAATGTCTAATTCAAAACAACCCCAATCGTCCACCAATACAGAAATGGGTTTTGTAGATCACTTAGAAGCACTTCGTTGGCATCTTGTGAGGATGGCGGTTGTGTTTTTTATTTGTTCAGTTGTTGCTTTCATTTATATTGGTGAAATATTTGATTATATTATTTTAGCCCCAACTCGAAAAGATTTTTTTTCATATAAACTTTTGTGTAAAATGGGGGAGTATTTACATATTTCTAGTTTATGCCTTGAAGATGTCAAAATCAATTTTCAAAATACGCAATTATCCGGTCAGTTTATGATGAGTTTTTCATCGGCTTTTTTATTTGGCTTCATTATTTCATTTCCATATTTGGTGTGGGAATTATGGCGATTTATCAAGCCTGCTTTGACTTTGAAGGAATTGAAAAATTCTCGTGGGCTTATCTTTTGGGTGACTTGTCTTTTCTTAACTGGGGTTGCTTTTGGATATTATATTATTACTCCTTACACGGTTAATTTTTTTGCAGCGTATAAATTGAGTAATCAATTTGAAAACATCATTAAAATAGATGATTATTTAGATTCGTTTATGAGTTTGGTGCTAGGAACAGGGATTGTGTTTGAGTTGCCAGTGGCCGTTTATTTTTTATCCAAAATTGGTTTGCTCACTCCTCATTTTATGAAGACCTATCGAAAATATGCGGTAGTCATTATTTTGATTATAGCTGCTGTTATCACGCCTCCAGATGCGGTCAGCCAAATCATTGTGACAATTCCTTTATGGATTTTGTATGAATTAAGTATTTTAATCAGTGCTCGTGTTGAGAAGGAAAAAATTGCAAAAGAGAAAGCATTTTTTAGTCAGTATTAAATCCCAGATTGCCGTATTTGTTTTTATTTTAAATTGGTTACGGTCGATTTTTTCTTTTCATTAAAATTTTGAAGATTGAGTTTGTTTCCCCAATTGGCTTTTATTTTGATTTGTTCTTGAAAACGTCTTACCACTTCAGGCTGCTTTGCAAGAAGCAGATTTCCCGAATCCCATTTCCCATTTTCATTTTCATCTTGTAACACACTCAATTGATAATCGCCGGGAGTCAATAGGGAGAACGTAATGAGCGTATCGATGGCTATTTGAGAGCGTATCAACTTATTGTCTTTATAGAGCATATACAAGTGTTTTTTATTTATGTTGACACTTAGTTGCAAATAACCATAATCAGATTCTTTTTTTGTTTTAAAGCGGAAGGTGTCTGCTTTTGCTTGAACATTTGATTTGTTTTGAGCAAAGTTTTTTTGAAGTTGTAATGAATACAATGCGTCTTGCTGCCATTCTACTTTTATAAATGCTTTTTGTAGTCCGGTATCTAATTTGATAATTGAAGTGGCATCATAATTTTCATCTTGAAAAAGTCTGATTTTGGTATCATCAAATTGAGCAACACTATCTGTGAATACAATCCAAATGGAATCGTTGATATCAAATGTCCGTTTGATTACTTGCGTTGTGTCGATATTGACTGTATAAGAAAAAGGAATATTTCCTTTGCTGCTACTCGAGGGTCTTTTGAAAGGAGTGAAAGCTGCCGTGTCTTTTTTATTTTTTTCTAAAAAAGTATAAAGTTCTATGAAAAGTTGAGAGTCTGAAGGCTGAACACTATTTTGATAAAATGCAATTTTTTCTGCTTGAGATGAATCGTATCTCAAATTATTATTTTTATCCTGCAAAGCATAAATTAAAAAAATCTTTATTCGGTAAATTTTTTAAATTCAAAATGACCTTGATTTTTTTTTTGCACATATAAAGGTTTTGTTTGAAAGATTGCACTATCGCCGGCTTGAGACAAATAAAGCATCACCAAAGAAGAAGTATCGGGCTGTCCTGTTTCGGCATCAAAGACGACCCCTTTTAAAAATAATGAATCAAAATAAGAACCGGTAGAAAAAGTAAAATGAAATCCCTTGAAAACATTACTTTCTCTTAAATCTTGAACGGCACTTCCTAAACTAATATTGTAAGTCGTTTTGGGCAAAAGCAAAGAATCAGGAATAGCAATTGTTAAGCTTTTTTTGTTGGCACTTATTTTCGGTTTTGATTTCAGTAAAGGAGTAATGATAACTTCTTTGTCAACGTCTTTCAATTGAATAAACTCATCAAACTCGAAAATAAATTGTCCTCCTTTGAATTTTAATGTAGAATCTTGCACACTTCTTTTCTTGATGACAGGGGGGGGTTACATCTTTTGGTCCACCAGTCGGTGCGACAATATTAGCACATGCGGCAAATAGCCAAACTTGAATTAAAAGGAATATTTTAAAAAAATACTTTTTTTGTGCATGTGTTCAATTCAAAATAATAAACAACAAATGAATAAATTTTATTTCGTTTGTAAAAGTAATTTTTTAATTGAGTAAAATGAGATTTTGTTTTAAAGATAAAAATTAAAAAACCCTCATTGAGAGGGCTTTTAAACATGGTTTAATGGAGGCTTAATCTAATAATCTACAATTTCCATCATAGCCTTGAACAGTGTATTTTCCTTCATTATCTATTGAACAATTGTCAGCAGCTTGCTCTCTAAGGCGACCTTGAACAGTGAATTTTTCAATTTTTTCAGGGGTTCCAGCAGGAAGAGTAAAGCCGGGAACATAAGTACATTCACAGGTATAGGATTTATTTTTTAAACAGGAAGTAAAAAACATAGAGATGGATATAATTCCAAATGTGAGTAGTAATTGTTTCATGATGTGTTTTATTTAAAATATATGCAAATATACGCCATTCAAGGGGAAAAAAAAAGAAGCGAAATCAATCAAAAGAATTTATAAATTCGTCCTTTGAAATGAGAATGATAAAATCAACAAAAATAGTTGGAAACGTGATGCTTGCCTTCGTTCTCTTATTGCATTCTTGCAAAAATGAAATTAGTGATCGAAAAATTTTCGATTGAATCAAGTTCAAAATGTGGAATCTTTAGACCCGGCTTTTGCTAAAAATCTAAATATTATGTGGCATGTTCATTTCATTTATAATCGACTGATTGAATTCGACAAAAAAAAAATCCAACACCATCACTAGCAAAATCATGGACGATTTCACCCGACCGCTTGACCTATACATTTCATCTTCAAAATGCTGTTTTTTTTCATCCAAATGAAGCCTTCCCAAATGGTCAAGGGAGAAGGATGACGGCAAAAGATGTGGAATATAGTTTTTATAGAATCATTGATGAAAAGACGGCATCTCCAGGTGCTTGGATATTTAATGATCGAGTAGATGATCATCAGCCATTTTTAGCTCTTGATGATACCACATTTCAATTAAAGCTCAAGCGTCCTTTCAATCCAATGTTAGGCATTTTGAGTATGCAATATTGTTCCATTGTGCCGCATGAAGTTGTCGAAAAATGGGGAAAAGATTTTCGAGCTCATCCATGTGGTACCGGTCCATTTGTTTTGCAAGACTGGGAAGAGAGCGTGGCGGTTACTTACAGAAAAAATACCAATTATTGGGAAAAAGATTCACTCGGAAATACACTCCCTTATATTGATGGAATTAAGGTGACTCAAGTAGATAGTAAGTCCACAGAATTTCTAATGTTTATGCAAGGAAAACTTGATTTTATGAATGGAATCGATGCTAGCTTTAAAGATCAAGTGATGAATAAAGACGGGAGTTTGAAAGCAGAATATCAAGAAAAAGTAGAACTTAAAAAAAAGTCCTTATCTCAATGTAGAATATCTCGGTTTCCTTTTAAATGAAGAAAAAAATCCACAGAAAATTTTATTGAATAAACAACTACGTAAAGCAATTAATAATGGTTTTGACAGAAGAAAATTAGTCACCTATTTGCGTAATAATATTGGCATACCAGCCGAAGCCGGTATGATACCTGCTGGGCTTGCAGGCTATGATTCGAGTCTTGTGAAAGGATATACTTATCAACCAGAAATAGCCAAAAAAATAATCCAAGATTTAAAACAGAAAAATGGAGGCTCATTACCTGCTATCACTTTATTGTCGAATGATAATTATTCGGATCGTTGCAATTTTATTGCGTCGCAATTGAGTAACCTTGGATTAGAAATTATAGTAGAAATCTTGCAACCTTCATTATTGAGAGAGCAAATGAGTAATGAACAAGCTCCTTTCTTTTGGGGCACTTGGATAGCAGATTATCCTGATGCAGAAAGCTATCTGACTATGTTTTATGGGAAAAATGGAGCCCCTCCTAATTATACCCGATTTCATAATGATGAATATGATAGGCTGTATGAGCAAAGCCTAGTTGAGACTAATGAAGAAAAGAAACTGGAGATGTATATGATGATGGATCGCATCATCATTGAGGAAGCTCCTTGCGTGCCTCTGTTTTACGATGAAGTATTGCATTTTATTCAAAAAAGAGTCAAAAATTGGAACACCAATAATCTCAATCTATTGGAGTTGAAAGAAGTGAAATTGATGGATTAAATTATTTCACCAATTCGCCATTTTGAGCAAGAAGTGTTGTGTTGACAAACAATAATTTTCCATCATGGTCATTTGTCATCAAAATCATTCCATTGCTTTCAATTCCTCTCATTTTGCGTGGAGCTAAGTTGGCAACGAGAGTCACTTGCTTACCAATGATTTGCTCAGGTTGGTAATGAAGAGCAATGCCACTCAAAACAGTTCTTGTTTCAAAACCAAGGTCTAGCGTGAGTTTGAGGAGCTTGTCGGCTTTCTCTACTTTTTCTGCATGCGTAATGGTTGCAACTCGCAAATCAATTTTATCGAAGTCTTCAAAAGTAATAATCGGCTTAATGGGAGTTATATTATTAGAAGGTTCACCACTTGTTTTTTCTTGAGGAGTATTGGAAGTGATGACACCATTTTTTAGTTTTTCAATTTGAGCAAGAATAGTTTCATCTTCTATTTTTTTGAAAAGCAATTCCGGTGCATTGAGCGAATAGCCAGTTTTTAATAATTTCAAATTAGCCCCATTTTCCCAATCTAAAATTCTATCAACCACTTTCATCATTTTGCAAAGTTTTTTAGCAGTAAATGGTAAAAAAGGATTCATATAAATGGCTAAGTTGGCACATAATTGTAAACAAAGATGAATGCAATTATCAATGGCAGCTTGATTGTCAGCTTTTTTCCATGGCTCTTTTTCTTGGAGATAACGATTGCCTTCTCTTGCCAATTCAATTACTGAAAATATCCCTTCTCGAAATCGAAAGTTGGTAATGCTTGTATCAATTGTTGATTTTGTTTTGACAATTTTATCAAAAAGCAAATCATCGGTTTCATCTTTAATATGGATATGGTAAGGAGGCACTTTCCCATTGCAGAGTTTATGCATCAAGACAAATGTTCGGTTGACAAAGTTTCCAAGGATGGCAACGAGTTCATTATTGTTCCTATCTTGAAAATCTTTCCAAGTAAAATCATTATCTTTTGATTCCGGCATGTTGGTACAAAGGGTATATCGCATGGCATCTTGCATGTCAGGAAAATCTTGAATATAATCATGAAGCCATACCGCCCAATTGCGACTGGTACTGACTTTTTCGCCTTCTATATTTAAAAATTCATTAGCCGGCACATTATTGGGTAATACAAATCCACCATGAGCTTTTAGCATGGCAGGGAAAATAATGCAATGAAAAACGATATTGTCTTTGCCTAAAAAATGCACGAGTTTAGTGTCTTCTTTGCACCAATAATCACTCCAATTGGCGGTTAATTCTTTAGTGGCAGAAATATATCCAATGGGAGCATCAAACCAAACATAAAGCACTTTTCCTTCGGCATTAGGCAAAGGAACAGGCACACCCCAATTGCTGTCACGCGTCATTGCTCTTGGGTGCAAGCCGTTGTCTAGCCAGCTTTTGCACTGACCGTACACATTGTTTTTCCAGTCGCTATGCTCTTCGAGAATCCATTGACGTAGCCAAGTTTCATAGTTTTGCAAAGGCAAATACCAGTGTTTTGTTTTCTTTCGAATGGGTATCGAATTGCTTAAAGTACTTTTAGGATTGATGAGTTCTTCGGGACTTAAAGAGGTTCCACATTTTTCACACTGATCGCCATAGGCACTCGGATGGGAGCAGTTTGGACAGGTGCCGGTAATATATCTGTCAGCTAAAAAAGTTTGTTTTTCTTCATCATAAAATTGTTCGGTTTCTTTCTCTTCAAATATACCTTTTTTATAAAGCTCTAAAAAAAAGGCTTGCGAAGTTTCATGATGAATTGCTTTGGAAGTTCTTGAAAAAATATCAAATGAAATACCCATCTGGTTAAGGCTTTCACTGATAGTTTGATAATATTTATCAACTACTTCTTGAGGGGTGACGCCTTCTTTCATCGCACGGATACTAATTGGCACACCATGCTCATCAGTTCCGCAAATGTAGAGGGCATCTTCTTTTTTTGCTCTTAATAATCTTACATAAATATCGGCGGGCAAAAAGCTTCCAGCCAAATGTCCGATATGTACAGGGCCGTTTGCATAAGGCAAAGCCGATGTGATTAAATGTCTTTTGTATTCCATAAAATAGCTTAGGATTTATTTCTTGTTTTAATATATAAAAACGTACTGGCAATGGTACGAAATACGCCCAGTGCTAAAATGAGATAAGCCATGCCTTTTGATTTTTCTGTAAATAGAATGACTATCAAGGCAAGAAGAATCATAATAGGACCTGTGAATAATCCTAGTTTAATACTCCAAGGAGAAGTTTGTTTTTCGTTATCCATTCAATTTTAGCTTTTTGTTTTAAGTATATTTGTGCAAAAATAATTAAGTTCATGATTATTCCACCATATTTAAAACAAGGGGATACAATTGGGATTACTTGTCCTGCCGGTTCTCTATCGCTGGACACTATCAAACCAATGGTTGAACAACTCACAACATGGGGTTTCAAAGTGAAAATAGGAAAGACAGTAGGCACATCTTATTATAAATTTTCAGCCAAGGATGATGAGCGTTTAAGCGATTTGCAAGCGATGTTAGACGATCAAAATATAAAAGCGATTTTATTTGGTCGTGGTGGATATGGGACAGTTAGGATCATTGACCAAATTGATTTTTCTTCTTTTTTAAAACACCCAAAATGGATTTTGGGGTATAGTGATATTACTTGCTTCATTACTCATTTGCACACGCAATTGAATGTGTGCAGTATTCATGGGCACATGAGTGGAGGCTATCAAAAGAGTGATTTTGATGAAGAATCAACGCAAAGTATTTTCAATGTTTTAAAAGGAGATAAAACAACTTACGCTATTCCAGCACATCCACTGACAAGGGAGGGCGATGCAGAAGGGATTTTGATTGGAGGCAATTTATCTTTGATTGCTGATAATATCGGAACGAAAAGTGATATTGAAACAGACGGTAAAATTTTGTTTATTGAAGACATTGGAGAGTATAAGTATAATATTGATAGAATGTTGTGGCAGCTCAAACGGGCAGAAAAGTTAAATCGGTTGAAAGCCTTACTAGTAGGTGGTTTTACGCAAATATTGGATAATGAAACCCCTTTTGGAATGAGTGAGGAAGAGATTGTTTGGGAAAAAGTGAAGGACTATTCCTATCCGGTTTATTTTAATTTTCCAGTAGGTCATCAGGCTCGCAATGTCGCACTGAAAGTGGGGTTACCATATAAATTGAAAAATAATAAGTTGATATCTTTGACAGAAATAGAAAAAAGCTTGCTACTCTAAACTAAAGCCCCATGCATCAAAAATCATTTTGATATATTCATTTTCAATATCAGAAATATGATTGTCTGCTTTCACTAAATAAATGGCAAATTTTAAAAAATTATTTCGTTCTTCCGGAGTGGCTTCATCATAAAAATCGTCCATACATTTGATGAAATGAGGTTCCCATTCATCTTTTTGCAAGCTGCTAATTACTTCCATTTCGCTATCTAAATTCACTCGAAATGGAAACTCTTGAAAAAGATATTCGCGAATAATTTTTTCCTCTTCAATATGAAATTTAAAATCAAGAGCAGATAAAAGCATCAACATGTGATATCCTGCAATGGTTTTATTGTATCGATGATTAGGCATGTATTGTTATAAATTTGATGACAAGATAAGGTTTAAATCGGTGTATTTAAACCCAAATTTTTGTGAAAGGGCTTTACTTGTCATTTTCCCTTTATAGACATAAGTGGCGGCGACTAATCCAGGTCGGTTATACAAAATATTTTTATCATTACCCGATGTTTCAGATATAGATAAAATGAGGGGCATAATGATATTGCTAATGGCTTTGGAGGAGGTGCGAGAAACACCAGAGGCAATATTAGGAACGCAATAATGAATCACATCATGCTTGATAAAAATAGGTTTTTTGTGTGTAGTGATTTCGGAAGTTTCAAAGCAACCTCCATTATCAATACTGACATCAATAATAACGGCTCCTTTTTTCATTTGAGCAACCATCGATTCGGTTACAACCATTGGTACAACACCTTTTTTCGGTTTTAATGCACCGATGGCAACATCAGCTTCTTTTAAAACTTTGCTAAGCAAAATAGGGTCAATGACAGATGTAAAAACGGTCTGTCCGACAGTCCTCTGTAATCGCATCAATCGGTAAATGGAGTTGTCAAAAACTTTCACTTGTGCACCGCATCCCAAAGCTGCACGGGTGGCATATTCGCCAACCATTCCAGCACCGATAATGACTACATTGGCAGGGGGCACGCCATCAATTCCTCCTAATAAAACGCCTTTCCCATTTTGATTATTACTTAAATAATGAGAAGCAATTTGAATAGAATTAATTCCGGCTATTTGGCTCATAGAGCGAACGACAGGGAAATGTCCTACATCATCTTTGATGCTACCTAGAGCGATAGCAATGATTTTTTTGTCTATGCAATTTTGAAGATATTCTTTGGTAAGTATCGGAGTGTGAATCGTTGAAAAAATGATTTGATTTTCTTTTAAAAGAGGGAACTCATCTTTCACGATAGGTGCTGTTTTGAGAATAATGTCTGCTTGAAAAATGTTTGCTTTATCATGTGCAATTTCTGCACCTGCTTCTGAATAATCTTTGTCAGAATAGAATGAGGCCTTTCCAGCATTATGTTCCACTCTCACCTTATTTCCATTTTGTACGAGTGTTGCTACTGCTTGCGGTGTTAGGGCAATTCTATTTTCGTTATATGAAAAATCGTTTGGTATGCCAATAAAAACAGCCTTCTTTTTGTATTCATACTCTAGCGTTTCCTCTAACGGATTGTATGCAAAAGAGATATCAATAATAGGTTTGTTTTTGCTTGCCATAATATAGAAATGTTGTGTAAATATAAAATAATTAAATCTCTAATGAAAGTAAATCGTAAGCTAATTTCATATTTTTCGGTAAATTTTTTTTCAACTTCATCGTGTAAGCCAAGTTGATGACTGATATGTGTGAAGTAAGTTTGTTTTGCTTGAACCTTATTTGCAATTTCAATGGCTTCGGAAAGTGAAAAATGGGAGATATGAGGCTCATGGCGTAGTGCATTTAAAACAAGGTATTTTGAGTGGCTGATTTTTTGTAGCTCTTTCTCTGAAATGTAATTAGCATCGGTGATATAGGTAAAATCGTTAAAACGAAATCCTAAAACTGGAAGTTTATAATGTAGCACATCTATTGTTTCAAATTCAATTTCATTAATTTGAAATTTCATGTTGGGTTTGATGGTGTGGATATTCACTTTTGGAACACCGGGGTAATGTTGGTTTTCAAAAATATATGAAAATTCTTTTTTGATGTTATTCTGAGTTTGCAGGTCAGCGTAAATGTTCATCGCATTATTTTGTAGATGATTGTATGCCCGCACATCATCAAGCCCGGCAACGTGGTCTTTGTGCCCATGTGTGTAAATGATAGCATCTAGTTTTTCAACTTGGCTTCTTAACATTTGTTGTCTAAAATCGGGACCACTATCAATAGCGATAGTTGTTTTATCTGTTTGAATGAGGATAGAAGTGCGAAGTCTTTTGTCTTTAGGGTTTGGAGATTTACAAATAGCACAATGACAGGCGATGACCGGAACGCCTTGAGAGGTGCCTGTTCCAAGAAATGTGATTTTCAAAATGCAATAAATTATTTAAGCAAAGATAATCTCAAAATTATGCTTTCACTTTTTTGTTTATTAAAAAAATCGACTTCAAAATAAATAGGGTTTGTTTAAAATCTATAGTGGTTTGCGAAACATTCCCTTATGCTTCAATCTGCTGCTATTTTTTCATTGTATGATGAGAAAAGGATAGGCAAAAAAAAACGATTGACTTTGTCAATCGTTTTTAATCGAAAATCAAAAATATTATTTAGTAGTTTCTTTATTTTCTTTATAGCGTTTGTCAGGAGTTCCGTCTTTTTTTAATCGTTGATTTTCTTTGTAGCGTTTGTCAGGAGTTCCATCTTTTTTTAAATGAGCATCATTCGCTTGAGCACTTGAGGTGGCAGTGCTAGTAGCCGACGTCGTTGTAGCTGATTTGCTAGTTGCTGCGGTGTTGCTAACTGATGAAGAAGAATTGGCTGCATTCACATTTGCTTTTGCAGCTGAAGATGTTGTTACATGACTGTTGGTTGCTGTGTTTTTAGTTGTTTTTAATTCTTGTGCATTGACATTAATTGCAACCATAACGATTAGTGTCAATAAGAATGTTTTTAAAGTTTTCATTTTTTTAATTTTTAATTTAGCGTTTTGCTACTTCAAAATTAATATTTGATTATTTTTAAATATCAAAAAAAGGAAAAATACTTTGTTAAAATTAATTAAGACTGCTTTGCAAATCTTCAATTTGATTGACACGTATGTACTATGGTCTTTAGCAATAAAATAAGCACCTCGACAAATTGTTTTTTTAATTTTAACTTTCAATAGTTCCAGTAAATACAAATTTTGCTTCACCTGAAAGCCACACATTTTGAAATTGATTTTCGAGAGCATCAAATGTAACAGATAAGTTGCCTCCTAATGTTTTGACGAAAACATGATGATGTCCATTTTGACTTTGTTTATGAGCGATTGCCGATGCGGTTACACCTGTGCCACATGAAAGAGTTTCATCTTCTACACCTCGCTCATAGGTGCGAACAAATATTTCATTTTCCGAAATTTCTTTTACAAAATTGACATTAATGCCGTCTTCTTTAAATAGAGGACTATATCGAATGAGAGCTCCTTCTTTTTTCATGTCAACATTCATCGTGTCTTCATTAAAATGGACATAGTGAGGTGAACCGGTATTGAGTTGAAAAAAGGTTTCAAAAATTTTCAATTGCGAAACGTCACACATTTTTAATCTGATGAAAGAATCTTGTTCGATATTAGCTTCGTGTATTCCGTCAATCGCACGAAAATGAGCAGTTTCGTTTATTAGATGAAGGTCTTTTGCAAAAAGAGTAATACAGCGTCCTCCATTCCCACACATCGTACTTTCACGTCCGTCACTATTATAATATTTCATTTCAAAATCAATATCGGAAGTGCTTGCTTGATTGATAAGCATAAGCCCGTCTGCACCAATTCCAAAATGTCGGTCACATAGATTTTTGATTTGAGCAGTGTTGAGTTCGTTGTATTGATTTTTTCGATTGTCAAGCAATATAAAATCGTTTCCTGTACCTTGGTATTTATAAAACTGAATCGTCATTTGCTCCTATTTTTTCAATAATTTCTAAGCTCTTTTGAATCATATTTTCAACTGATTTTTTTCCATCTTTTGAAAATGTTTTATGTATGCGATTGGCTACAATGGTATTAATTGCTAAGCATTGATGTCCGAATATTTTACCTAAGCCAAAAATAGCAGATGTTTCCATTTCAAAATTTGTTATTCGATGATTTTCAAAATGAAAATTACCCAACGTATTGACGAGTTCTGGAAATTGTAAAGAGGCTCTCACTACTCTTCCTTGCGGAGCATAAAATCCCGGACAAGTGACCGTCACACCTGGATGATATCCTTTCTGAAAATAAGATAATAGTTTTTCAGAACCTTGTGCTATGTATGGTTTGATGGCAGAGTGAGTCAGTCCGCTGTGTTTGATAAATGCAGCTAACATGTCTTGTTCCTGTGTTGAATTTTGCAAGGAATAATAATGTAAAACATTGTCAAGGCCGATTCCATAAGCACTCGCCACAAGGCTATCCACCGGGATATCATCTTGAAGACTTCCTGAAGTTCCCAAACGAATAATATTTAAGGATTTCAATTTTGGAAGAACAGTTCTTGTTTGAAAATCGATGTTGACAACGGCATCCAGTTCATTCATGACAATATCAATATTATCGGGACCAATTCCACTAGATAAGACAGTCAATCTTTTTTTTCCGATAGTACCCGTGTGGGTTACAAACTCTCGATGTTGTGTTTGAAATTCTATTTTGTCAAAATATTTTGTATACCTCTTTGACTCTATCGGGGTCGCCGACTGTCATCACGGTGTCAGCAATGTCTTCTTTTGATATATTAAGATGATAAAATTTTTCCTTGCTCATTTATAATCAGTTCAGATGATCCTATCATAATTCATGTTTTTTATGATGTAAAAGTAAACTATTCCCATAAATCTTGATGATACTAAGATAATTAGATTCTCTAAAATAGATGATAATGATTTTTGTTTATTTAAAATAAATATTACATTTGCACCACTTTTGGTCTTGTGGCCGAGTGGCTAGGCAGAGCTCTGCAAAAGCTTCCACAGCGGTTCGAATCCGCTCGAGACCTCTTCACATATTTTCAAAAGCTCTCTGAAAAGATGAGCTTTTTTTTTATGCGGTGAGAAAACATTGTACTGAATAAATTAATCTTGAAATACTTTATCTTCAAATTGGTTGAAACACCATTTTTCTCCATTTGATTTATTGATACAAACTTTAAGGCAATCTTTTTCAGTAGCAGGAGAAAGTTCAAAGTCTAGACTGAGTGATAACGTATCAACAGCTCCACTCCCGATCATGCTTTGGGCTTGTTCTAAAATGGTTTCAAAAATGAGTTTTCCAAATGCCTCATAAGTGTTAGTAGTGTTTTTGTGTTGTTCGATGTAGGTACTTGTTAATTGTGTCATATACGTTTATGATTTAAAGGGGGAAAATATATAAAAGATTATTTTAATTTCTTATTTTCTAAATGTCTTTTTTGATCTCGATTTGTTTTCTTTTCAAAATTTTCTTCTATTGCTTTTGTCAAATCTACATTGCATTGATTAGATATTGCAGTTAAAACCCACAACACATCGGCAATTTCATCAGATAGTTTTTTGTGCATATCACTTTCTTTATTGCTCTGTTCACCATATTCTCTCACTATCACACGTGCCAGCTCACCCACTTCTTCCATTAGAATTCCTAGATTGGTTAAAGGATGAAAATACCGAACGCCGTATTTTTTTATCCATAAGTCAACATCATTTTGCAATTCGTTTAGTTGCATTTTTTATACTTTATTTTTTGAATCAATAATGATAGTAACCGGTCCATCATTACAAAGTTCCACAGACATATCTGCCCCAAAAATACCTTTAAATATTTTTTTCTCAATTTTTTCTTCTAATTTTTCAATCATTTTTTCATATAGAGGAATAGCAATGACGGGCTTTGCGGCTTGAATAAATGAGGGACGATTTCCTTTTTTTGTAGAAGCGTGTAATGTAAATTGACTGACTAATAAAATATCCCCTTTCACATCTTTTAACCCTAAATTCATAAGCCCTTGCTCGTCATTAAAAATTCTCATTGCTATTATTTTACTGCTTAGCCATTCAATATCTTCGATGTCATCTTTTTCCTCAATACCCAACAACACAAGGACCCCTTGTTTAATTTGTGCGACAATTTGGTGGTCAACTTCAACAGATGCGTGCTTCACTCGCTGGATTACTGCTTTCATTTTACTTGTTTATAATATTAACTTTACAAATATTCAATTTTTATAGAAATGATAAATATAAATATAAAACCGGAAATAGAGATAATCACTTCAAGAAGTGGAGGAAAAGGTGGGCAAAATGTCAATAAGGTAGAAACACAAGTGGAAGTAAGATGGAATGTTTTTACTACGCATTTATTTTTCGGAGAAGAATTAGATTTATTAAAAAGGAAATTACAAAATAAATTGAGTAAAGAAGGATATTTGATTGTTAAGAGTAGCCAACATCGAAGTCAATTATCGAATAAAGAAACAGCGATTAAAAAAATGGAATTGATTGTGTTCAATGCACTCCAAAAAGAAAAGGGAAGAAAGCCAACTAAAACCCCGCCAAAAGCGAAAGAACTTAGATTGAAAAATAAAAAGAAAAGAGGTGATATTAAAATTTTAAGAAAAAGAGTAAGCCATTCTTAATTTTTTTATATTAATAAGAGATATTGAAAGTGATGAAGATTTTATTTTAAATTATATAAACATTTTCATTTTATACGGAAATTATTTACTTTTGAGGTATAATTTATAATATTTCTCTTAAACATTTAAAAATTAAATCTGTATGAAAAAAATTTCTTTGCTATTTCTAATGCTTATAGCATTAACGATTCCGCTTTTTTCGCAGACTTCGGTGCAAACCTTCGGAGTAGCAAATGGCGTTCATGCTAGTGGAGTTTCGACTTCTTTTGTCCCAACCCCAAATCTATCAGGGTCAACGTATGTCCGTATTGGAACAGGAACGGGAACTATTAATTTGCAACCTGCCTTAGTAAGTCCTAATTTTGGTACTGAAAAAATCGTAAGATGTGAAGCAGCAACGGCAACATCAGTCAATAAAATTTCGCCAATAGTAGGTTATACGCCTTCTAATCAATTTTATACTAGATTTCAAATGTTATTAGGAAATAATGTTGGAGGAAATTCTGGTGCAACAGATGGACAATGGTACTTTTTTCAAGGAGATGGAACGAATTTCTCAGATGCGAATGCATTTTCTGGAGCTCAAGTATTCACCGGATTGCAATTTACTTTTGGTGCAGGTGGAGCTATTACAACCAGTTATCGAAATGGAAGCACATGGACTTCATTAGGTTCAATATTGAGCCAAGGGAATGTTTATACCGTAGAAATAATGGGGAACAACACTGCTTCTACGATAAATTATACCTATGGAACTGCACAAACAGTTGCAACAAACACTTTTGATTTATGGATAAATGGAGTGTTAGTAGGAAATGATCTTGCAAAAGCTTTATTAGCAAATGTTGCAAATATTTCATCAATGATGTTTTATGGTGTTTCAAGTACAGCAAATGCAGCCAATTTATTTCTTGACAATATCAGCGTAACAAACTCAATTCCTGCAAATGTGTGCAATACTATTGCAGCTCCTGTAGTTACGGCATCGCCAGATACAATATGTGTTGGAGCCTCGTCAAATTTAAATGGAGTTTCAGCAGGAAACAAAATCAAATGGTACACTCAAAGTGTTGGAGGTTCTGCAATTGATAGCAATTTAAGTGGAGTCAATTTTCCGGTTACGCCTGCAGTTACTACAAAATATTATGTAGAAGCAGAATCAATTGTAATGGGAGCCCCAATCACTACCACATTTAACTATACAGGTGCATTACAAACTTTTGTAGTTCCGGCAGGAGTTACAAGTGTTTCAATAGAAGCCTATGGAGCACAAGGAGGATCATCCGAAGGAGGAGCTCCTGGTGGGTTAGGAGGTTATGCAACTGGTTCTTTATCAGTAAATGGAGGAGATGTTTTAAATATTTATGTTGGAGGAACAGGTATTGCAGCAGTTTCAGTTAATTCATTTACTGGTGGATACAATGGTGGAGGCTCTGGTGGGATAACATCAGCTGCCAACTTTTTACCGCGAGGTGGCGGTGGCGGTGGTGCATCAGATGTGCGTATAGGGGGGTGGATTTAGCTGATCGAGTGATTGTAGCTGCTGGCGGTGGTGGCGGTGGTGGAAGTCGTGTATCGAGTATAGGCAGAGGTACTGGCGGTGGAGGTGGTGGTGGCTACTTCGGCGGTGGCGGTGGTAGTGGTTGGCCAGGATCAGCAGCAGGATGGACAATGCCAACTGGTGGAACACAAATATCTGGCGGAGATGGAGGTGTCTCAACATTCGCTCTTGTCAATAATGGAGATGACGGAATTTTAGGACTGGGCGGAGATGGAGGTGGTGAAGTAAGTAGCGGTCAAGCTGCATCTTCCATAGGCAGTAGTGGCGGTGTAGGAGGTGGATATATAGGAGCCGATGGAATTTATGTAAATGGTAGTTATACGGGAGCAAGTGGTGCTGGTGGTTCTAGTTTTATCGGAGGAGTAATAGGAGGAACTACAACTTCTGGTGTTGAGAAGCGG
>LNFQ01000065.1 GCA_001567165.1 Bacteroidetes bacterium OLB11
TTTTTATAAAATCCTAGAGGACCCAGCGTTTACTTATGAGCAAACAACCGGCTTGGCTGTTGAACACTCCTCTCGTATTAGTGTGCCAAGTGCCTTAGTGGGTGGTGGGTTTGTATTTCCTTTAGGAGAACGAATTTCGTTTATTATTTATGGATTGTATGACCTTGTTCAAGACAAACGCTCTCCTTATTTTGGACTTCCGATTATTCAAGGTGGATTTAATTTTGGTAACTTTCGTTAAAATTTTAAAGATATAAATCTCTCTTTATTTTTAACATGAATAACATATCTTTGCCACTCTATTATAACGCATGAAGCATCTTCCAAATATACTCACCTTAGCAAATTTATTTAGTGGATGTATTGCTATTGCATTTATCCTGAATGCACAACCCTTCGTGAACGAAATCAATGGACAGCAATATTGGGTGAACACTGTACCACAAGCCTATTACGCCAGTCTTTTTATATTCTTTGCAGCTATTTTTGATTTGTTTGACGGCATGGCTGCACGATGGCTAAAAGTATTTTCACCTATAGGAAAAGACCTCGATAGCTTTGCAGATTTAGTGAGCTTTGGAGTAGCACCTGCCATGATTTTATATAAAATGCTTTGGGCAGCCTACATGTCTGATCCTAAGGCAATGGACGTATCAATGTTAGCACTTATTCCGGCATTTATTCTACCCTGTTTTAGTGCATTAAGGCTTTCTATTTTTAATCATAGTGAAGAAAATCATCAATACTTTATAGGGGTTCCAACTCCAGCTGTTGGATTATTGATTGCCTCCTTTCCCTTGATTAATTTATACAATCCTTTCGGTATCGGATTTGCAATGCAAAACGCTATACTCATCTATATTATCATTGCCTTATTATCTTGGCTAATGGTTTGCAATCTTAAATTATTCACTTTAAAATTTTCTAACTTTTCGATAAAAAAATATTGGGCTCAAATAACGTGGCTTGCTTTAAGTGTCATTGCCATTCCACTATTGAAAACCTTAACTGTCCCATTTTCTTTTATAATATATATTTTACTTTCCTTTGCATACAAACCTGAAAAATCATGATGTACACTGCACAAATCACTATTATGCCACTTGCTGAATTATTAGACCCTCAAGGCAAAGCAGTCAATGAAGCACTCCACAATTTATCTTTGCAATCAATTAAAGATGTAAGAATAGGTAAGCATATCAACCTATCTATTGAAGCTCCCAATAAAGAAGTTGCTTTTGAAATAGCCGATATTGCTTGTAAAAAAATCTTGTACAATGCAGTGATGGAAAGCTATACAATTAAAATCATCGAATAAATTTTTCGACGGATTCGATTTCATTTCACCTTGAATGTGAACTGCCCTTTTCAATTTTGTTTATAAAAATTTAAAGAGATACTCTAAAAGATTAAAAAAATGCGACTAATTTTGTCACTTAATGGACAAAGAAAAAATTGCAATTTTATTACTTTCTGATGGCACTTATTATAAAGGAAAAGCATTTGGGAAAATTGGAGAAGCAAAAGGAGAAATCTGCTTCACAACCGGCATGACCGGCTATCAAGAAATATTCACAGACCCCTCATTCTACGGTCAAGTAGTAATTATGAATAGTGTGCATATCGGAAATTACGGCGTAAAAAAAACAGATGAAGAAAGTAATTCTGTCAAGATTTCGGGATTGATTGCCAAAAATTTATCAGACACTTATTCACGACCACTAGCAGATGATTCACTTGAAAATTATTTAATCAACAATAATGTAGTTGCTATTCATAATATTGACACAAGAGCTTTGGTTACTCACGTCAGAGAAGCAGGTGCAATGAATTGCATCATATCATCCCTTACAGAAAATTTGGATGAATTAAAAGAAAAATTAGCCGAAGTGCCCAGCATGGAAGGCCTCGAATTATCTTCTTCCGTCACAACCGAAACCCCTTATTGTATCGGAAATGAAAACAGTTCGAAACGAATTGCGGTACTTGATTTTGGAATAAAAAAACATATTGTAGAATGTTTAGTGTCTAGAGATGCCTATTTAAAAGTATTTCCAGCTAAAACAGATTTTGAAACAATTCAAACATTTAATCCAAATGCCTATTTTCTTTCAAATGGCCCGGGCGACCCATCTGCAATGCCTTATGCAATTGAGCTAACAAAAAAAATACTAGAAGATAATAAGCCTGTTTTTGGTATTTGCTTAGGTCATCAACTGATTGCATTAGCCAGTGGAGCTACAACATATAAGATGCACCACGGACATCGTGGCATCAACCATCCTGTATTGAATTTGGAAACCATGAAAAGTGAAATCACAACTCAAAATCATGGATTTTCAGTTGACGCCGATTCTATTAAAGCAGCTGAAAATATCAAAGTCACTCATGTAAACCTAAATGACAAAACAATAGAAGGCATTCGCTTGAAAGACAAAAACGTTTTCTCGGTGCAATATCATCCAGAAGCGACTCCAGGTCCATTTGATTCCGATTACTTATTTGATGAGTTTATAAAACTGATTTAACTTTTTCATCAATTCACTAAATCTTTCAACATGAAAAAAAAAAATATTTCTTCTGTTCATTTTATTCACAGGAATCTTTGCTATCAATGCTTGCAAAAAAAAACACAAGTAGTAACAATCAAAATAATCAAATCGTTACTTGTACAACTCCTGCAAGTGCCATCGTTTATGATGATAGCGTATTTCACATCAGTAACGACACTGCTTACTTGACCTTAAACAATACCTTTTACTCAGAGCATAAAATAAGTGCCGACAAAGGATGTGGTATGGAATACGGCATTACTCATATTCCAAATTCAGGAACTTACCAAATTACAAGAGATTATTCCCAGATAAAAATAGATTCCCAAAAAGTATTTATACAATATTTTTTAAACGGAAGCACCTATACTGCACAATCTGGAACATTGAGCGTGACCGGAACAGGAGTTGGGGCAACAATAGAAATATGTAAAATCTTATTTATAAACAACACAAACGACTCTTTAACCGTTAGCTTAAAATCTGATTTTCAATAAAAGAATACAATAATTTATTTTTAGAAATTAAAAAAATGAACCTCAAAATAAAATTTACAAGTATTTTTCTTTAAAGCTAAAATAAATTTTATTATACTAAAAATAAATTATACCTTTGCAACCCTAAAATAGAATAACAATGCAAAACGCTGTAAAATTTATTCATGAACAACTAAATACTTCAAAGCAAGCACCTCAATTTAAAGCAGGCGATAGCATCGCTGTTAATTATAAAATTGTAGAAGGAAACAAAGAAAGAATCCAAACATTTAAAGGAGTATGTATTAAAAGACAAGGAAATGGAGCTACTCAATCATTCACAATTCGTAAAATGAGTGATAATATCGGAGTTGAAAGAACATTCCCTCTTTTCTCTCCAAACATTGATAGTATTAATTTACTGAAAGTAGGTAAAGTTCGTCGTTCTAAACTATTCTATTTAAGAGATAGACAAGGTAAATCCGCTCGTATTAAAGAAAAACGAGTGAAATAATTTGTAAATATTTTAAAATTTAAAAAGTTGCCAATGGCAACTTTTTTTTTCTCTCTTTAAATATAAATTCTACCGCAATTCTCAATTCTGAATCAAATGAATTATTGTTTATAATATCTTGATTTACACTGAATCGTATTTAAAAAATTATTCAATTCGAAAGGCAAAATACAATTGAGTGTATTTTTTTTTTAATAAATTCATTCTTTTTTAATAAATTTGTGAACATAATAATTATAAAATGGCAATTTTAAACACACTCTTATTGAGTTTACCTGGTGGTTCCGAATGGATCATTATTGCACTTGCAATTCTAGTACTTTTTGGCGGTAAAAAAATTCCTGAATTTATGAGAGGATTAGGTCGTGGTATGAGGGAATTTAAA
Source organism: Bacteroidetes bacterium OLB11 (assembly GCA_001567165.1). GTDB lineage: Bacteria > Bacteroidota > Bacteroidia > Chitinophagales > Chitinophagaceae > OLB11. The sequence continues at coordinate 3,928 of LNFQ01000065.1, forward strand.
GATGCTAAAGACAATATCAAACTGAGTTGGAAGCTGGAATGAAAGACAGCGATAACAAAAATTAATTTTTTAAATCAAAAACATAATAAAATAAATTATTGGGGGGGATGAATAAAATATTTTTTATTTTAGTTTGCACTCTATGTGTTTGCTTTGGAAGTATTGAAAATCTAATAGCAAAAGATACAGTTGTAATAAACGTAATAACAGATACTAATATTATTCGTAAAATCAAAGAAAAGAAAGGGGAAGTATATGTAAACCCCTTCCTAAAAGAGACTGACAGTTCAAGATTTGTAGCTCGTGCAAGTAAGCCTACAAACAATAGCAAACAACAACCTGTGAAAGCAAGTTCTACCTTATTTGGAGAGTTTGCAAATTTCATAAACGAGTATATCCAAAACTATCACAAAAATCATGGAGCTCGAATGGGGCGAATTGTATCTAATAACAAAGGACAATTCAAGTTGATTGAAAACATCATGAAACGCTATAATCTTCCAAATGAAATGAAGGCTTTAGCTATAATCGAATCGGCTCTCAACTGCAATGCTATTTCTCCTGTAGGAGCTGTGGGGCCATGGCAATTTATGGCAGGAACGGCTCAAATGCTTGGACTAAGAGTGGATAACAATGTTGATGAAAGAAAAGATTTTTATAAAAGCACCCAAGCTGCGGCCAAATATATCAAACAATTGTATGGGATGTTTAATGACTATCTACTAGTGATTGCATCCTACAACTGTGGCCCAGCGCCGGTTATACGAGCTATTAATAGTGGTGCCGGACGTAGCTTTTGGGATATAAAATCAAAACTACCCAAGGAAACACAAAACCACGTCATGGCATTTATAGCAACCTCTCTATTTTTAGACAATCACAGTAAAGTACTTACTTTCGGAAATATTCCCAAAGGCATAAAACCTCCAAAAGCAGACTTCTCAAGCCTGAACAATGCCTTTGCTAATAATGATACTGATGTAGAAGACAATGATAAAGACGAGAAAGTAAAGTTTAGCCAAAGAGAACTAGACAACATGGCAATTTTAAAAGTGAAAGGAAACTATAAACTCAATGCCATTTCAGTTGTATTAGATGAAGATTTAGTGCGATTGAAAAGATGGAACCCCGATTTTGATGAAAATGTTTCCAAAGCCGCTACTCCTATCCATTTGAGAATACCAATCAATAAACTTGAAAAATTTATCATTTCTAAAGATGAAATTTTAGCAAAATCAGCTAGAATAAGTTCCTAAAATTTTATCTTTGTTGATAAAAGTAATGCCTCGATATTTTTTAGAATTTGCATACAAAGGCACCCATTTTAAAGGCTTACAAGCCCAGCCTCAACAAATGACTATACAAGGTGAAATCGAAAATGCCTTATCAATTCTTACAAAAAATAACATCAAAGCTACACTCTCAAGCCGCACCGATGCCGGCGTGCATGCCCATCAAAATTTTTTACACTTCGATACAAATTTCATTTTTACAGATTCATTTTTATACAACTTAAATTCAATTCTACATTCGGACATTTTCATCCGTAACATTTATCAAGTCAATCATTCAGCACATTCAAGGTTTGATGCCACTGAGCGAAACTATTCCTATCATATCATTCAAAATAAAAATCCTTTCTTAAAAGACATTGCCTACTACTACCCTTTCAAAATTGATATTAAAAAGATGAATCAAGCCGCTTGCCATTTACTTGCACATAAGTCATATCAAGTGTTTTCAAAAAAACACACCGATGTTAAAACTTTTTTATGTTCCATATCAAATGCCTTTTTTGAAACGAATCAACAAGAAATTATTTTTCATATTTCATCAAATCGATTTTTGAGAGGTATGGTAAGAGGCATTGTTGGCACGCTTTTACAAGTAGGAAGAGGAAACATTTCTGTATCACAATTTCAAGAAATTATTCAAAGCGATGACAATGCACATGCTGACTTTAGTGCCCCTGCGTTAGGATTATTTTTAGAAAAAGTAATTTACCCAACTCAAATGCTTTCAAACAAAATACAATCAATCGAATAACCATGAATATTTATCCAGAAAATTTACCTTCTATTCTTGGTTTTGAATCAATCTTACATCAACTCATCGAATACTGTGAAGGGGCTAAAGCCAAAGAGATTATTTCGAAATTGAAACCCACAACTGATTTCGATTCAATTCATACTCAACTAGAAGAAACCTCCGAATACATTGTTGCTACAGCAGGAAGAAGTATTTTATCTCAACAACAATATCCTGAAATGGATTCAATTCTTCATTTATTGAAAATAAAAAATGCAGTGTTGACAACAAAGCAATGTGTTCAAATAAAAAAAAAAATGGTGCTTTTATTTAATGAGATTATTTATTTTTTTCATGACAAAAAAGAGTTATTTCCTCATTTAACAAAAAAAATTGAACCAAATAAAAAAGATGAAATTATCATTCAAATCATTGATGAAATCGTTGACAAGGACGGAATCATCCGTGACTCTGCAAGCACACAACTCCTTCATATAAGAACTCATTTAAGAGAAAATAGAAAACTAAGCGACCGTATTTATAAAACTTGTATTGAACGTTTACGAAAAAATGGACACTTGGCTGATGTCGAAGAAAGTTTTATAAATGGGCGAAGAGTTGTAGGTGTTTTTTCAGAATTTAAAAGAGAATTAAAGGGCATTATCCTTGGTCAATCTGCTAGCGGCAAAATCACTTATATCGAGCCCCAAAATTTAATCAATCTAAATAATGAAAAAAATGAATTAGAGAGTGAAGAGAAAAAGGAAATTTATAAAATTTTGAAAGAAGCAACTGAAAAAATAAGTCCATATAAACAACAACTTTCTAATTACTACCTTCTAGTGATTGACTTTGATTTACTCAACGCAAAAGCCCGACTGGCAAAGCTTTTAAGAGCCAATAAACCTTATATTCAAAATCAAGAACAAAAAATTCATTTGCAACAAGCTTATCATCCGGTATTGTATCTTCAAAATTTTGAAAAGAAAATACAAACAGTTCCTTTTGATGCTACGTTTGATGAGCATCAACGCATCATGGTGATTAGTGGCCCCAATGCAGGTGGTAAATCAATAACACTCAAAACAATTGCTTTGTTGCAAATGATGTTTCAATGTGGCCTTTTTATTACGGTGCATCCTAAAAGCGAAATGAGTATCATGCAAAATATATTAGGAGATATTGGCGACAATCAAAGCATCGAAGATGGGCTGAGTACGTACAGCTCTAGGCTTTTGAAAATGAAATTTATTTTTAAAAATGCTAAAGAAAAATCGCTATTTGTAATCGATGAATTTGGTACAGGAAGCGACCCAGACATGGGCGGTGCCTTAGCTGAGGTCATTTTAAACAAACTCAATGATAGAAAATGTTTTGGTGTGATTACAACTCATTTTACGAATTTGAAGTTACTTGCCAATCACCAACAAGGCGTTTTTAATGCCTGTATGCTTTTTAATATCAAAACTTTAAAACCGTTGTATCAATTGCAAATCGGTGAACCCGGGAGCTCATTTACTTTTGAAGTAGCTGAAAAAACTGGAATTGATAAAGAAATCATTAATGCGGCAAAGTCAAAACTATCAAAAGAAAGAGTGCAGATGGACTCCCTATTGAATCAATTACAAATTGAAAAAAAACAAATTGCTCAAACTCAAAAAAAGAATTTTCAAAAACAAATAAGTAAGACAACAGCAGCAAAAAGAGAATTTAATGAATTAAATGAACAACTTGAAAATTCGATTTTGAGACAAAAACAAAACAAAGAAGAAAAAACAACGGCTGATGGACTATGGAAGAAAGCTACATCAACTAACTGATGAATGGCTTCATACCAAAAATAAAAAGAAATTATTCAAAAATTCGTTAAGCTAGCCGGATACGAATATGCTAAAAAGAAATCGAAAGATGAATATGAAAAGACTCTTGAATTTAAGGAAAAAAAAATTACACAAATCAAACATAAATTGAAAGTGGGTTCAAAAGTGCGAATCCTAAAAAGTAAGGAAATTGGAGTAATAAAGCAATTTAAAGATGAACGTGCCCTCATTACAATTGGGAATATTGAAATGAATGTTGGTATTGAAAAACTTGAATTAATTTTAGATTAACTCTTTCTGATATTCACTCCTAGCTTAGATTCTAGCGATTGCACTATTTTATTCATTTCATTTTCAACATCTTGATCAGTAAGTGTTTTCGCTGCATCATAAAACGAAAGTTTAATAGCATAAGATTTTTTATTCTTACCCACTTTTTCGCTTTCAAACACGTCAAATATTTGAATATTTTGTAGCAAAGAAGATTGCACTTGCTTTATACATTTTTGAATATCTGTATATTGAATCGACTTGTCGATAATGAAAGCTAAATCTCGCTGAACAATAGGGTACTTAGGTATTTCAGTATATTTCGTATGATGTTTTTTATAAAATAAATTCACTTCATCCCATATAATTTCAGCATAAATAACATCTTGTTTGAGGTCAAACTGTTTTAGTTTTTGAGCATCTACTTTTTGAATTAGTCCAATCGTTCTTTTCTGAAATTGAATTTTTAAAAGGTTTTGTTCTTGAGTAAATTGCAAATTCATTGAAGAAAACAAGTTTTCGACAATTCCTTTTAAATAAAATAAATCAATCGAAGTTTGTTGGCTATTCCAATAAACAGGATGCTGATTGCCACTTGCATACAAAGCCAGCATATTTGTTTCTTCAAATTTTGATTCAAGAATTTTATAGATTTTCCCAAATTCAAAAAACTTAATTTCTGTATTTTTTCGATTGAAGTTATAAGAAATTGATTCTAGCCCTGTTTCAAGCATAGAAGGCCTCATGGTATCTAAATTTGAAGAAAGACTGTTCATCATTTTCACCAATTCATCTTGATTTTCATAGTAAGCTGCATTCGTGATTGAGTTTGTAAATATCTCATAAAACCCTTTACCTGTAAGCTGTTGAGCGATTCTTGCTTTCATGCTTTCTTGGAAAGGCTCTTTATTGGATGGCAATGTATATGCCATTTTTCCAGTGAAAGGAATATTATCTAACCCATCAATTCGCATGATTTCTTCCAACACATCCACTTGGCGTCTCACATCGTTTTTAGCAAAAGGAACGGCTACTTTTAAATTGTTTTCGTCGTTAGAAATGAATTCAAATGTCAATGATTTTAAAATATTATTGACTTGCTCTTTGGTGTATTCTTTACCGGCAATTTCATTCATTTTTTGATAGTTCAAATCAATCTCATGTTTTTGAAACGGCTCTGGATAAACATCCAAAATTTCAGAACACACAGTACCTCCAGCGATTTCCACAATCAATGCAATGGCTCTCTGCAAAGCAGACAATGCATTACTAATATCAACACTTTTTTCAAAACGAATAGCCGCATCGGTTCTCAACTGGTGCCTCATTGAGGTACGACGGATTGAGTTTGGCAAAAACCACGCACTCTCTAGAAATACAGCAGTAGAGGCCTCTGAAATACCGGAATCTTTTCCACCAAAAACACCTGCAATACAGAGGTGTTTTTCAGTGTCGCTAATCATTAAATCTTCAGAACTTAAAGTTCTTTCTTTATCATACTAAACAATAAATTCTCCTTCTTTGGCAGTCCCAACAATAATTTTATTTCCTGAAATTTTATTTCGATCAAATGCATGAAGAGGTTGCCCCCATTCGTGCAAAACAAAATTTGTGATATCGACAATATTATTAATTGGCTTTAATCCTATAGATTGCAATTTCGTTTTTAACCATTCCGGCGACTCAGATACTTTTATATTTTCAATACAAACTCCAATGTATCTTGCACACAGAGCTGAATTTGATATTTCAATTTGAAATTGTTCACGATTGTTTACGATTGGCATCTCCACCTCCGGTAGCTTACTAGAAATGAGTTGATGATGAATATTTGACAAGAAAGCACAAACATCTTTAGCTACACCGATATGGCTCATGCTATCCATTCTGTTTGGCGTTAATCCAATTTCGTACACATAGTCCGCTTCGCCCAAATCATAATAATCAGAGACCATCATTCCGGGCTTCAACTGTTCTGAAATCACGATAATCCCACTATGACTTTCACCTAAACCAATTTCATCTTCGGCACAAATCATTCCATAACTTTCAACACCTCTAATTTTAGCTTTTTTCATGGTAATAGGTTCTCCGCCTTTTGGATAAATCGTAGTGCCAATAGGAGCCACAACCACAGTTTGATTTTGAGCGACATTTGGGGCACCACATACAATTTGCAAAGGTTGCTCCTCGCCGATATCAACAGTAGTCAATTTCAATTTATCAGCATCAGGATGCGGTGCAACACTAAGGACTTCCCCTATTTTTAAGCCTTGTAAACTCCCTTTTATTTTTTCATTTTTTTGCATTGATTCCACTTCCAAACCAACTGAAGTTAGAATTTGAGAAAGCGTTTCAGGAGATAAAGTTTCTGGCAAATATTGAGATAACCATTTATAAGAAATTGTCATTATCGAAAAGTCGTTTTGAGATTTTTAATTTTGGAAGGCAAATATAATACTGAAATCAAAATAGAAATATTCAGCATGTAAGTAAATTTATTCCAAATTATGTATTTGAAATAAAGATATAGATTAATTATCCTAAAAATTATGAAATTGAGAGTGCTTAGTGATTGATGATTTTTGAACAATTAAAATTGGTTTTTAGTAGAGATCTCTTTTAACAAATATCGAATGTGTAATGTTTGTATAACCCTAATAAAGGAATGGGAGTTTAAGTTAAAAGAGTTTGACAATATTTTGTGTTTTCAAAAAATTAAGTTTGCTAAAATTTAATGAAAATGCAATGTTATGGCTAAATCTTTTATTTCCATAAATCGATTTTCCGTAATCTTTATAATCTTTACTCATCAATAATGGAACATATAAATTTGCCATTCCATTGAACATGTTCAACTGAACTCCAGCATCATAAACTGCTTTCTGTCCACTTACATTGAGCTTTCCTGCATTCGCATAAGTGCAGGCATCAAAAAATAGTTGCAATTTGAAAGGCAGCTTGACTGGGAGTTTCAGAGGAATATCAGAAACTAAATTGACTGCCCCCAACCAATTATCATTCTCTCCAATTGGGCTAGCTAACAAGCCAGTATTGACTTTCATTCCTCCTTCTTCCATCGTGATTTGTTGAGTCATAAAACCATTTTGTTGATTTCTTGATAAATAATTTTCTTCATAAAGAAAATCATAACTAGCTGTTGAACTTGCATTCAAGTAATATCTCCTATTTAAAGCAGGATATGTTGTATTTTGAAAATCAAAATATTTTCCCAAAAACCCTCTTACATAAAATGCCTTATCGGGAAGATGATAATTCACTTTTAAATTACCTGTCAATCCAAGTTTTAAAAAGGACTCTCCTATCGTTGCCTTTATATTGTAGCTATACGGATTCAGCGTTCGACTATTTTTATGTTGAAATTCAACTATTCCATAAGACTTTGGCCCAAATGCTCCTAAGTAGGGTTTATAGACTGAATCTTTATTTAGTTTTGAAAAATTCACATTTTGTTCCCATATACTAAAATATTTAAACAATAGCGTGTTGCTAATGGGACTTCTTCTTATTTTTTCTCTGAAATCAATACTCAATGAAGGAGCAATTTTGATGTATCGAGAATAAATCGTATTCGGAATATTTAATTTGGTTGAATAGTTATGAAATGATTTTCCTTGAATGGCAAAAGTGAGTTTATGAAGAGATTTTGTAAAAAAGGAATAACCCATCACTCCTGTTCCAACAATCTCTTTGGTTGCAAAACTATACATGGGAGCCAATGCATATTGAAAACGATTATTTGGTAGTTTAATATTATGCACCAATAAACCCAACATCCACTGGTCATAATAATTATATCCAAAAGAAGGTAATAAAAAAACTTGGTTTGCATTTTTAATTCCCAAAGAAGACCCTAAACGAAGATTCCATTTTGATTTATGAAATAACGCATTTTTTCGATACTCATTATTGAGAATTTTCAACTCAGGAATAGACTCATTTGCATTGATAGTAACCTTATCAACATCATTCGAATTTGTTTGAAAATAGACGGCATTTTGATAAGGATATTCAATCCATTTAGTTTCTATAATACTATCTTTTTTTAAAACGCTGATTGACACCGGGCCTGTAAAATTTGTTTTGTTTTTAACCGAAACGGCAATTTGTTCTTTATTGAACTGAACGTGATGAATTGCGAAGTCAATTTTTTTAGTCGAGTTAATTCCATCGTCGAAAAACCAGCTTAAATCTTTGCCGGTTGTTGTTTCAAAAACAGCTCGAATATCTTGTGGATATGGATGTTTGAATTTCCATTTTTCAAAATACGATTTCATACATTTTTCAAACAAATCATCCCCCAAATAATCATTCAAATATTGAAACATTCGACCGGTTTTTTCATACACAATTCCACCATAATTTAGCTTGGTATATTCGGCTGATTTCCCTTCAATCGCTTGGTCTTCTTCCTGCATCGCAACCAATGGATAGAGGAGATTTTCTCCAGATAGTTTTGCTAATAAATTGGATTCCGTTTGCTCACTTTCTGATTTGATTTTTTTATCAATTACTTTTTCATAAAAACTATTGATACCTTCATCCATCCACGGATGATCTCTTTCATTACTTCCTAAAATTCCATAAAACCAATTATGCCCTACTTCATGAATGATTACTGTTTGTAAAGTAGCTCTATCACTGACTTTTCCAATGACAGTCACATTGGGATATTCCATACCACCTCCGGCTAGCAAATGACCAGCTACAACCGATGCGTGCTTGTAAGGATAATCTCCAACATGTGTTGAAAGATATTGAATTGTTTTGGATATTACTTTACTACTCCCTTTATATTGATTTTTTACAGAAGGTGGAAAGTAGCTAAAACAGTGGACTAACTGCTGATTTGGCAATGTATCATCGCTTTGTTCCACCAAAATTGCTTATCGGCAAACCACGCAAAATCATGAACATTTTTTTGTTTGAAAGTAATTGTTTTCATCATCTGAGAGGATTCCGGTTTTATCATCAATTTATCTGCAATCGTCGAATCATTCTTAAGCATTCGTGTTTTTTAAAAATGCAAGTTCCTTTTCGTTTTGCAAGTCGCCCGTAGCAGCCACTACATAGTTTTCAGGCAAAGTGATATTAACGGTGAATGAACCATATTCACTATAAAATTCACCTTGATCTAAGTATGGCATAGGATGCCAGCCTAACCTATCATAAACTGCCGGCTTGGGATACCATTGCGATATTTGATAGGTTTGATTTTGATAGCCTAATCTTGAAAAAACATTCGGTAATACGACACGAAATGGAGTGGTGATTTCCACAGCAGCGTGAGGAGGAATTGGGTTAAGTAATTCCAGAACTACAATATCTGGATTATTATTAAAATCACTTTTATTTACGCTTTCCCCGTTCACTTTAAAATTCAAACTATCAATAAAGCCTCTTTGTTCTGGTTTAGAGAAATAAAAACTAGTTTGATTATTTTCAACAGTTTGTTCGCAAAAAGCAGACTTATCATTTCGATAGGCATTTGGCCATAAATGAAAATAGAGAAAATGAAGAGTATCGTTTGAATTATTATGATAGTTAATTTTTTCAAATCCGTACAGGATATGGCTTTGATCGTTAAGTCGCACATCAATTGTATATTCAACTTCTTGTTGAAAATATGGCTTTTGACTATATCCATTTAGGGTAAAAAAGTAAAAGCAGTAGTGTGAAATATTTTAGCATATTCTATGTTATTTTCCTCTCCCTTGCAAAATAACAATTATTGTATAAATCATTATTTTAAAATCTAAAACAAGTGAACAATTTTTTATATAAAGTAAGTCATACTTCATGCGTTCTATCATCTGATTGACGTTTTCGGCGTATCCATATTTGACCATTCCCCATGAGGACAAACCGGGTTTCACTTTGTGCAAATACTTATAATGTGGATAGGTTTCAGAGATGATATCGATATAATATTTTCTTTCCGGTCGAGGGCCAACCAATGACATTTCTCCTTTTAAAATATTAAAAAATTGAGGAATTTCATCGATTCTCCATTTTCTCATCACCTTTCCCCATTTGGTAATGCGTGGATCACTTTCGCTGGATAGAGCCGGCCCTTTATCTTCGGCATTTTGTTTCATACTTCTAAATTTATAAATCCAAAATGGCTTTCCATAAATTCCAATTCTTTCTTGTTTATAAAAAATAGTTCCAGGCGAAGACAGCTTCACTTTTATAGCAGCAAAAATATACAAAGGACTAAAAATTATCATTACCAAAACGGACACAACAATATCAATAGTTCTTTTCAAAACTCGTTGCCAGTCGGGCATTAATTCAGGATAAATTTCGATTAGTACAGTGCCAAAAACATTACTCGTTTTCACAGAACCAGAAATAATGTCATACAAATCAGGTGTGATTTTTATAATCACTTTTCGATGAGAAAGCTGTGCTAAAATGGATTGCAATTTGTCATGTTCTGAAGTATCAATGGCAATAATTATTTCTTCGATATGATGGTCATCTATAATTTTTTCTAATTCATCAACACTTCCAAGTTTTGGTAAAAATTCATTCAAACCATTATTTCCACTATCATAGGCATACACAAATCCTTTAAAAATATAACCCAATTTCACACGATTCAAAACAATTTCTTTATAGAGCTGCACTGCTTGTGTATTTCCTCCAATGATGAGCGTATTGTATCCAAATTTTCCATTATTAATCTGATTTTTAATATGATTCAACACTAAAAATCGTCCAAAAGAAGTTGCTCCAAATTGCAAAATAAAATAGATAAAAAAGGATTTATAATAGTAATGGATATCATTATGATCATCATCGATAAAAATAAAAAAATAAAACAATATCGTCCCAAGTATAGAAATAATAAGGGTTCTATAGACTTCAATGATTCGAGATTTTCGATAAGGATTAAAATAAGCTCCAGAGAAGGTGTGCAAAATGCACCAAAAAATTGGAACGAAAAAAAGGAAATTGAAAATATCTTTTTGGGTTAAACTCTGCGCGAAAGTATTCACGGTTTGAGGCTCAATTAAATTTTTCGATAGTACAAAAAACAATCCATGCTAAAGCTGCAAAAATATAGTCTGCTATAACATACAGGGATATTGCTATTTTAACTTCTCTCTTCATTAAATTTTATTAAAGTAGATGATTTTAAAATTATCAATAAGGGTTAGAGAAGATGTTTTATCATCTGGCAAAGAGCCATAAAATATAATTTTGAATTTCGCATTTTGGAAACCCGATGTATATCCTTTTAAATTAAGATATACTTTATTCCAATTATCTCTCGGATTCAAACCAATCAAATCTGAGGTGATTAAATTTCCAGATGAGTTGATTTCAATTGCCACTATCAATCCAATATCTGTTTTGTAGTTTAATTCCATGTAGCAATCTTGACCAATGGGTACTGAAAACTCTTGAGTAGTAATGCTTGAAAATCCTTTTATGCTATCATTCAACGCCACTTTCGCTGACCAATCTCCTTCAAAAACTTCAGTTGGATTGTTGGTTTTATAAAAAGTAGTATCTCCTCCGTTTGAGGTGAGTGTATTCCCTTGCTCAAAGCTTTCGATAAAATATTTCACAGATGGAGTGTCTGTCGTTCTGTAATTAAAAATGGGTGTATGATGAATTATTTGTGTGGGATTTGCGTCAAATGTGAATGTATCTACTGTAAAAAATGGATATCGGGCTCTTGTCCCGCTCAATCCATTATCCCATATTCCAGCTAAAATTTGAAGTTGTCCTTTACCATCAGCAATCACCGGAATTTTAGCAGGCAATTGATAAGCTCCCAAAATCTCTCGATTATAATAAACCCAAACGTCTGTTATTTTGTGCGAAACACTACCATGTATTTGACTATGAGTTGGCACAAGTTGCACACTATCTATTTGAATATACGTTGGAATTTCTTCCTTTGGATTCACTATATTACAAGATTGTAATATCCATAAAAATATAACAATTAGAGATGCATTTTTCATAATAAGCATTTTTAAGTAACGATTCCATTTTGATAATATTGTTTTCAACGCTATCAAATTTAATTTAGTTTTTTTAAAATTTTATTTGCGAGTTCGTCAGCAAAAATATCACTCATCAGCGTATGTGGATATATTTTATTTTTGCAAATAACATCAATGATTTCATTTGCTTTCTCGTTTTCAATTTGGATATTGTATTGAGTATTTATTTCTTTATTCAGCAGGAGATGATTTGTTGCCAAATTGAGCTGAATGTGTCTATTTTGCTGACAAATATACATCCTCGCCACAGCATCTTCATCTATTTGCGAAAACTTCATCAGGACGCTTTTCCCATTAAGGCATTCAATAAATATTAAAAGAAAATCATAAGAGCTGGCATAAATCGGATATTTATTGACAATAATTTGAACTGCGTCGTCTTTTTAAAAAATAAGATAAATATTTAGTGATAAAATGAATGTCTATCGAAAAAAATCAATCAGATTTTGTGCTTCTGATTGAGGATATTTAAATTCAAAAGTCAAATGTTCTGTTTGTTGATTGTCGATATTTTTAAGGTGTAAATAAAAATTATCCGGCTGTAACAAAATACATTTCAAATTTGCCTCAGTAACGATATGGTGACATTCTAAAATTTGATTTTTAGAAAGAGATGATTGATTGATAAAAATATGTTTGCTTAGTTTTAATGCGTTTTCAATCAAGAAAGAATAGGTGGCATTCGCCTTCTCAAAAAATAGATAGTTACTACATTTTAGACATTCTAAATATTTATCATTATCATCAAGTGCATCTTCAATGGTTGCATGATGAATCGTGATTGCATTTTCTTTTTCGAGTAACAGTTGATGAAATGTTTGATAAAATATTGTTGACCCTATTATTCCAAGATGATATTTTTTATTCATTCTACTCTTTGAACTCTAATGAAGAACAATATTGAATAGGTTCTTCTCCTCTTTATTATTATTTAATCCCCTCCATCCAATGATGAGTGTCTTCAATGTTTCCATATCGAATATCTGCAAGTCTTTTTGCAACCCAATTTGATATTTCCCATTGATCCAATGGAGGTAAAGTCATTGATAAGCCATCATAAAACAATTCTTCAATAGGGGCAATCACCGCTGCCGTACCTGCACCAAAAGCTTCTTTTAATTCTCCATTCAAATAAGCTTCTTTCACTTCGTCAATCGTAACAGGTCTTTCTTCTACCGTCACTCCTTTTTCTCTCAATAGTGTCAAAACGCTATCTCTTGTAATACCTGCCAAGATAGTTCCTTCGCTTAAATCGGGAGTCACTACTTTATTACCGATTACAAACAATACATTCATTGTTCCAATTTCATGAATGTATTTGTGATGTACTCCGTCCATCCATAAATTTTGGTCATATCCTTTTTCTTTCAACTCCATTAAAGGTAACATAGCTGCTGCATAGTTTCCTGCTGCTTTAGCAAATCCTGTTCCTCCTTTAAAAGCTCTGACATAATTACTTTGGACAAAGATTTTAGCTGGTTGATTATAATAAGCCCCCGCTGGAGAATTAATAATCATAAATCTAAATTTTCCTGCTGGCCTAATACCAATAAACTCATCAGTTGCAAACATGAAGGGCCTTATATATAATGAAGCACCTTCTATGTCTGGCACCCATGCTGAATCTAGGTCTATCAATTTTTTCATCCCATCAATAAATATAGATGATGGTATTTCTGGCATTGCCATCCTTTTTGCTGAAATATTAAATCGTTTAAAGTTTTCGCTGGGTCTAAAAATAGACACTTCGCCTTTGTGATTTTTATACGCTTTGATTCCTTCAAAAATAGATTGACCATAATGGATTGAGCTAATAGCTGGACTCATTGTAATATTACCGAATGGTATGATGCTTGGTGTTTGCCATTGTCCGTCTTCATAATCTGCCACTAACATGTGGTCTGCATACAATTTTCCAAATTTAATATTGCTTTTATCAAACTCTGAAATTCTACTTTTTTCTACTTTTGAAATTGATATATCCATGATTAAAACTCTTTTATTTATTAAAACTAAATTCTCTTTTAAGAAATATTGAATTATTCCTTTCTTTGCAAAAGAACAAAAAAAAACCATATTTGCTAAATATGAACCCTTTTGATTTAATTCCACTTTATACCAATACCCTATTTTCATTTTTAGAATCAAAAAAAGAAAATTTAAAAACAATGGGTGGATTTCAGCGTCAAGTTCTGCTCCTTGTCAATCAAGCTGAATGGAATGATGCCAATGAGGAGTTTTTGAAAAAAATATTAAGCTCCTGCAAACTCAATGAGGGCGACTATTTAATCGTTTTGCTTGAGGCTCATCAATCAAGTTTTGATATCATTCGACTATTCTCTCCTAAGATTCTATTGCTGTTTGATGTTCCTTTTGAATCTTCTTTTTTCAAATCCAATAAATCTTTCAACAAACCTTTTATTTATAATCAAATTAAAATAGTAATTACTCATTCTTTAGGTGAACTCAAAAATGATAAGGATAAAAAATTGCTTCTTTGGAATCGTTGCATTAAACCGCTTTTCTTAAATAATGAACTGGTTTTTTGTACTAACAATCAACACAAAATGGAGGAAGTTAGTCAAATTATTGACAACCAATTTCAATTCTTAAAACTCAAGGATGTCGGGTTTCACAATGCCATCGAAGAGCCATTTATGACCTTAGAGGAAAATGCAATGGCGAAAGCAAAAACGGTATTTGATTTTTGTCATAAAAGCTGCTTCGCAGAAGATACAGGATTGTTCATTGAAGCATTAGATGGCGAGCCGGGCGTTTTCTCTGCACGATATGCCGGAGAAGAAAATGACTCCCAAAAAAACATCGAAAAAGTACTCCAAAAATTAGGCCAGATTGAGAACAGGAAAGCATATTTCAAAACAGTAATTGCATTGATTACCTCAAAAGGAAGCTGGCTATTTGAAGGAATTTGCAATGGGCGTATTGCTCTCTCTCCTATGGGCAGCACAGGTTTTGGATACGACCCTATTTTCATCCCCGATGGATACTCAATATCTTTTGCCGAGATGTCATCAGAAGAAAAAAACAAAATCAGCCATCGCAAAATCGCTGTTGAGCAGTTTGCTACATTTTTAAAAACAAAGTACTCAAACTAACCATGCGTATCAAACTTTCATTTAACAAACAACCAATTCATTCTACCCTAATTCCTGTCCGAATTTCTGACATTAACTATGGCGGACATGTGGGGAATGATTCTATGTTGGCTATCATTCACGAAGCTCGATTGAGTTGGCTCAAAAGCCTCCAACTTTCCGAAATGGATATTGGTGGTTGTGGACTCATCATGGCTGAAAGTATTGTGCAGTATAAGAAAGAATCGTTTCATGGTGATATTTTAAAAGTGGATATCATCGTAGAAAAATATCAGCAATGTTTCTTTTGATATTATCTATCAAATCACCACAAAAAGAAATGAAACCGAAATGCTCATTTCAATGGCAAAAACAACCATGATTACCTTTAACTATGAAAAAAGGCAAATCACTTCAATACCAATTCAATTTTTGAAAAAAATCAATTTTTCTTAAAATTAAAATGATTCAAAAATGAAAATATTAAAACCTTTCCTTATTCTAAACTTTTCTCTATTTATTTTGTTTCAACTAACTTCTACTCAATCAAAAGCACAAACATTCACTCACGATGTTGATTCCTTTAGAAACGTTGTCCAAGAAGGGTTTGATTTCAACTACCCTATTGAAATTTCTGACACATTTTTATTTATCAAACAAGGTCTTTATTCATTCGTCAACTACGACAACACATCCACTTTTGATGATATTTTTATGTGTTATGAACCTGGATATAAAAAACTTCCTAATCCACGTTTTGCAAATTATCACAACACTTCCATTTCAATCAAAAGAGATGTCCGAATTTTATTTTTGTATTTTTTAGACCAATATTTAATTCCACCTTTCAACAATCCCAACTGGGTTGACAAATACAGTGAAATTTCTTTGATTGATTTAAAAACGAAAAAAAACTATGAAATACAAGGTGATAAAGCATTTGAAAATGTCATTGAACTATACAGAAAATTAATTATCGCCATCGAAAAAAAAGATTTTAAAACAAAAGTGCTAAAAGAAAGGCAGATTTCCATGTTAGAATTTATTGGATATAAATGGAACATTCACAATGTAGAATGACGATTTCTCGCATTTTTCCAATTACAAATAAATAATACCCGATATTTTAAAGTAAATTGAAAAATATTTGTATTTTTATTAACTGCTTAATAATTAATTTTACAAAATATATAAAAATCATATTTTCGAATTAATCATGAATAAAAAATTCAATTTTTCACTACTTATATTATTACTTTTAGGTACATTTTTTTTCATTACGTATGATTGCTGACAATAACGAAATCCGCTATCTCAACGAAAATAATTCAGACCTCAACATAGATCCGTTTGTACCACAAGAAGAAAATATCACCAAAAATCAAGCCATCGAACAAACGATAATGATGATGATCAAGAATGGTCATTATGCTCCTAAAATGATTGATGATCAATTTTCAAAAAAAGTGTATGATAAATTTCTCGAATTGAGTGACTATGGCAAACTTTTTTTAATTCAAAGTGATATTGACGAATTTGAAAAATATAAATTCTCAATTGATGAGGAAATAAAAGAAGGAAGTACCATTTTTTATGACCTAGTATCCTCTCGCATTAAACAACGCATCAGTGATGCTGACACTTTTTACAAAGAAGCTTTATTAAACCCTTTTGATTTTAATGGGAATGAAACAATAGAACTTGATGGGAAAAAACTAAACTGGGCAAAAGATATTGACGAGCTCAAAAATCGTTGGAAATTATCAATGAAATATCGTAGCCTTGCCCGTTTTGAAGAACTGATTGAACAACAAAAAAAATCAACCAATAAAAAAGATAAAGATAAAACAGAAGACCAACTTGAAATAGAAGCTAGAGAAAGCGTCAAAAAAAATATGGGCTTCTATTTCAAAAGACTAAACAAAATTTCTGAAAGTGATCGGTTTGCATCTTACATGAATAGTATTTGTCATGTTGTGGACCCACATACTGATTTTTTTCCCCCTAAAGATAAACAACGATTTGATGAAGAAATGAGTGGTAAATTTTATGGAATTGGTGCTGTTCTCCAAAGTGAAGAAGGAAACTGCAAAATTAAGTCTATCGTAGTTGGAAGTCCTTGCTGGAAAGAAGGACATTTGAAAGTGGGAGATGTGATATTAAAAGTAGCACAACAAAATGAAGACCCTGTTGAAATTGCAGGATGGGATATTGAAGAAATAGTTTCAATCATTCGTGGTAAAGATGGAACACTCGTTACTTTAACCGTAAAACATTTAGATGGAAGTAATGAAGAAATTATTATTAAAAGAGGGAAAGTAGAAAAAGATGAAACCTTTGCAAAATCAGCCATCATCAAAGAAGGAGGAAATAATATTGGCTATATTTTGTTACCCGAATTTTATGCAGACTTTCAAGATGCAGGAGGCAGAAGATGTGCTGTGGATATGAGAAATGAAATCCATAAATTGAAAGAAGAAAAAGTGAATGGCATCATCATTGATTTGAGAAATAATGGTGGAGGCTCATTGCAAGATGTGGTAGAAATTGGAGGATTATTTGTAAACAAAGGACCGATTGTTCAAGTCAAATCAAAATCAGAAAATGCTCAAGCAATGGCAGTTCGTTCCAATGAGGCCCTCTATGACGGACCACTAGTGATCCTCATCAACCAAGCTAGTGCATCTGCATCTGAGATTTTAGCAGCTGCTCTTCAAGATTATAATCGAGCAATCATAATGGGCTCCACATCATTTGGAAAAGGAACAGTACAACGAGTATTTCCAATTGATGATTTTTTTCAAGGGAATAAAAATCTATTACCATTTGGTTCTCTTAAATTAACTCTTCAAAAATTTTATCGAATTAACGGAGGCTCTACACAACTTAAAGGTGTCACTCCTGATATCAAAATCCCCGATTTGTATCACCTAATTGATATTGGTGAACGGCGCGATTCAAACTCTTTAGTGTGGGACCAAATAGCGAAAGCAGAGTACAAACCCATCGTATCTTTAGTCGATTTTAAAGATTTAATATCTAAATCAAACAAACGTATTAGTAGCGACCCCACTTTTGATTTGATAGAAAAAAAACGCGTCCCGATTAAAAAAACAATCAGAAAACAATTCCTATTCATTGAATCGATTGAAATTTAATGAGCAAATGAAGGAAGCAAAAGACTTTTCAAAAAAACTAGAAGATATTGAAAAAAGTAAAAAAACACTTCCAATTCAAAATCTAAAAAAAGATTTAGCTACTATTCAAAAAGACACGACATCCGTCACAAAAAATAATGAATGGTTGAAATCAATCAAAAAAGACCCCTACATTATAGAAGCGTCAAATGTAGTACTAGACTGGATTAAGGCCCCAAAAATCAATAACAATGGAGCTGTTTTGAATAAAAAAAGTTAAGCTCAAAACATGAATATTCATAACCTCCCTCAAGACGAAAAAAAAATTTAGAGATGGAGCCAACGCCCCTAAGAGGGTTATTTATGTAACACAAGATGATGGCACCTATACCCAAAGTCAAAGTGTCGGCTGGGAGCCTGAAAATATTGCACTTGAGCAAGCTTGGGAAGACATTGATATGCACTTAGAGGAAGCAAAACAACTTGTATTAAAAAAATTAAAAGCCCTATTTATTATTTTATGTATAAAATCGAATGGATATTCATATCCTATCAGCATATATAGGGCAATGGAAATGGTTTGTAAAAAGGCATTTTAAATATTCCGTATTTCAAAAACTTTCAGAAAGAAAACTGGCAAAATATGCTCAATTTTTTAATATCGAAATTGACGAACTAAAGAATCCATTTTAACCCAAATTTGAAGTTTAAAAATTCAAAGAGTATTATATTTACAAAATGATTATTCCTTTTGAGCATCATCCTCAAGCTCACTGCGAAAGTGGTGTCACTTCTAATTTATTAAATTTTCATGGATTGTCACTGTCTGAACCTATGACTTTTGGTATTGGTAGTGGATTGTTTTTTGGACATATCCCATTTATAAAAGTGAATGGTGTCCCCGGCACAACTTATCGAATTTATCCCGGACAAATTTTTAAAAATGTATGCAATCGATTGGGAATCCAATACCAAAGTACTCAATTTAGAACCTCCGAACAAGCTATGAAAATGCTTGATGAAAATTTAAACCAAAACATTCCCACAGGTTGTCAAGTGAGTGTTTTTCATCTTCCGTTTTTACCAGAAGTTTTTCGATTTCATTTTAATGCACACAATCTGATTGTATTTGGGAAAGAACAAAACACATATCACGTGAGTGATCCAGTGATGGAAAACAAAAGCATCATTGAATCGACTGACCTTGCTAAAGCCCGCTTTGCAAAAGGGTTTCCTGAACCAAAAGGCAGAATGTATTCTATTTCAAAAATTGGAAAAGATTACAACCTCAAAAAAGCAACCTACAAAGGAATAGCTCAAACCTGCTTCTTCCTTCTATCTCCTCCACTGCCTTGGTTTGGCGTGAATGCAATCAAATTTCTTTCAAAAAAAATAAGTGAATATCCTCAAAAATTAACCCCTCGACAAACTTCACTTTATCTTGGAAATATCATTCGAATGCAAGAAGAAATTGGAACCGGTGGTGCGGGTTTTCGATATTTATACGCTGCATTTTTACAAGAAGTTGGTAAAACGTTTAATCTTAATAATTTTATAGAACTCTCTGAACAAATGACAGGCATCGGTGATAAATGGCGAAATATGGCATACCAAACAGCTAGAATTTGCAAAGCTCGCTCTTCTGATGTTGGCGAAGTGAAAGATCTGTCTGCTTTGCTTTTGGAAATTTATCAACTTGAAAAAGTTTTTTTTGCAGACTTAAAATTAGCGAATAAAACATTATCGCATTAAGCCACATTTATGCTAATCGTAAATGTACTACCCACTTTCAACTCACTCTCTACATTGATTTTACCGCCATGCAAATCAATGATATTTTTCACATAAGTCAACCCTAAACCAAAGCCCTTCACATTATGAATATTGCCGGTATGTGCCCTATAAAATTTTTCAAAAATATGTGATTGCGTCTCTTTGTCCATCCCGATTCCATTGTCTTTAATTTTAATTTGAATCGTATTTCCAATATTTTTGGTTGATACTTCAATAATAGGATGTTCTTGTGAATACTTCATTGCGTTTTCTATTAAGTTAAAAACAATATTCGTAAAATGCACTTCATCAGCGTTCACCATTGACTTTGTTGCATCTAAATTTAAAATAAACTGAGCCCCCAATTCTTCCATTTGCAAACTCGTATTTTCTCCTACTTTTTTTAATATATCATGAACGTTAATCTTTTTATATTGAAGTTTTATTTGATCTTTTTCGAGTTGTGCAGCCTGCAAAATTTTCTCCACTTGCATGTTCATCCTTTTATTTTCTTCTTTGATAATGCTGCTGTAATAGTTGATTTGCTCAGGATTGCAAATCACTCTTTCATTATTCAATGCATCTGTGGCTAACTGGATGGTTGCAATGGGTGTTTTAAACTCATGTGTCATATTATTGATAAAATCAGACTTAATCTCTGAAAGCCTTGTCTGCGTGAGCATTGTCTTAATTGATAATACAAAAGAAGCAATAATTACTGAAGTGAAAATAGTTGCAAATAATATTAAAGTGGCTAAATAATTTTTGAAATAATTAGTCGGTTCAATATATACATTCAATATTTCGGAATTAATATAGGCCTCTGGATTAAGCAAGACTGTATAATTATTTTCAGAATCAAAAAAATCATTTTTATATCCACTGCTAAACATCAAATTGTTAGAAGTGGCATTTTGCAGGCAAAATTCGATTGCCTGTTTGATCCCATTCTTTTTAAATTCTCTTTTAATCAACTCTTGCAATTGATAGTTTGAGTAAAGACTTTGAGTAGGAATTGCCCCCCCAATAGAAATGGGTTGCATGTGCATTTGAAACCCAACAACCGACTGATTTTTCTTCTTATTGATTATCTCTTTTACATTATTCAGACTGTTATAAATATTATGGTAATATTGTTCTTTATTCAGTTTCATCGTGCTTTTGATCCAATCTATTTGTAAATAGATTATCCCTAGCATAGAGATGGTTGTCAAAGCAATTAGTAATGGAAATATTTTTTTCACAATGACAAAAATAATTTGTTTCTGTGTTTGTTTTTGTTTTTATAGTTTATTTAACCCAAATTGATGAATTATTAAATGTTGATGTTTTCTTATTTTCTTATGTTTTGATAAAAAAGATTATGATTTTGATACTATTGCTAGTTCTATCATCAGCAATCATGCTACTATTTATCCTAACATTGAAACTATCATCAGAAGCGTGATTCATAATTCTGAATCAGTCAATGTCCACTTTCCTCACTACATTTTTATACTTTGATTTCTTCTAAATTGGAGCTGACATGATTAGTCCATATATCAGGTGTAGTAAACTCAAATGCATTTTGACCTGGTTAAAAGTCTATAGTAGCTATAAACTTATCTGTAATATAAATTAAAATCAATTGGAAGTAGTTACATCTTTTGAGCAAAAATCAAATTTATAATTGGGGGGTTAAATTCAATAATAAAAATTTGTAGAATGCACAATGGAAACAGGTTATCATTCAAAATATTTATGAAAGGTTTCAAAAGATAATTTCAATTCTTTGATTTGATTTTGAGCTTCATTTTCACTTTCTGCACTTGATAATTTTTCAGTTAGTTCTAAATGTGGGAGTAACCATTTGTGTAATTCATCATGTGCTTGCCCTTCCATTGTACAGTTGGAAGTTAAAGAATCATTTTTATTTTCTAAATCTTTAGCTAATTTTTTAAAATCAACATCATGGTTATCTAAATAAGCGATAAATATTTTTTCGGCATCTAAGATATAGGGCAACATATTATCATTGACTTTCCATTTTTTTCCATTATCCAAAATAATTGCCTCCTCTTGGTTCTGTTCTTCTGAATGGTTAACCGTTATTTGAGATGAATTATTTTCAGATGGAGCTGTATTGTTGCAAGAATAAAAAACACTACACACACTCAACGCCAATATCAAAGGGATCTGTTTCATTTTCTTAATTTTTTTATAAAATTTTATGCTAATATAGGCCATTAAAATCGTAAAAATTGTTCTAAAAGTCATTGCATAAATTGTCTTTTGTTCATAGATGCCTCCTTTTTTTATATAAATAAAAAACTCAACAAAAGCGACTATCAAAA
>LNFQ01000066.1 GCA_001567165.1 Bacteroidetes bacterium OLB11
TTGTAATATGGCTTATGAATATCAATTTGTTGTTTTCATTTACCTCCTTAAAAAAAGGTTTCAATCAATTCTTCTTTTGATTGAATTGGGAGATTGATATGGCAGACTTTCCATTTTGCTTGTGCTTTTTCACAATAATACTTCCATGTTCTTTCACAAGCTCCATATTCTAGATTGGTTGTTAGGACTTCATCATTTTGTTTCAGTGGAAAACTTTTTGCTATCAAATTTACGGCATAAGAAGGATTGGTTACAAGCACGATGTCGTCTGCATTGCAGTTTAAAAATGTAGCGAGAGATTGTCGAGCCTGTAGTAGATTTTTTTTCAGCGTTCATAGCGATAAACTGCACAGGTTCTTTTTCCAGTTCGTACTGCCAATGGATATAATTATCAAAAATTGATTTGGGACACGCACCGAATGAGCCAAAGTTTAAGTAGGTAATATTTTTGTCTAATAGGGAATCGGTTTTAAATGGGTTCATTTTTCAGGATTAAATATTAACATACCAAAGCATACGTTGGGCAATATTCCCCCATTGTTTTAAGCTACTGCTTAAATCGGTTTCGAGCGTTGCATAATTATTTTTGTCACCTTTAGTAGGTGCTATTACTTCATCTTCATTTGCTAAATAATTTTCAACATTGGTTGCAAAGTAGGTTATGTTTAATCGAGGCATGACAATTCCTAAAATCATTCCGGGGAGTCCATTAAAGCCTTCTGGGCCACCATTTGTAATGATGGCATCTGTATAAAATGCAATTACGAATATTGAATCCATGATGATTGTTTCGGCTCTTCGACAATTGAAACCCGCTATAGTTCTAAATTCTTCTTTAATTTTCCATTGATAATTCCTTAATGAATCTTTGATTAAATATGATTTTTCAAAAATATTTTTTTGAGAAATGCTAAGGTGATGTGTAAAATCAGAGAATACAACATTTTTTTTCAGCCGGAATTCCTCCCCACATAGATTTGTTTTCAGTGATACCATTTTTAGCTGGTTTGTAAAGCGTATTCTTTTCATTAAAGAGCAGTTCAAAAATATCTGTTTTATATTTTGGGGTATTCTTTTTAGCATTATCTGCCCACTGATTATTCATATTATTTCGAGCTTGCATCATGTCGTCCATCATTTTATGATTGTTCAGTTTCCGCTCAAATGTAATTTTTCCTTTCAAGTTAATTGGAGGTTTGCTTGCTGCATTTTGAGCATTTGCAATTGAGCTAGTCAATAAGATGAGAATAAATAGTTGAATAGTTTTTGTCATAGCTTAATGTTTTTTCAAAGAGAATATTATCTTCTACCATGTCCACCGCCTCTCATTCTTCCCATGGGTCTGTTTGGTCCACCGCTTTGAGTATTTGCCATCGGTCCTGAAGAAAAATTCCAAATGGCGGAAATCATCCAGTATCGACCTAATGTTTGAAAGTATCTTTCGGAGTTGACATTATCGTTTGTATTGCGTTCGTAGCCTTTATTTTGATTTAAAATATCATATATAGAGGCTCTCCATTCAAGGTTTTTATTTTTCAACATTTTATAGGCCAAATATCCATTCCAAAGAAACCTGTCAAAGCTAGTATTATATGGGGCTACGGGCGGAATGTGTTGGTAGTCGGCATCAGTTCCAATTTCAAAATTGTAGGGTAGATAAAAGTTGATGGATGCAGATGGAATGAATGAAAAATAGCTGATATTTCGATTTGATTTAATACTATTTCTTGAATTGGAAAACATAGTTCCTAAGTCTATTGTAGCATACATGAGTTCATCTTTGCTGTAATTTAGAGAGGGTGTCAATGTGAAATTTTGTGAGTTTGTAACTCCATTCACGTTGTTGGTGATAGTGGGTCTTTGTGAAAATCCACCCCCGATATTGAGTCTTCCTTCAAAATCTGATTTTAAAATTTTAGTATTGATTCCACCCCATAAATTTGCATTATATCCTCCATTAAGGTTGACATATTGTTTGATGGTGCGTCCTAGTCCATCAATATAAGTATTCATAGAGATAGAATTAAAGCTGTTTGAAAATGATATGCCAGAGTAGATAGCTCTAGATGATAATACTTTATAGCTAAAGTAGTTTAGATCGAATTTTTGAGTATAACCAACTTTTAAATCGGGATTTCCAATGGTGATTTCAAGAGGATTTGAGTTGTCTTGAATTGGTTGTAGTTGGCTAATACTGGGTTGTGTGGTTGAACCGTTATAAGAAAATGTAAATCTCCTAAATTGATCAAATTTATAGTTGAAACGAAGAGTAGGGAAGAGGTTGAGTCGATTATAATCGTAGTTTAGATTTCGGATTAAATCATTTTGAGTAAACATTGAATAACGCATTCTTGTTCCAGCAGTCACATTATATTTTTTTTCATTAAATTTCAATTCAGCACCTACGGTATGGCTAATGACTTTCGAATCAAAATCACTACTGAGAGAGTCAATTCTTAATGTGTAATCATCATCGTTTGGCAATGCTTTTTCGAGAGTATTTTTGTTAGAATTATTTGTAGATGCGTTGAAGTTATAAGAGGTTTTTAATAAAAATTTTTTTTGATAAAGGCTCTGTATAGGTCAGTGTTGTACTTAGATTATTGGAGAGTTGTGTTTGTTTTTTTACTTGATCTAAAATTTGATTGATTGGGTTTCCTAATTGATAAAAGACATTATCGCCTGTTTGAAGTCCAGAGCCTTCATTATTATTGTAAGTGTCGGACAAATCTAATGAAATTGTTCTTCCTGTTTTTTTGAATTTGCGATTGATTGTGATACTATTTGTGACTTTAATTATTTTGGAATCATTGGTTGTATTTCTAGAGCTATTGTTGATGGGGCTATCATTAGTGGCAATATTATCAGTGCTATTATTTTTATTGCTTTCGATAAAAGCAATTCGATTATTAGTTTTGTAAATTAAAGTGGTCATGCTGTCGATATTCCATGTGAATTTTGCAGATAATTTATGGGTGTTTCGACTATCAAAAGAGCTAGAGGTATCTTTGGTGAAAAATCGATTATTGGGTAAAAGGTTTTCACTATAAGAAGTTTCCCTTTTTGTTTTATTGACGCGTCCAAAAGAATAATTGGCGTTGATTTGTTCTTTTCCATCATTCCATTTATTGGCGTAATGGGCACCACCTACCCACGCTTTTGTGGTGCCTTCTGGCGTTTTTCGTCTTCCCCAGTCAATATCATCATCGTCATCATCCGACACCCACATGAAGCCTCCATCTTCGTCCATTTGAGGTCCGCTGTCGTTGCTGGCATATTTCCCTTTATCTTCTCTGCCTAAGCTTGTCTTACCAATGCTACTCATCAGTCCATAAGCACTTAGCTGTCTTTTATTTTTAAAAGAGTTGACCATTATTTGATTTTGCCAATTGTCTTCCCAACCACCACCAACTTCTATTTTACCAAACTCACCCTTGTTCATGTTGGCTTTTAATTTGAGATTGATTGTTTTTTCTTCTTGCCCATCATCAAAGCCTGTGAACTGTGCTTGGTCACTTTTTTTATCAAAAATTTGGACCCTTTCTACTACTTTTGATTGAATGTTTTGAGTGGCAACAGTAGGATCATCTCCAAAAAATTCTTCTCCATCAATGAGTACCTTTTGTATCTTTTCACCTTGAGCGGTTATCTCCCCTTTTTTATTCACTTGAATGCCTGGAAGCACTTTGAGCAAATCTTCGACCATCGCACCTTGTTTTACTTTAAAACTATCCGCAAGAAATTCTAACGTATCTCCTTTCACCTTAATGGCTGCAGTGTTTTTTATGATTACTTCTTTAAGCATTTGAGCTCTTTGGATTAATGGAATTTCACCTAAATCTAATTTTGTATCACTCGATTTTAATTCAATATCATCAACATAATCAACAAACAAAGCGTGTGAAGCTAGAATGATAAACCGACCTGTGTCTTTAGTAGATAGTAAAAAACTCCCATTTTGGGCAGTTCTAGTATAGGTAATTAACGTTGAATCTGATTTGCGAATTAATGAAACAGAGGCATACACAACAGGTTTTATATTAAAGGTATCTTGAAGAGTTCCTTCTATTTGCCTTACTTGTGCATTCATAAAGAAAGTTAGAAAACTAAAAAAAAAATAAGAGTAGTGCTTTTTTAAACATATTCAGCTTTATCAGAATCAAAAATAAACTATAGAGTTGTTATTGAAATCCTAAAATAAGCGTGTGAACCAAAATTTGGATTAACAAAAAAACATCAATAGACTCATTCACATTGTAACAATTACAGATGATTATTTTTACCTAAAATAGGCTTACTCAAAAACGTGAAAATCGACCAAAATTCAGGGCGAGCAGCGACCACTAACACCAAGCTGCATGATGTCAGCAGCCATCACGCAAGCGACCTTGCAAAAATCAACCTTCTGACAAATTTCTACTTCGATTGGATTTCTAAAAGAAATTAAAATCGTAAATTTGGATCGCAACGTACAAACTTGAACAAAATGACTGAATATAAAATTGCAAAACCTTTCTTAAAGTGGGCAGGAGGAAAAACCCAGCTCATTTCTAACATTGAACAAGCTTTGCCGATTGATATAACACAGACAAATTTTACTTACATCGAACCATTTGTAGGGAGTGGAGCTGTTTTGTTTTGGATGTTGAACAATTTTCCAAATATGCAAAAAGCAGTCATTAATGACATTAACGAAGATCTTATCAATACCTATAAAACAATAGCGTCTAACCCAAAAGAATTGATTTCAATTCTTCAGATACTACAAAACGAATTTCATGAATTGGACAGTGATGATGAAAAAAAGAAACTTTATTATTATTCTAAGAGAGAGCGATATAACACCCGACAAGAAGAAACAGTTGGTCAATCGGCATTGTTTATCTTTTTAAATAGAACTTGTTTTAACGGTCTATATCGAGTAAATAGAAAAAACGAATATAACGTGCCAATGGGAAGTTATAAACGACCAACAATTTGTGATACTGATAATATTTTTGCAGTAAGTGAGGCATTACAAAAGGTTGAGATATTATGCGGTGACTATGAAAACACACTTAATCATGCAGAAAAAAATTCGCTCTTTTATTTTGATCCGCCATACAAACCATTGAGCGAAACATCAAGTTTTAATTCGTATGCTAAAGACGAGTTCAATGATGATGAACAAATTAGATTGAGGGATTTTTGCCATAAACTTGACCTATTGAACCATCAATGGATTTTGAGTAATTCAGATGTTAAAGGCAAAGACATCAACGATAATTTCTTTGATGATTTGTACGCAAATTTCAACATTCAAAGAGTGGATGCAAAACGCAGCATTAATGCAAATTATAAAAATTATTTGGGCGTTCCCCTGTCGGGTCGGGCTTTCCGCTGCAATCTTTTGCTCGTACCTCACAAAAGGATTTCCACTTCAATCCCTAACGCGAAAGAAGCTGCATAAATGAAAATTGTAACGACGCCTTGGAAAAATGAGTTATTCAACTTGATAAAGCAATCTCAAGAATCTATCAAGATTACTTCGCCATTCGTTAAACATAATATTTGCGAAGAAATATTAAATATAAAGAAAAGCCATATAAAATTTGAACTGATTACAGATTTTAAACTTAGAAATATTTACTTAGGAAGTGTTGATTTAGATGCCTTAGAGAAAATCATTAATAATTCAGGTGTTGTAAAGAATTTTTCGAAGCTTCATTCTAAAATTTATTTATTCGACAATAAGAAAGCCATTATTACTTCAGGGAATTTAACAAATGGTGGTCTATTGAATAATTTCGAATATGGTATTTATACAGATGAGCAAGAAATAGTATCGAAAATAGCAAATGACTTTTACCAACTTTCTTCAAACGAAAACACAGGAATTGTCAAAAATGAGCATATTAAAGAAGTAAGGCAATTGCTTTTAAAAGTTCCGAATGAGCAGCACATTAGATTGCCCAAATTTGACATAGAAAATCAGAAAATTACAGACGCCGATGAAGATTCAATTATTTTAGATATTGATTCCATTGGAACAACCTTTAAAGGCTGGAAGTTAGAAGTTTTTAAATGTGCAAATAAAATACCTAATACCATTTTCTCATTAGCTGATATTAATACATTTGAAAAAGCCCTTAAGCAAAAATATCCCAACAACAATCATATTCCAGATAAAATTAGACAGCAATTACAAAATTTACGAGATATTGGATTAATAGAATTTCTTGGGAATGGGAATTACAAGAAATTATGGGAAATTAGCACAACAAAATAATATGATATTATGGAAGAATACGTATTTTACACACTTGAAGGATATACCTTTTCGCCCACTAATAAAGAACTGGAAAATATTCAAATTTTAGGATTCGAAAAAGGAGATACATTAAAAGAAGCTTTTGAAAATTTAATAAAGAATAACAATTGGATAAAAAGTAGTGGATTCAATATAGACGAAATTAAAAATAGAAGGTTGTTTAATGATTGATTCGATTTATAAACAAGATAAACTCATACATATAACTCATTTTTACCTATTCGCACTATTTTTTATCCAAAAACAGTCTTTCTACTCAAAGCGGAAAAATCGTCAGTGTCAACAAAGGGAAATGGGACAAGTCAGAAGGATTTGAATACATAAATGGCTTTCATTGGTTCGTGATAAAATGAAAGAAGATGCTACCATTTGGATAAGTGGAACCATGCACAATATTTTTTCGATTGGTCAACTACTTACTGAATTGGATTTTAAAATTTTAAACATTATCACTTGGGAGAAAACCAATCCGCCGCCAAATTTTTCGTGTAGATACTTCACTTATTCAACAGAACAAATCATTTGGGCAAGAAAAAGTAAAAAAACACCACATTATTTTAATTATGAATTGATGAAGCAATTGAATGGTGATAAACAAATGAAAGATGTTTGGAGATTGCCTGCCATTGCTCCTTGGGAAAAATCATGTGGTAAACACCCCACACAAAAGCCACTTTCTGTATTAACTCGTTTAATTTTAGCTTCAACCAAACCTAATGCTTGGATTTTAGATCCTTTTGCAGGTAGTTCAACTACTGGTATTGCAGCTAATTTGGCAAACAGACGTTTTTTAGGGATTGACCGTGAAGAAGAATTCTTGACAATAAGCAAGAATAGAAAACTTGAAATAGATATTCCTAAAATTGCAGCAACTTATAGGCAAAAAATTAGTGGTTTTAACGACAAAAATGAATTGGAATTGTTCCTTGTAAAAGAACCACAAATAGAATATAAAACAGAAATAAACTTTGACTCAAAACGGGGCGATCGGTTAACATGAACTGTACAAAAAAAATTAAACTAAATGATGAAATAGGCTTTTGTTATTATAAAAATATTGCTTTGTTATTGGTGTCATGATTGATTTTATCTTCAATTTTTATTGTATAATTTGAATTCAATTCTGAATATTTTGGTGAATTGCGAGTTAGAGGAACTGCAGTAACCGACAATGGGCAAAGTAGTGGAGCGGATTCTTTTATGAAATTGTTCGATACTGCAATGGACACTATTTCACAAGGTGGTGTGAGAAGAGGTGCTTTTGCTGCATATTTAGATATTGACCTTCCCGATATTGAAGAATTTTTACAAATAAAAGATATAGGAGGTCCACTTCAAAATTTATTTTCATTTTTTATAACTAAAGAAGGTAAGGAAAATAGCCCATTTTTTTCGAGCCTAAATTTCTAATGCATAAATTAAGTTAATCCTAATCATGCTATTTGAAAGACTTTTAAAAGAAAAAGGCAAGTTACTTATATCGCACCGCTACAACTTCGTACCTTTGCTGTGTTCCCACCCTGGAGGATTAGAAGGAGCTGGTCGTATAAGACTTGCCGATGCAAATGTACTATAATAAATTGAATTTTTTATTTTTTAAATAAAAAAATGAAACCCAAAATCAAATTTTTAGTCCCATTGTTGTGTTGCATTTAACCCAACTGATTGAGCATTTAGCACTCGATGCTGTTTTGAATCATTTCCAATAATGTGTAAAAATGCAATGATTTTTAGTTTCTTTTTATTGAAATAATCTTCTCTTATATTCGTTGTATAAATTCGTTCAACAATTTCTCCTTTGGCTAATGTAATCGTATCACCAAAATTTTCAGTAATTACTTTTTTTAGAACTTGTTGATGTAGGTAATTAGAATCTGCATTCATTTGAGAAACAGATTTGATACTATCTTCCACTAAATATATGCTGAGCCTTGCATTTTTATAAAGTGTATCTTGATTGCATGCAAATATTTTAATCTCTAATTTATTATTGATTTCATTTGAACTAATTGCAAGTCCAACCGATGTTTTTTCATTTTTTAAAATCTCCATAATATTGACTCTCCAGTTATAAATACTATAAACCACAGAATCTATTTGTGAGCCTTTAATAGCAGGTATGCGATTGATGGCTGCTCTTGGAAAGCCACTGATGCCTCCTAAATGATTTTTTATATCATTATAAAATGATGGGATTTCAAGCCAATCTCCTTGATGAATACTCACTGGAATGATTTTTTTTGTAGCGATTTCTTTCATTGCTTTTACGCTATCTTCACCAATTGGGCAGTTGGGATTCCACTCGCCAACAAAAGATTCAAGTAATACTTTTTGAGTAAAGGAAGATGGGGCGGGGTCTATATAAATATAGTGATTGGAACTTGGACCATTATCATCCTCTTTTTTGCAGGAAGAAATGACAAGTACTGAAATTATAAATAATGATAGCAGTTTTCTCATGAACATTATAAAGATAAAAAAAAAACGCTCAATGAAGAGCGTTTTATGAAATTCATTTATTCGATTAGTCCCAAGCTTGGGTTTTGTTCAATTCCACTTTTTGAACATTGAATACATCTCTTGGAGTTGTGTTTGTATGTACAAAAGCAACGATTTCAACGTTATTCATATCTAAGATATTCATTGAAGATAAGTCTACATTTTTGAATTCTACAATTGTGTAGTTGTCTGGTGAAGTCAAGGTAACATCGTCTCCTTTTTCGTTTGTAACAAAACCTCTAAGAACGTGAGAGTGAGTCCAGTTAGCATCAACATTTACTTGTTGTGAGTAGTTTGATTGTCCACCTGGTGATTGAGGTACTTTATCTTCGGTAACTGCGATTGTTACTTTTCTTCCAGATAGTGGTGCATTGTAACCAATAAATACTTTAATGTCTGCATTTGTTCCGTTTAATTTTGTAACCATTGCAAGACCACAATCGGCAGTTTTATTTAAGTTTGTTTGCACTTGACTAGACCATGATCCACGTCCGGTTGCATCGGCTCTGTCAACACTTCCATTAGGAAATCCTGTAACGCCTGTAAGAGTTTGAAGCCATGAATTAAATGATGCAAGCTCCATTGGGTCGCCATCGTGCACTGCAACACCTGCTACTTTTGTTGGGTATTGAGTGAGTAATTGTTTCATCACTTCAGCTCCTTCTGGACACCAACCGCACCATTCTCCGGTAAATTCTTCTAGAAGTGCTTTTTTAGTGAAATCAACTGGTACTTTTCCAACGTCAGCTAATGGATCATTTCCATTGTTTCCATTGTTTCCGTTGTTTCCATTGTTACCGTTATTTCCATTATTACCATTTTGGTTAGTACCGAAAGGATTTGTTCCACTCGTATTGCTATTTATTCTTTTGCAAGAAGAAAACCCAAAAGCGAGCATCGCAAAAATTGTTGAAAGAGTGATGATTTTTTTTCATTTTATTTTTTTTTATTTTTATTACCAAATATATTATAATTCTGTTGAATTATTAAAATAAAATTCCACTTTTTTAGACGAAAAAGTTTTTTTTAATGGTTTGGGTGGGTTGAAAAAATTGTCATTTTTATTGTCTAAATTAAATGAATTTCCATTAGGCTCATTTATATGATGATTTGAGGGATTGTTTTTTTGCTTTCCTTTTTTGCATATTGGCTAGCTTAAGCATTCTGGCTAAATTTGATTCCTCTAATGAGAAGGCTCTTTCTATCCACAATTTCACAACTTCAATTAGTTCTTCTTTGGATACTTTGGTGCAAATATTGTAAAAGGGGTCATTAACGATTTTGTCTATTTCTCCACTGGTGATGAGATTGTTCATGAATAATAACCCCATACCATCTTCGCATACTTTATTAATAATTCCTAATTCAAGAATTTCATTTGCACTATATGTTTTTCCTGAATTAATAATTTCATTTGCTTTTTGATAACCTACTTTTTTGGTAAGTAAACTATAAGCACCCATGCCGGGAAATGTACCAAAAATAATTTCTGGGAAGCTAAATTTTGCTGACTCTTCTACAAGAATATAATTACCAGAAAGGGCACTCTCAAAACCACCTCCGAATGCGTTTCCTTGCACAACACAACTCGAAAATACATCTTGATTATAGTTGTTATTATAGTTGTAAACTAATTCAATACATTTAAAAGCATATTCTTGTAAATCTTTTTTCTTTTTCTCTCTTATACAATTGACGAAAAAATCTAAATCGCCACCCAAATTCCAAATTCCTTTATTTAAGGAATACGCAACGACATATTTAATATTTTCTTTTTTGATGAAATAGACTATCAAGTCTTTTACATGAGTGAGATTATTCAAAAAATCAATCGAATAGCAAAGTTTATCTTGCAAATCAATCCCAATCCATAGCACTTTATGGTCGCTATCAATTCTGACTCTAAGATTATTATTTATAAACAAGTTAAAAAAAAATTAATGATTTTTTAAAGACAATAAAGAATCCTTTATACAAAAAGATAAAAATAACCTGATAAAAATCAAGTAATTTATACACAGGGTGTGGAAATGTGTTATTTAAGCAATTAAAGACTATTTTTAGTTAACAACAATTATTTCATTTTTTTTTCAAATAGATTAATTACTTTCGCAACCCAAATTTTTTACATATAAGTTCTTCAATTTAATATAATATGGTCAGTAGGAGAAATATCAGAATCGGAGTTGTTCAAAGTATTTTTGAATCGAATGTTCAAGAACCTGAGCTAAATAAACAATTTGCTTTGAAAATATTTAATGGAAAGCTTAGTAACACTCAAGCTCTTTATGCAAGCATCATTCATTTAACCTATTCCATCACTCAATATGTAATCTCCTATGCTAACCAAAAAGCATCTAAACTAAGACCCACTTTTGAAGACAAAAATATTAATACTAAAATAGCCAATAATATTTTAATGCTACAAATTAAAAGAAAATCTTTCTTTTGTTGAAGTTATAAAAAAATATAAGCTAGCTCATCTTTTTGAAGAAGATTTTATCAAAAAATTATTTATTCTTTTGATTGACACTGAGGAGTATAAACAATATATTCAAAGTCCTTTAAAAAGCCCTTTAGAAGAGAAAAAAATTATTGACACTATCCTGCATGTTTGTATTTTTGAAAATGAAAATACGGCTAATTTTTTTAGCATGAAAAATTTATGATTGGTACACCGATTTTGAGATGGTGTATCAATGGAATGAAAAGTTTTTATATAATGTAAAACAGTTTCGTTTTGACAAAATTATTTCAGATGACAAAAAACAATTTGCAATCGATTTATTAAATTGCTATTATGATAAAAAAAGTTTGGTTTTTGAATTAATCAAACCAAAATTAGTCAATTGGGACCCAGAACGAATTGCCACGCTTGATATGATAATCCTCCATGTTGCAATCTGTGAATTTTTATACTTTGAAACAATTCCACTGAAAGTAACTATTAATGAATATATTGATATCGCGAAGTCTTACAGCACCCACCAAAGTGGCGTATTTGTTAACGGCGTTTTTGGATAATATTCAAAAAGAACTTGGGCTTCAAAATAAAATTCATAAAATTGCATTTGAGAAAAATAAATAATCATTAGTGATGAAATATTTTTTAAAATTCCTTTTAGTCTTACCCATTCTGTTTTATGCATGCAATGGCACTCAATCTCAAAATTCAACAAACGCATTACCTGAAAATAAATTAAGCACCGACTTAATTAATAATCCACGTTCCATTGACCTGAATGATAGTAGTGCAAATGTTTTAGGCACTTTAAAATTTGACGATACCATACATCAATTTGGAATCATCAAAGATGGAGAAATCGTAGAATGTGAATTTGAAATGACAAATATTGGTCAAAAAGATATCTTTATCAATGAGGCAAAAACATCCTGCGGATGCACAGTGCCAAGCTATCCGACTGCACCTATCCAACCAGGGCAAAAGGAAACAATCAAAGTGAAATTTGATAGTAAAAACAAAATAGGCTATAACGAAAAATCAATAGACGTCATCACCAACGGAAACCCTTCTATCTATCATTTGTATATACAAGCTCAAGTGGATAAATGATATAAATTTTTATCTAATTCAAAAATTTCATTTACTTTTGAACACTCTTTAATTTAAAATATGAACACTCTAAACATCTTATTCATTTTAGCTCAAGCTCAAGGCAACCCATGGCTTACTCCTATTTTTATGTTTGCCATGATCGGCGTTATGTATTTCTTTATGATTCGCCCACAAGTGAAAAAAGCAAAAGAACAAAAAGCATTCACAAACAGTACCAATATTGGAGATAATATCGTAACAACTTCTGGAATTCATGGGAAAATTGTCAAGTTCAATGAAGACGGTAGCATGTCTTTAGAAGTCGATAGAAACACCGTTTTGAAAATGGACAAAAGTGCCATTTCGATGGAAATGACGCAAGCAATGAGAAAAGGCAATATTGCTAACTAATATATCTTTATTAATAATCCATATCAATGAAATATTTCGCATTCTTAAAAAATAAATTTTTCATTGTGACGATTGTTTTTATTGTATGGGTTACTTTTTTTGCCCAATACGATATCTTGTCTGTCAAAAAATCAAAGACAAGAACTCAATGAAATGAAGGAAAAGATAGAATATCTCCATCAAGAAGTAGAAAAGCAGCAAAACGAAAAACAATTATTGGAAAACGACTCCAATACGGTTGAGCGATATGCGCGTGAAAAATATTTTATGAAAAAAGATAATGAAGATATTTATATGATAGACACTCTTACTAAACCTGAAAAATAAAACATGAAGTCGTAATATATTTTGATTTTTCCTTATTTTTTATATCATTGAAACTTTTAATAAGTGAAAAATTAGATAGCGTAATATGTTTAAAAAATCTGTCCTCACATTTATTGCTTCCATTGCAATCATTCAATTAAATGCTCAAGCAAAATTGATTGAAAAAATAACCAAATCAAACAGTAAGGAAATTGTGATTCCTTATGAAAAATATGAATATCCAAATGGACTTACTTTAATTGTTCATGAAGATCATAGTGACCCCATTTGTCATGTAGATGTAACCTATCACGTAGGTTCTGCTAGAGAACAAATCGGGAAATCAGGCTTTGCTCATTTTTTTGAACACATGATGTTTCAAGGGAGTGACAATGTAGCCGATGAGCAACATTTCAAAATTATCACCGAAGCTGGAGGAACTTTAAATGGGACTACCAATCGCGATCGAACAAACTATTTTGAAACAGTTCCCAGTAACCAACTTGAAAAAATGCTTTGGTTAGAAGCAGACCGAATGGGCTTTTTATTAGATGCCGTCACTCAACAAAAATTTGAAGTACAAAGAGCTACTGTTAAAAATGAAAGAGGACAAAACTATGACAACAAACCTTATGGGCTCGTACAAGAAATGATTGCTAAAAATATTTTTCCTTACGGCCATCCTTATTCGTGGCTGACAATTGGATATATCGAAGATTTGAATCGAGTGGATGTAAATGATTTGAAAAATTTCTTTTTGAGATGGTATGGGCCTAATAACGCGGTTTTGACAGTAGGTGGTGATGTCAACACTCAAGATGTCGTACGTTTAGTAGATAAATATTTTGGAAAAATACCAAAATGCCCCGCTGTCGAAAAAACAAAATTACCTAATCCGACTTTGAATAAAGATAGATATGTCAGCATGGTAGATCAATATGCAAAATTGCCCATTCTTGTATGTGCAATGCCGACTGTGCCTTCATTTGATCAAGATGAAATTGCTTTAGATTGTCTAGCCGAAATTATCGGTGGAGATAAAAACTCAATCCTATATCAAAACCTTGTGAAAACTCAAAAAGCAATCAGCGTTAGTTGCTATAACACCACTAGCGAACTTGCAGGAAATTTTCAAATATTAATTACTCCAAAACCCGGTACTCCATTAGGAGATATGGAAAAAGAAATTCGACAAGCTCTTTCTGAATTTGAGAAAAATGGGGTCAGTGATGATGCACTTGATAAATTTAAGAGTTCATTAGAAGCACAAGAAATTTATCGCCTAGAAAGTGTTTCAGGAAAAGTGTCTCAATTAGCATCTTACCAAACATTTACTGGTAATGCGAATTATATTACAACCAATTTAGAAAGCATTAAAAAACTGACGAAAGAGGATGTGATGAGAGTCTATAATCAATACATTAAAAATAAACCAATGCTCATTTTAAGCGTTTTGACAAAAGGAAATGAAAACGTCATTGCAGCGAAAGATAATTACACCGTTTCAAAAGATGGTTATGTGTCTCCAAATTATGAATATAATGGGTTGAAATATGTGAAAGCAAAAGACAATTTTGACAGAAGCAAAATGCCAAATGAAGGACCGGCAATCAACGTGAAAGTCCCACCATTCACCATTCAGAACCTAAATGATATCCGCATTATTCATTCCAAATCAGATGAGATACCCATTGTCGTTATTTCTATCGGATTAAAAGGAGGCAGAATAATGGAACAAAATGATCTATCAAAAGCAGGCTTAGGCAATTTGTTTGCAGCGATGATGAATGAAGATACAAAACAACATACTGCTGAACAAATGAATATCATGCTAGATAAATTGGGAAGTCAAATACAAGTTTCTTGTGGTTTAGATGAAATCTCAATTACAGTTCGTTCTCTAAAAGAAAATATTCAACCAACGTTAGATTTACTCAAAGAAAGAATTTTCCAACCAGATTTTAAGCAAGAAACCCTCGATCGTATTAAAAACCAAACCCTCGAAAATATTAAAAATTCAAAAACACGTGCAGCTACGATGGCAAGCATTGTCAGTAATTATTTCCTCTTTGGGAAAAATAATGTATTGGGAACTCCTGCAATCGGAAAAGAAGAAACAGTCAAAAACATCACCTTAAATGATATCGAAGAATACTATAAAAAGTATATTTCTTCTAACGAAATGAATATCGTGGTGGTAGGCGATTACGAAAGAAATGATGCATTTAAACTTTCATCGATTTTTGAAAAATTACCAAAACAAAAAATAGAATATCCAAGTGTGCAAGCTCAAAGTGGAAATGCACCTAAAACTCTTTTTATTTATGATATTCCAAAGGCAGCACAAACAGAATTTAGAATCGGGAAATTAACCAATCTAAAATATGACGCAACAGGCGAATACTTTCGTTGTGGAATCATGAATTTCTCTTTTGGAGGGGAATTTAATTCAAGATTAAACATCAATTTAAGAGAAGATAAAGGCTGGACTTATGGTGCTCGTGGCGGTTTTAACGGGAATGATTTTACCGGCTCATATTTGTTTTCATCAGGAATAAAAGCGAGCGCTACAGATAGTGCATTAATAGAAATTGAAAAGGAATTTCGTAAATTCCATGCAACCGGAATCACAACTGATGAATTGCAATTTACTAAAAATGCCATGACGCAAAGAGATGCAAGAAAGTATGAAACTCTTTATCAAAAAGCAGGATTCCTTGACAATATCTTAAAGCATAATCTCACTGCAAATTATGTAGATGAACAACACAAAAAATATTAAATGCTTTTGATAAAAAAAAATGCAGACATCCGCATCAAAGAATGGCTCGATTTTGATACCTTCAATATCATACTAGCAGGCGATTTCCAAAGTTTAAAACCCAAATTGGAGGCACTTAAATATCGAGTTGAAAAAATTGACGAAAACGGAAATATCATTAGAGATAAAAAATAGAAATTGAGAATAATGCTTTTTTAAAAGGTTATTAAAATGAAAAATATCTTTTATCTTTTTATACTAATTCTTTTTAGTGCCTGTAAAAATGATCATGCAGATTTGATTGTCTTTAATGCTAAAATATACACGGTTAATCAAAATTTCGACACCGCAACTGTTTTGGTTATTAAAAAAGGAACGATTATCAATATCGGAAATCAATCTCTTTTAGATAAATATCAGAGTGCAGAAAAATACGATGCGAAAGGAAATTTTATTTATCCAGGATTTATGGATGCTCATTGTCATTTTACTGGCTATGCAAAAGATAAATATAAGTTAGCGTTGTTTGGAACAAAATCATTTGATGAGGTCGTTGCAAAAATAATTGCATATTCTCAACACAATCAAAGAGAATGGATAGAAGGAAGAGGCTGGGATCAAAACGATTGGGAGCAAAAAGAATTTCCTACAAAAGACACTCTAGATAAGCTTTTCCCGAATACACCGGTTTTTCTGATGCGAATAGATGGCCATGCTATTTTATGCAATCAAAAAGCATTGGACATTGCAGGCATTGATGAAAATACGAAAATTGAAGGTGGTGAAATTATCAAAAATAATGGGAAGCTAACCGGAATGCTAATTGATAATGCATCTGAAATCGTGAAAAAAGTTTTGCCTACAAGAAGCGATGATGAAATCATTCAAGATTTTATAAAAGCAGAAAATGATTGTGCCTCTTTTGGTTTAACATCTGTCGTGGATTGTGGTATTGACCACTCAACAATTGAACTTTTGAAAAAGGCATATTCTCAAAAGAAATTGTCCATTAAAACGGCTGCTATGCTTAGTTTAGATGAAGAAAATATTTCACGATATTTACATCAAAAACCTTACAATGATAAACAGTTGCACATTATTGGGTATAAAGTGTATGCTGACGGAGCTTTAGGATCGAGGGGGGCTTTGCTGCTTAAGGAATATGCAGATAGGCATCTCCATCTTGGGCTACAACTTATACCAACAGACAGTTTGAAAAAAATAGCCACAGAAATTGCAAAATCAAATTATCAATTATGCGTTCATGCAATTGGAGATTCGGCAAATAGAATGGTGTTGAAAATTTATGCAGAAGTGCTTCAAGGGGAAAATGATAGAAGGTGGCGAATTGAACATGCGCAAGTCATTGATGAAGGCGATTTTCATTATTTCGGAGAATATCAAATTGTTCCATCTGTGCAACCCACACATGCTACTAGTGATATGTATTGGGCTCAAGATAGAGTGGGGGCACAGCGAATTAAAAATGCTTATGCTTATCAAAAATTGCTCATGCAAAATCAATGGATACCTTTAGGGACTGACTTTCCCGTAGAAGGGGTGAATCCTTTGCAAACTTTTTATGCAGCTGTTTTTAGAATCGACCAAAATCATTTTCCCCAAAATGGTTTTGAAATTGAAAATGCGTTGACGAGAGAACAAGCTTTAAGGGGCATGACAATATGGGCGGCAAAATCTGCTTTTGAAGAAAAAGAAAAAGGAAGTTTAGAGATAGGAAAATCTGCCGATTTTTGTGTTTTACCCATTGATTTAATGACAGCAAGCCCAGCGGAAATCAGTCAAGCAAAAGTGATGCGAACATTTATCAATGGTAGGCTCATTTTTGAAAATAAATCAAATATTCATTGACTGACAAGGATGGATTAGTATAAAAAGTTAAGATTTTTTTGAATTGAAAATAAATAAAAATTAATAACTAAGCATACCTTAAATTTGCTCTATGGAACATCGCCCAATGGGAAACAGCATGATGCCTCCCGTAGTCAAAAATCTTCTAATTATTAACACCCTTGTTTTTTTTGCAACAATAGTGTTTGCAAAAATTGGATATGCAAGCGTCATTGATTCGCTTGCCTTGCATCATTGGTCATCTGATAAGTTTAGAGTATGGCAGTTAATTACGCACTTGTTTGTGCATGGAGGAGACCCAAACGATCCCGAAATGGGATTCCTTCATTTGTTTTCTAATATGTTTGCCCTTTGGATGTTTGGAGGTATTTTGGAGAATTATTTTGGCTCAAAAAGGTTCTTGACATTTTATATGATATGTGGAGTTGGGGCTGCTATTTTATACCTTTTGGTTTTGTCATTTCAATATAGTGGAAATATGGAAATGCTCAACTATTTTAGTGCTGTAGGTGCTTCTGGTGCAGTGTTTGGTATTTTGTTTGCCTTTGGATATTTATTTCCAAATACGATTTTGCAAATCTATTTTTTGTTCCCTGTGAAAGCAAAATATTTCGTTGCATTTTATGCCCTTTTTGAATTGTATGCAGGTGTGAAAAATAATGTAGGAGATAATGTAGCCCACTTTGCTCATTTAGGGGGAATGGTTGTGGCTTTTATTCTTATAAAATATTGGAACAATAGAGATAAAAAACATTTTTATTAATGAATACAAAAAACTTTTCATTGCACTCCTCTTTGTCAAAAAGTGATGTTGTCAAACTTATTATTGTTCATGCTTTGATTTTTGTATTATTAGGTTTTACGCAAGCATCATTTTTATTA
Organism: Bacteroidetes bacterium OLB11; assembly: GCA_001567165.1. GTDB lineage: Bacteria > Bacteroidota > Bacteroidia > Chitinophagales > Chitinophagaceae > OLB11. The sequence goes on from LNFQ01000066.1 coordinate 18,595, forward strand.
ACCAATAGCAACATTCATGTTTTCAACGATTATATCTTAAATCAATTGACCTTACCACTTCAACTAAAAGGCTTTGCAATGCAACCTTGGAGTATTCTAACTCATATATTTGTTAAGCTCGATTTTATTCAGCTTTTTACCAATCTAATTTGGTTATGGATTTTTAGCAGTGTCATTGAAGATTTAAAAGGCAACTATCGAATTATCCCGATATACCTAGTAGGGGGTATGTTTTCAGGATTGGTTTTTATGTTATATATGTCTTTTTTTGGAACACAAATTGAACTGTCTTATTTCTCAGGCAGTATTGGTGCATTGTGGGCTGTAGTCGGTGCAGCAGTGGGCTATAAACCAAAATATGCTTTTTCAAAACTACTCAACATGAGTATTCCGATATGGATTATCGCTGTTGTCTTTCTGATTTTTAATATCTTGATGTTTAAAAACAAATTGCTTCCTATGTCAATTTATATTGCCAGTGCCTTATTGATTGGATATAGCTATAATACGTTCTTAGGTACTTTTTTTGAAAAGCTCACTATTTTGCTCAAAAAAAATGGATGCTTATTTAAGCAATAATGAAAAATTTTATCACGAATAGAAAAAAGAAAAAAAACAAGGATGGAGTAAAAATACTATTGACGATATTTTGGATGAAATAAATCAATACGGAATCCAATCATTGACTCAAGAAGAAAAAACGCAATTAGAAGAGTATAGTAAACGTCTATGAGAATCATAATAAAATATGGAGCTTTGATTTGTAGTTTGCTTTTTGCTGCATTGCTTCTATTTTGTAACACAATTCCTAATACCAATCCTTATGAATTAAGTTTTGCCGGAGTGCTTAGTTTTTTTGCTCCCATTTTTGCTTGTGTTAAATTTTTGCTTTTTTAGTTTTTTTGGATCCTTTTTTAAAAAAATAAAATATGCTATTATTCCATTAGCTGCTTTGTTTTTTAGTTGGAATATTTATGCATCTATTTTTGCATTACATATTTTTAATAAACAATCGTTTGAAACCAATTTGAATCAAATCAATGTGATGAGCTATAATGTTCGATTGCTCAACTTATATAAATGGAATAAAGACACAAATACTCGAAGAAAAATAATTGAAATGTTTGCTGAGCAAAACCCTACGGTGCTTTGTCTGCAAGAGTTTTACAATGGAAATGATTCCATTGGTGTTAACAATATTCAAGACATTATGGATGCTTGTCAATATAAATATTTTGCTACTTGCGACATTAATACAACCAAAAGAGGGAAGTGGGGCTGTGTGGTATTTTCTCATTTGCCGATTGTCAAAATGCAAAACCATGATATTGATGTTTATGGAAATAATCTTTTGCAGCAAGTCGATATTCTTTTGAAAAACGAAACTATTCATTTGTTTAATGTGCATTTAAAATCGAATCGTTTTACTTCCAATGAGTCGGATGCTATAATGAACATTGAAAAGGTACAGCTAAAAGAAAACTCGATTCATATTTTTAAAAAAACTGAGAAGGAACGCAATCGGTCGAGGATTAGAAGCTGCTTTAGTTTCTAAGATTATTTCAAGTCAAAAAGGGAATGTCATCGTATGTGGCGATTTTAATGATATTCCTAGTTCGTATGTTTATTTTAAAATGCGAAATAACCTTTCAGATTCATTTCTTGAAAACGATTTAGGAGTGGGATCAACTTTTATTTCTAAAATTCCGCTACTTCGAATAGATTATATTTTGCATAGCAAAAAAATAAAATGTTTAGGTTATAAAAAACTGAAATATAAATATTCAGATCATTATCCGATTATGGCAAATTTTAAAATTTAGCATTCGAATGATTGCAACCGAAATCCTTATTCTTCTTTATATAAAATTACAAATTCCACTCGTCTGTTTTTAGCACGCCCTTCTTCAGTTTTGTTAGTTTCTATTGGCTCTCTGTCTGCCATTCCCCAAGTTTTTATTCTAACACTATCAAGGTGTAATGATACCAAGCCTGCTTTTGTTGATAAGGCACGTGACATAGATAAGGACTCATTGAAGTGCAATTCACCAACGTTATCCGTATGCCCAATAATTAATAAATTTGTTTTGTTATATTTAATGAGCGTTTTGTAAATTAATTGTAAATTTTCTTTAAAGTCAGGTTTGATTTCGGCTGAGCCTGTTTCAAATAAAATATGACTTGAAAAAATCAATTTAATACTATCATTTTTTATAAGAACATTTGCATCTGGAAAATTATTTTTGAGCTCCTGAAAAAGAGAGGTCATATAGCTTTGTTTTTTTGTAATTTTCGTAGTTCTACATGAAGCAAGTTGAAAACTTACAAAAAGGGAGAGTAAAATAATCACAAATTTATTCATATTCATTTTGGTTAGTTAAATATGTCAATACAAATTCTTCCAGTTCAGCTTGAGTTATTGGGGTTCCTTTTATTTTATTAAATGGAATAGCATGAATCATAAATTCACTTTTAATGATTCTGATTAATTGCCCATTGTTGATTTCTGGAATGATGACAGTTTCAAAATTATTTAAAATTTCGCTGATATTTTTAGGAAAAGGTCTTATGTATTTTAAATGACAATGAGAGACAGAAAACCCTTGTGCTATTAAGTTTTGAGAAACAACTGACAATACACCATAAGTAGAGCCCCAGCCTAATAGCAACACTTTTCCTTTGTCTGCACCATTAGTGATGGTTTGTAAAGGAATATTGTCTGAGATTAAATCAATTTTTTGTTGTCTGGTTTTCACCATGTGTTGGTGGTTGTCGGGATCATAGCTAATGTTTCCAGTGATATCTTGTTTTTCTAATCCTCCAATGCGATGTTCTAAGTGTGCGTAACCCGGCAAAACCCATGGTCTGACGAGTTGTTCATTTCTTTTGTATGGCATTAGCTTTTCTTCTCCTTCGTCTAAATGCTTTTTGAATTTTACATCAATATCTGGCAAATCTTTAGATGTAGGAAATCTCCATGGCTCAGCTCCATTTGCAATGTATCCATCACTTAATAAAATGACTGGCGTCATGTGTTGCACTGCGATTCGGCATGCTTCTATTGCCATTTGAAAGCAGTCTGATGGTGTAGCACAGGCCAGAACAGGCATTGGTGATTCTCCATTGCGACCATAATAAGCTTGCAATAAATCGCTTTGTTCTGTTTTGGTTGGTAGGCCGGTTGAAGGGCCACCTCTTTGGATATCTATAATGACTAGAGGAATTTCAAGCATAATAGCAAGACCCATTGCTTCTGTTTTTAAAGCCATTCCAGGACCTGAAGTGGTTGTCACACCCAATGAACCTCCATAGGAAGCCCCAATAGCGGTTGTGATACCTGCAATTTCATCTTCTGCTTGAAAGGTCATAATTCCGAAATTTTTATACTTGCTTAACTCATGCAAAATATCAGAGGCCGGAGTAATAGGGTAAGTTCCTAAAAATAAAGGAAGTTTCATTTTTTGAGAAGCAGCCACCAAACCTAACGCGAGTGCAACGTTTCCAGTGATTCCTCGATATGTACCCGGCTCAACTTGAGCTTTTGCTACTTTATATTGTGAGGTAAATATTTCAGCTGTTTCACCGTAGTAATAGCCCGCTTTTAATGCTAAAAGATTGCTTTGTAAAACATCTGCTTGCTTACCAAATTTTTTGTTTAAAAACTTTTCTGTATTACTCATATCACGATCGTATATCCAATATAGTAATCCTAATACAAACATATTTTTCGCACGATCTTTTTCTTTGACACCTAAAGTGGTAATATCTTTTAGTGCTTCACGTGTGAGTTTTGTAACATCAATTTTATACACTTGAAATGAAGACAGTGATTCATTTTCGAGTGGGTTTTCTCCTTCCTCATATTTGGCCAATCTTAAATTTTTCGTATCAAATCCATCAGTGTTTGCAATGATAATTCCACCCTTTTTAATCACTTTAAGGTTTACCTTCAGTGCTGCAGCGTTCATCACAACTAATACATCACACTTGTCGCCTGGAGTATAAATAGGTTTGGAAGAAAAATGAAGTTGAAAGCCGCTAACACCTGGCACTGTACCAATTGGGGCTCGAATCTCAGCAGGGAAATCAGGGAAAGTGGATAAGTCATTGCCTACTAAAGCTGTATTGTTTGTAAACTGAGAACCGGTTAATTGAATACCGTCACCACTATCTCCGGCAAACTTTATGACAACTTGTTCCAGTTCTTGTATAAGATTTGACATAACTATTTGCAAAGATAAGTCTTTTGATAATTTGAAGATTATTTTATAACAATTAATAAAATGAAATATTTGAGCAAAGAAGATTGTTATTTGAATTATATTTAGAAGGCTAAATAGTATGATTTGCAATTGTTAAAAACAGATTTGTTTTTATAATTAATGTGCTAATTTTAAAGTCATCATGTCCTAACAAGTAAGGATAGAGAATTAATGTGTTGAGCATAATGAGCGACTTTCAGGAACATTTCTTATTCTAGTGACGCATTTTCAACATTGTATTTCAAAAGGGTGCATGATGTAAATGATTTTGGGAAATAGGTAAAATAATTTTCGGTTTTGAAATGACTTTCCTTTTTTAGACTATTTTACATGTTTTGGTATAAATCTATTTTTGGTTAGACTTATGTTGATAGCTAAGTATTTTCTAGTTTCTATTTATTAAGAGTGAATTCTACTCTGCGATTATTTGCTTTTCCCTCAGGTGTATTGTTGTTGTCAATTGGCATAGTCTCGCCCTTGCCTTCTGTGAGTAATTTTTCTGCATCAATATCAAAATTTTTTAATCAGTGCTAGTCTCACAGCTTCTGCTCTTTTTTTTGAAAGAATAAGATTGGCATCATCGCTACCATCGCTGTCGGTGTGTCCGGTTATAGTAATTTTTCCTTGTGCTGATTTAATGACTGTTGCGGCTTGGCTCAGTGCAGCCCAAGATTCAGGTTTTATTTGAGAAGAGTTTATATTGAAGTAAATAGCGTTTGTTACAAATTTGCCTTCCTTGTCGAGTTTTGTTGGAAATTCAAGTCCTTCAGCCAATTTGAAGTTTGTGAAAAATAATCCATCTCCCCACATATTAGTGCTTAAAATAAGCGTATATACACCTTTCTTTGGCAAGCCATTGGGTAAGTCAATAAACTTCTTTTCATTAACATATAATTTTATGTGAGTCTTATTGCGTGAAATTGATATTCGGTGCACTTTCCCAACACTCCAACCATTTTTTAAATCTTTTCTTACCAATACACGTTCATCGGTATTTTCTTTTGACGCAATACAATAAAGTAAATCGAGCGATGGATGGATATCTAACTGTATTTGAGGGTTTTCATCAAAATGAATATTATATTCTTCTCTGTTTGTTGTGTTGCTCACAAAAATCACATTTAGCCCACTTTCCATTTCGCTCATCTTGTTTACATCAGCCCACATATCAAATTCTATCGAAAAATCTTCGGGTAATGATTTAATATTTAATGGAAAGAATAAGCCTTTTTTGGTGTTTTAAACCATAAATATTCATCATTGGTAATTTTTTTTATTCCGGGCTTCTCCACGTCATCAGCAGCATCAAATTCAATCACTTTCCATTTTGATAAAGCATTTGAAAAGTCATCATAAAAAATGACTTTTTTCCCAGGAACGAAATCAAAATTGTTATATCCTGAAAAATTAGCATCATTTGATTCATCATTACTTTGAGCATAAATCAAATTGATATTTGTTGTAAAGAAAAGTAAAATAATTGCAAATTTTAAGCGATTCATATAGTTAAATTTGTTTAAGTTTTGTTTTTAGGGATTGCAACATTCAATTGACACCAAATCAGTCTAAAACAAGCTTTCCAGTTTTACTTTACAAATATAATTAAAAAAAGAAATTGTAAGCTGAGTTAGGAGAGAAAAAAAAGACTCACAAAACAGATGGAGAGCATGGTGTAGATAATGACAAGAATAAAAAGATATAACCGTTTAAAATAAAATTTTGGCTGGCAGTTAGTACCAAGATAATAAAGCAATAAATATTGCTTAAAAAAGTTGTTTTTTTACACCGTTCATGTTGGTAATTTCTTGTTGCAAAAAAATCTTTTGGTAAATTTATCTCTTTTCGCCTTGCTAAAAGAGATTGTTGCCATGCAATGCTTTTTAACTTAATGTGTCGATTTCTTTATTCAACCATTTGTTGATTTGTTTGCTTGTGATAGATTTTGGTCTTTCGATAGGGAAGCCATACACTCTATCCCAACACAAACTAGCTAATACTCCCAATGCTCTTGATACGCCAAAGAGGACAGTATAGAAATCTTCTTCTATTAATCCAAAATGTTTCAATAATGAACCAGAATGGGCATCTACATTTGGCCAAGGGTTTTTGATTTTTCCGGTAGCAGAAAGGATAGGAGGAGCTACTTCATAAATATTCCAAACAGTTTGAATCAAATCATCGTCTGGACAATGTTTTTTTGCAAATTCCATTTGTGCGATAAAGCGAGGATCTGTTTTTCTCAATACAGCGTGTCCATATCCTGAAACGACTTTTCCTTCTTGAAGTGTTTTGATAATAAATTCTTTGATTTGCTCTTTGGTAGGTCTGTTTGTATTAAGCTCTTTATTCATATCTTCGATCCATCGAATCACTTCTTGATTTGCTAATCCATGAAGAGGGCCGGCTAGTCCATTCATTCCTGCTGCAAAAGCTAAGTAAGGGTCGCTCAATGCAGATCCTACAAGGTGGGTTGCATGAGCACTTACATTTCCTCCTTCGTGGTCGGCATGAATTGTTAGATATAATCTCATCAATTCTCTAAATCCTTCATTATCGAAGCCAAGCATGTGGGCAAAGTTAGCAGCCCAGTCTAGCATTCCATTGGGTTGAATATGATCGCCGTTTCGATATTTTCTTCTAAAGATATAAGCTGCAATGCGTGGAAGTCTTGCAAGCAAGTTCATGGTGTCTTCGTAGATATATGACCAATAATCTTTTTTATTAATGCCTTCATTGTAAGCTTTTGCAAATAAAGATTCTGTTTGCAATGCCATAATTGCAATGCTAAATTGTGTCATTGGGTGTGTGTGTAGCGGAAGCGATTCGATAGCATCAAACACATAGTTTGGAACATGAGAGCGACGAGCTAATACAGCAGAAAGATGATCTACATCATCTTGTGAAGGGATTTCACCTAAAAGCATAAGATGAAAAAGTCCTTCTGGTAAAGGTTGGGAGCCTCCTTCTGCTTTGGGCAGTTTTTCAATTAATTCTGGTATTGAAAATCCTCTAAAGCGAATGCCTTCATTTGCGTCTAGGAGTGAAGTTTCTGTTACTAATCCTATGATTCCACGCATTCCTTGATATATTTGCGAAAGTTTGATCTCACCTATGACAGTTTCTCCGTTTTCTTTTATAAGTTTTTTAATGTCTTCAGAAGATTTTGTAGCGATTTTATAAAATTGTTCTTTTACTTGTCCCATTTGTATTTCAATTTTGTTTTTCTTGATGTATAAAATTTTGAATGCGAATTTAACAACTAAAATGTGATAAACCTGATAAACTTTAGATAATTACTTTAAATTTCAATGTTTTTTTTTGTAGAAGATTCGTTTCGTTCATGATGATCTGGTATATTGAATCTAAAAGTTCAGGCTTTGATTTATAGTAGTTTAAACTTTGTTCAAATTCTTCTTTTGTGGTATGAAATTCTTTAAAAATCGCTGCGTCAAAAATTTTTTTAAGCTATCAATATTTTTGGTCATAATGGTTGTGTTTTCTTTGGGTAATATTTGGGAATAGGATTCAGCTAAGTGCATTTGTAGTAAAATATTACTCATCGTTTGAATGGATAAATGGCTTTCTTTTTTACATTGGCTTGCAAGTAAAAAGAATATAAGTCCAACTCGTATGGATGCTTTATTTAAGTAGTTCGGCATATTTATTTGCATTGCTGACATCAAGAGAAGATAGCATAGGCACTAGTTTCTGTTTGTCGGTAGAGGTGGCGTTTGCCATAAGGTTTAAGAGTTCCTCACTTTTAGCGTTCATAAAAAATTGCATTAAAATAGAGTTTGGATTTTCAGTATTTATTTTGGATAAAATAGGGATGGTTTCATTGATAGTGCTTCGTGCTGATTCATTATCTATTGTTAATAAATCTAATCCTAAACGATGATATTTATAGAAGACATCTCTCATGCCGGCAAATCGATTATTGGTTAATTGTTCGCTGAGCCAAAAACGGTTTTTCTGATTTTCAGCTGCTTTCCAACCAGTGATTCCTTTTCCTTCAGGTGCATTGTTGACGATATTCAAAGCATTAGTATAAAAATCAGTTCCTCCTTTTAATGAAAAACTATCATAGTCTAAACCTATTATGATGTAGCAATAATAAGCAATGAGGGCTGGCAGGTTGGAAGCCAATGCATCATTTCCAGAAACTCGATTGGCATTAAATTCGATGGTTTGATATTGGAGATATTTTATAGCAATGTCTTTGTCCACATAATTAACAAGGTTAGTGGAGTAGCTGGTGTTGTAAATAGTGCGTGTTGCTTGAATGGATAAGCGACCGGTATATCCACCTTCTACGCCTTCTATTGGCTTATTGAGCAAAAGCGAAAACACGCATTCGATTCTTTCTTTTGGGTCAAAATTATCATTCCCCCATTTTCTTGTATTTACAAACTCTGTCAGTGATTGTTCTAGCGTTTTAAAAATTTTTTGATCGATTCCTTGTATCTGATCGGCATTAACCATCACTTTGCAGTTTAGCTCTTGAGCGAGAGTAGCAAGTGCTGAGGACATGATTATTATAAACAGAATTGTTTTTTTCATAATGAGTTTAGATGAATGATTTTTTTTACAATATCTTTTGCGACTTCTTTTTTTGATTTTAACTCAAAATGTTCTACATTATTGTATTTATCAAAAATGGTAATTTTGTTTGTATCATAAGCAAAACCAGCCCCTGGGTCATTTAGTGAATTTAAAACAATCGCATCTGCTTTTTTTTCTTTGAGTTTTTTTTGAGCATAATTTTTTTCATCAAAGTTTTCAAGTGCAAAACCAACAATAGTTTGATTTTCTTTTTTTTATTTCACCTAAATATTTTAAAATATCGATTGTTTTTTTTAGCTGAATTTCTATTGTTTCTGCATTTTTTTTATTCTTTTTATCTGAAACATCAACTGGAGTATAATCGGCAACAGCTGCACTCATCACGGCAATATCCATGGTTTGAAATAGATGCACACATTCGTCATACATTTGACTTGCTGAAACAACAGGATAGATTTTGATATTTGGGTTTTGAGGCTTTAGATAAGTAGGGCCTAATACAAGATGCACTTCAGCACCTTGCTCGGCAAGAGCCTCAGCGATGGCAATTCCCATTTTTCCACTGCTATGATTTCCTATAAACCGCACTGGGTCTATATTCTCATAAGTAGGACCCGCACTCACTAGGGCTTTTTTGTTTTGGAGTAATTGATTTTGATAAAAATGATTTTCTAATTTTTTAAATAATTCATCTGGCTCCAACATTCTACCAAAACCGATAAGTCCACTTGCCAATTCTCCATAGTTGGTGTGTAGAATATAGTGTTGATCTCTTTGTGAAAGTTTGCTGCAATTATCTTGCACGCTTTGGTGTTGCCACATATCGTGATCCATTGCAGGTGCAATTAATATAGGGCAAGTGGCAGATAGGTAAACCGCCATCAATAAATTGTCGCATAGTCCATTTGCCATTTTGGATAAAGTGTTGGCGGTGCAGGGGGCAAATAAAATAAGGTCGCTCCAGTGAGCAAGTTGTATATGATTATTCCATTGATGTTGTTCTTGAAGGTGGATTTGAACCGGATTTTTTGAAAGGGTACTGAGTACTAAAGGAGAAACAAATTGTGTGGCTGCGTCACTCATCACAATTTTCACTTCAGCTCCTTGTGTCACAAGCAGTCGTACTAGCAACGGAATTTTATAGGCTGCAATGCCGCCACTGATTCCTATCAGAATTTTTTTTCCTTTCATGATATACAAAGATGCAATTTTTATTTAGAAAATAAATAAGGAAGCCGTTAAATATGAATGAATATTTCAGGATAAAGAAATGAGAAAGTAATTTGATAGAGAGTTAGACATTCACTAGCCATTCAAAATCTCCTCTACAAATGATGTTTTTGGATTCATTGTATAAGGTGATATCTGTAATGAATAAACTTTTATTGTTTTGTTGTAATTCTAAAAAAGATTTTTTTCTTTTGAGGTTTCCAAAAAATTTCGCTTTTGAGTATATATGACCTTGGCAGGGTTTAGAAAATTTTATTTTAGAAGAGCGAAGCATTGGATGAATGTTATCAAACAGATTTTGAAAGTTTTCATTTAAGAAAAATCCACTGCTCGTTTCAGCGAAAATGTATAAAGCACCGCCGTGAAAAGTGTTGATATGATTCTTAACGAACGGTGAATAGTTAAATTCTAGCAGGTATTCTGGATTAGAGGATATTTTTATCCCAAATTTTTGCGAAAGTGGTAGGTTTAAAATTTCCATAAATTGTAGGTTTAGTTTAAAAGGGCTATAGAGGAAGTTCTATCTCATAAATTACTCTTTTTCTTTAAAGTAGATTTTATCATCTAAAAGTTCTTGAGTAGCTAAAATCGCAGGGTTTGCCATGCGTTCGTAAAATTTTGAAATTTCGATTTGTTCTTTGTTTTCGTTGATTTCTTCTAAATTGTCGTTTAAGCTTCCAAATTCTTCTAGCTTACGATGTAATTCTTCTTTGGTTTTGGAATTAATTTGGTTTGCTCTTTTACTAATGATCGAAATCGATTTATAGATATTTCCGGTTTTTTCTTGAATAACACTGAGGTCTTTCGCTTCAATAGTAGGATTAATCGTGCTTATTAGTAATCTTTTATTATTCATGATTTTGACAATTTTTTTAAGAGTTTGCAAAGATAATGTATTTATTTTTTCTACATCACTTCTATAAGGACTTTTTGGATATTTTCTCACAAATTCTTTATAATAAGAACTAACATCGTTCAATCTTTCTTCTTGTTTGCTTGGAATACTACTTTTGGCGTATTTGTATTTTGAGTCAATCACTCTAAAGTAGTAGTATTCTACATTTTTCGAATCGGGATATTTGCGAATGATTTGTTCATAAGCAACTGAGGCTGCTTTGAATTCGGATATTTTATAGTAAAGAGCTGCACCGTAATTGTCTTTTTCTTCTAGTTTGTTTCGAAGATTATCAATCATTTTATTAGCTTCTTTCAGTTTTTTTGAGTTTGGATGCGTGTTGATATAGGTTTGCATTTCGCCAATAGATTTGATAGTATTGGATTGGTCTAAGGTGTAGTCTGGCGACATATAATATAAGCAAAGGCTATTCAGGTATTCACATTCTTCAGATTTATCTGATTTTGGGAATAAGTCTGAAAAATTTTTAAAGTGATAGGATGCAGCTAAATATTGTTTTTGATTATAAAAAGTGTATGCGTATTTGTAATAAATACTTTCAAAATTTTTTGTACCTTTATAGACAGTAAGTAATTCTTCATAAAGCGTATTGGCTTTACCAAATTGTTTTTTGTCATAATATTCATTCGCTTTTTGTAGCTTAAATGCGAAATCTTTGCTTTTGAGTATTTTTTCAAATCCCGAATTGCAAGCACTTGCAATAAAGAGAATCATCAAAAATAGAATGGGTAATTTTTTCATTTTAGAGGGGCAAATATACAAATTTGTATATTTTCAAAACAAATAAAGAATTGTTATAATTTTTGGAAGGATATTTTTTAAAAGTTTAGTCGCTCAATCGTTAGAATTTTATTAATCTGTTTAAAATACAAATCATTCATTTACATTTGCAGTCTTATGCAGATTCAAGTATTAAAATCAAAAATACACCGAGTAAAAGTCACCGAAGCTAATTTGAATTATATAGGGAGCATTTCTATCGATTTAGATTTGATGGAAGCTGCGAATATCATTGAGCATGAGAAAGTTCAAATTGTGAATATGAATAATGGAGAACGTTTTGAAACCTATGTGATTACAGGAAAACGTGGCAGCGGAACGATATGCTTAAATGGTCCTGCGGCACGCAAAGTGCAGGTAGATGATATTGTGATTGTGATTTCTTATGCGACAATGGATTTTGAGGAAGCTAAAAAATTTAAACCTACGATTGTTTTTCCAAACGGTCATAACAAAGTGAAATAATTGATTTGCAAAAGAAGCTTATCAATATCGCCACATACATTTTCACGCTATTATTGTGCGCATTTTTAATATGGCTCACCGTCAAAGATTTAAATCAAGAAGATATTCAAAAAATTAAGTTTTCAATAAGTCAAGCAAAATACCTATTGCTGATTCCGATTATTATTATGGGATTTGTGAGCCATTGGAGCCGAGCAGTTCGTTGGAAATATTTGATTGAATCTCTGGATTTTCATCCGAAAACAATGAATACTTTTTTTGCAGTAATGGTCGGATATTTGGCTAATTTGGCTTTTCCAAGGTTGGGCGAAGTTTTGAAATGTACGATATTGGCTCGTTATGAAAAAATACCTGCCGATAAACTAGTAGGGACAATCATTGCGGAACGAGCATTCGATATGCTGTGTTTGGTTATTTTATTTATTGTTACTTTTTTGGTGCAAATTGATTTGGCTGCTCATTATTTCAACGAACTCATTTCACGATTTAATCAAAACAGTGATTCTTCATTTTTAAAAATGTATTGGCTACTAGGAGCGTTGGTATTATTAATTTTACTCCTTTTTATTTTTAAAAGTTATATCAAAAACAGTAATGTTTTTAAAAAAGTTGAAAACATCATTCAAAATATTTTGAGTGGAATTTTAAGTTTTAAAAATATGAAAAATCAAAAGGGTTTTGTTTTTCATACGGTATTAATTTGGGCGATGTATTTTGGAATGATCCAGCTTGGATTTTATAGTATAGGAGAAACAAGTGTTTTGACTTATAAAACGGCCTTTTCTGTTTTGTCTTTTGGAAGTGTGGGAATGATATTAACGCCTGGTGGTATTGGTGCTTACACCCTTTTAGTACAAGAAATCATTTCACTTTACGGAATCGAAAATGCTTTTAGCGTAGCTATCAGTTGGATTATCTGGCTGGTGCCAACGATTATTATTCTCATTGGAGGCACTCTTTCACTTATTTTTCTACCAATTTATAACAAAATAAAAAATGGATAAACTAGATGTTATTCAAAATAAAATTGTAGGTATTGATTTTCTTCAACGAATCACTTCTCAATGGCATATAACCAATAAAAAATTTGTATTTACAAATGGATGTTTCGACCTGCTGCATCGTGGACATATCACTTATTTATTACAGGCGGCCAACCTTGCTCATCATTTTGTGGTAGCGATTAATTCAGATTCTTCGGTGAAAAAACTGAAAGGCGAAAACAGACCAATTCAAGATGAAAAGCATAGAGCCTTGTTATTAGCCAACTTTGCTTTTATTGATTATGTTGTTTTATTTGATGATGAAACACCATTCGAATTGATAAATAAGCTACAACCTGATTTTTTAGTAAAAGGTGGAGATTATAAAGTAGATGAAATTGTAGGAGCAGATGTTGTGAAAAAAAATGGAGGAGAAGTGATTGTTATTCCTCTACTAGAAGGATTTTCCACAACATATACAATTCATCATATTCAACAATTAAAAGATTAAATTATCGAGCCACTATCATTGAAATCTCAACGTGCACATCTTTAGGGAGCCCTAAGACAGCCACAGTTTCTCTTGCAGGAAAATTATCGGTGAAATAGCGAGCATACACTGTATTCACAGGGCCAAAAAGATTCATATCTGAGAGAAAAATACTCGTCTTAACTACATGGTCGAAAGTCAATCCAGCCTCAGTTAAAATAGCTTTTAAATTTTCCATTACTTGAGTTGCTTCATCCTCAATATTATTTGTTACTAATTCTGATGTAGAAGGGTTTAAAGGGATTTGACCTGAAATAAAAATCATACCATTCACTTCGATTGCTTGGTTGTATGGACCGATTGGTGCTGGTGCATTTGTTGTATTGATTACTTTTTTACTCATTATCTTTTGTTTTTAAAACTTCAAAATTAATACCCTAAGTTTAATTTTTATTATCTTTTATCCAATATTACTTTTGCTTATTATTTTATGCCTTTGATTTTATATATCGACACATCGGGTGCAAAATCTCATTCCCTTCTTTTTGATGAACACGCCATTCATGCAGAAAGACTGAGAGAGGAAGTGAATGTACACGCTAAAATGTTGAATGTACATATAGAAGAGATGCTAAAAGAGAAAAATTGGGCATGGCAACAAATAGGTGCAGTAATGGTGATGAATGGTCCTGGTTCTTATACAGGTTTAAGAATTAGTTTGGCTAATGCGAAAGGGTATTGCTATGCACTTGACATCCCTTTGATTTTAATTAGTCAGTTTGATTTAATGAGAGCGAGTATTTCGAGCGATGATTCTTTTTCTATCTTTATATTAAAAGCCAGAGAGAATGAATTTTTTGTCAATTATTCAGAGAAGGGGAAGGAGGTTAATCGTATTATGACTTATGAAGATTTAAAGCAATTAGTTAGCACTTCTAAATCGATTTTGTATAGCACAGATTCTAGTTTAGCAGATGAATTTTTTAGAAATTGAAATTGTAAATATTTGCAATGAACTGATTCAATCTATTGGCATAGACTATGCTCATTCAAAACAGTTTTCCAATCGAATAGATGCAGAACCGTTTTATATGAAAGAAGTTTATTTAACAAATTATTAGTATTTGTATTGGTGTTTTTCAAGGATAAAAATTAAATTTGTGTCGAAAATAATAAAATTATGACCTACATCATATTATATTTTTAATTAACTATCTATCTCTTTTTTTAATTGAAAATCATGAATAAAATAGAACTTAATAACCGAAATAATCTAAATAGTAACAATTCAGAAAGAATCGTATTTTACAATTACGATTACAAAAAAGTGGCAGTAATTATACACGCTATTCATCACAAGCTCAGGCAAGATATTATTAAACTAATAGATAAAAATCCAAATATTATTGTTTCTGATATTTACAAGAAATTAAGAGTGGAGCAATCAACTTGTTCTCAGCATTTAGCCATTTTAAGAAGGGCTGGAGTTCTCAGAACCAAAAGATTGGGTAAGAATGTGATGTATGATGTGAATTTTAATAGAGTAAATGAAATCAATCAATTTGTAAAACTAATATTAAATAGTTCTAAAGATTCTGATATTATCGAATAATAAAGAATAAAAAAATACTTAAATAATTTGAATTATCGAATTACCTCTTGCAATTCGCCTGATTCATTTATCATCAATTTATTTTCTGCATCGGGAGTAGCCATAGAGCTGTCGGTTGGAATAACGATATCAACAGCTTGTAATTCACTGAGTTTTGGTAAATCATCGATAGAATTAATGCCTAAATAATCCATGAAAGATTTTGAAGTGCTGTATGTAAGCGGTTTTCCAACCATATCTTCCATACGCCCTGAAATAACAATGAGTTCTTTTTCTAATAATTTTTGAACCGAATAATCACTGTTTACACCACGCACATATTCAATTTCTGATTTTGTAATTGGTTGTTTATAGGCAATGATGGCTAAGGTTTCGAGAGAGGCCGTAGATAATTTTTTGGTGTACTTTTCTCCGTTCAGTTTTGCTAATGTGGGATAAAATTCTTTTTTACTTAAAAATTGGTAGCCTCCACCTATTTGTTTGATTTCAAAAGGGTAGAAATCTGATGCGTATTTTTCAACGATAGCATTGAGTGCTGAAGAAATTTTTTCTTGATCTAATTCCCCATCTGTGGATGATTCTTGTATCAATTTAATAATGTCAATGGCACTGATTGGTTTTTCTGAACCAAAAATAATGGCTTCACTTTGTAGCATGATTTGTTCTATCGTCATAGTATTTTATTGAATTATTTACTTCAAATGTAAGTTCTTTGACAATCGAATGGGAAAATAGAAATTAACAGATGTGTGTAACTTTATAATATTTAACATAAACTCATTGAATTTTTAATTTTATTCACAGCGTTTTTTTAAATACATTTGTGCTTTCATAAATTTAATTTAAATATTTATCAATTTTTTTTAAACATGAATAAAATTAAAGTATCAAACCCAGTCGTAGAAATTGACGGCGACGAAATGACTCGAATCATTTGGAAATTTATTAAAGACAAACTCATTTTACCTTATGTAGATGTGCCAATTCAGTATTTTGACTTGAGCATACAACATCGTGATGAAACAAACGACCAAATAACCATTGACAGTGCAAACGCTATCAAAGCTTGTGGTGTAGGAATTAAATGTGCTACCATAACACCCGACGAGGCTAGAGTAAAAGAGTTTAATTTAAAACAAATGTGGAAATCACCCAATGGTACTATCCGTAATATTTTAGATGGAACTGTGTTTCGTGAACCGATTGTGATAAATAATATTCCGAGGCTTGTTCCTAATTGGACAGCTCCTATCATTATTGGTCGTCATGCTTATGGTGATCAATATCGTGCAACTGACACTGTGATTAAAGGAAAAGGAAAATTAACGATGACTTTTACCCCTGATGATGGTAGTGAGGCTCAAGTGTTTGAAGTGTTCAACTTTGATGGTGGCGGTGTTGCCCTTTCAATGTACAACACAGATGATAGTATCAGAGGTTTTGCTAGAAGCTGCTTCAATATTGCTTTGAATAAAAAATGGCCTCTTTATCTTTCAACCAAAAATACTATTCTAAAAAATATGATGGTAGAATTTAAAGATATTTTTGAAGAAATTTATCAAAATGAATTTAAAGAAAAATTTACCGAGGCGGGTATCACTTATGAGCATCGGTTGATAGATGATATGGTTGCCGCTGCTCTCAAATGGAATGGAAATTTTGTATGGGCTTGTAAAAATTATGATGGAGACGTTCAAAGCGATACTGTAGCTCAAGGTTTTGGTTCTTTAGGTTTAATGACTTCCGTATTGGTAACTCCTGATGGTAAAATTATGGAAGCCGAAGCGGCTCATGGTACTGTTACTAGACATTATAGAGCTCACCAACAAGGAAAACCAACCAGCACAAACCCTATCGCTTCTATTTTTGCATGGACTCGTGGTCTTGCATTTAGAGGAAAATTAGATAATAATCAAGAGTTGATAGATTTCTGTCATAAGCTAGAACAGGTCTGCATTGAAACCGTAGAAAGCGGTATCATGACAAAAGATTTAGCGGTTTGTATTCACGGAAATAATGTAGTAGCAGATAAAGATTATGTGAATACCGAAACCTTTTTAGATGCTCTCGATAATGCTTTAAAAGCTAAGATTGCATAATGCGGTTTCAATAATCTTTTAAACACTCTTTAAAATAGAAATTGCCATGGTCATTTCACTAGATTTGATTATGGCAATTTTATTTTATACAAATGAAGATAAAGTACAATACTAATTGTTGTCAATAATAAATTTAGTTGATTATTCAATGATTGAAAAATAACTTAACCCAAATTACGCATTTGATTTTCTGTTATAAGAAAATTAGGATTTTAACCCAGATTACGCAATAGCAAAAAAA
>LNFQ01000067.1 GCA_001567165.1 Bacteroidetes bacterium OLB11
ACTATCTTTGTTTGTGTTTAATTTTATTTCTTACTATTTCTTATTCAACTTAAAAAGTAAACTAATCAAAATTTAGGACACTATTATTCTTTATCCATTTTTTTAAATTCATTTACATCCATTAAATCAGTTTTGTATTCTTTTTTTAATATACATTACATCTTTTATGCTTTCCTTGTCAATTCAACGTTTTAGCCTGCTGGAATATACTTTTTTTGAACATATTTTGTCTTTTTAGCTTATTCTTCCACCTTAGGCTGGGAATATATTATTGTACTATTATTTAAATTTTTAGTGTTTTTTTTGCATCTGCCTTTTAGAGGTTTTTGATTTTGTTCAGGTTTAAATTGAACGTCTATCAACAAATGTATAAAAAATTGGCGACGTCTTAGTCACTTCCATCATCTGAATTCTCTTCCTACAAAACATCTGATTACTATTATTCTTCTTCTGTTTTGAGAGGAAGTTAAAATTTTCTTTTTCATATACTAAGAGTTTGCCGCCTGAGTTGGAAAAGTTGTCATTGATCTTACTCGGCTTAAACTTAATTTTTTTGCAGATTCTATGTCTGCTCTTGTAATTTACTTTGATTTATTTAGATCAAACTATCTTGTGAATTCTTCAGCTACTTCTTTTTTTACAGATATTAAGTAAGCATATTAATATTTTTAGATTGTTTACATAACATTCTTGATTTATTTATTTTTAAAAATCTTTCAAAATTTAATTGCATGTTCCTATGATAATATTTTTGGAAAATATTTTCACACTAAACCGATTTATCAAATAAAAGTTAAAAATTTTTATTCATTTAATGATCCATATCAAATATTGATTTCATTACATGAAGATCAACATGAAAATTGCACTAATCTATTATTTTTTCACATTAATTTAGTACCCCAATGATTTTCTTTCGATCAAAGTTAAATTTTAAATTCAAAAATTTAGATGGAGGTAGAATTTTTACTAACCATAGATGAAGAATTTTTCTAATATCAAATGTAAAATCTAACTATTATTAAAGAATTTAAGGGCCTTCATCGAAATCACCAAGAGTAATAGATGACTAACTCAATGATATTTCACTCTTGGTAGTGTTCTTTTATGATTTCTTTACATATCTTTTCTTGCTCATATTTGTGCCAAAATATAAAAATTATAAAGTGACTCCAATCAAATATAATAATTTAACTAAAAGTGAATCTTAAGAACTAAGTTATTAGCCTGAAATAAGTTAGATTAGTTTTAATACGAATTAGATTTGATAAATGAAATAACCCTACGTAATTGAACTAATTCCATTGTCATTTTACATTTATAATTAATATGTCAGTTCAAGCCACGAAAGAACATTGTAAAGTTTGCTTCGATTCCTTACTGGCAGTTTTGGATAAAAAATAAATGCCAAAGTGGCCATCCTCTCTACCTGATGTCAAAACACCACTGTTTGTGACGTGGAAAATAAAGGGCCATCTAAGAGGATGTATTGGCACATTTTCTCCTTAGCTTCATTCTATTTTGTTGCCGCAATATGCTATTATAGCAGCTATGAAAGACTCGAGATTCAGACCAATGTCGATGAACGAAGTAAACTAAGACTTAACTGTAAATGTGTCCTTGCTGGTAAATTTTGAATAGGGCAAGAACGCCTAAGACTGGTAAGTAGGAAAGCATGGGATAATAATAAAAGCAGATTACAAAGGGGAGTATTATTCAGCAACTTACTTGCCTTAAGTAGCATCAGATCAAGGATGGGATAAGAAATAAACATTAGTAAGTCTGTTAAGGAAAGCTGATTACGATGGCAAACTTTAGGACATAAAATAACATATAAAATTGACTCGATATCAGTCATCCAAAGCAACCTTATCTTTTAAAGAATACTTGGGCATGTCTAAATGATGATATAAATTATATAGTGTCACATTGATAAGATTATACATATTATAGTTATAAATTGCAATTACTATCATTCTGCCATGGTTTCATGCACTTTCTGGGTTGGATTATTCAGGTTTGTCACTTGGCTGCTGAGCATGATGTTCGGGAATACTAGGAAATTCTGGGGTCTCCTCGTTGATGATTACGTTCTTATCTTAAATGAAAAAATCATTCACCTGTTGAACAAGCTTTGATTATGTCCCCTATACATCTAAGACTTCAGCCATTTTTATGTCGCTAATCAAAGGTATATCAATCTTTTAAAGTGTAGGCTAACCGATATTTATGTCAGGCTGGTTGGGGGGTTCTTCAATAATAGACACAATCTTGGTTTATTCTGGCTGCATACTCACACTCAAACCTTCCATATCAACTGGATACGAGTTTAAACTTTAATTCTAATTTTGGTTGTGATCTTGAACTTACACTTGGATTAATGACCCTGATTATGGATTAATGTTGCTGATATGTTCTTTAGCTTAAAGTAAATTTTACACATCATCGGCGCCCTGAATACCTATTGCTTATCGTTGGGCTGGCTAAGTTGCATTTATTGTTTCTACCATATTTTAAGCTTACATTTGATTCTAATTCAATGGGACATCAACATTCTCAATTTTTTGCTACTCGATTTAAGTCTTATGATTTTGATTAATGTGAATGATTTGTTGATGGGCAACTATTTCTGTATGCTGTATACAAGGATTCACAGTGTTGGAAGGCGTTTATGAAGATTTATAGCAGCTTTTAACTTAGATATTTCCATCCTCACATTATATAATTTTCTTCTTCCTTGGGTTTGATCCATCCTAAAATCTATCAAATTAAGTTTGCTCTGTTATTATTTACTTTTAGGGAACTATTTATCTGTTTTCGGGTGGGATAATTTCGTGATGAGACCTTGAATCATCCTAAATGCTAACAATTTAGTGTATTACTTCAATACTTTAAGTTAGCTTATTTGCAACCTTATCTAGTTTTTTTCATCTTCTTCGATGTATTTAACTGATTCAAATCAATTTTAGAACAATATACCATTTTTTTAGGAATCATCCATTTTCTGCCATTCCGCTAATAGAATAGCCAATATCTAATTTTAAGAAAATGCTGGGTATTTAGTTTGCCGAGGAGCTTCATTCTCTTTGATGTATAAATAAAGCCCAATTCCTTCAGACTGGCCAAGTGATGATGGGGCAGGTTGGGGTGTCAGCTATTCTTCACAAATTTACTCGACCTCTTCAAGAGCTTTCTCAATTCTAGCACACAAGTTCCTAACAAACGTGAGGGTTGCTTCTTTGTCGTCTAAGGGTGATTAGACTAAACTTTGCTTTCTCATCTAATACAGACTTTAAAATTTGTTATATTGATAAACTAATATTAAACTGATATAAATAATTTAAATAGAATTATTAACATAAATCGATCAATCAAATTTCATTTTGATTAAATTGTAGATTTAAAGCTGCCAAGTGTTTTATAGTATTTTGAATCGCCATATACGCCAAATTAAGTTGGGTTTTCATAATATCCAGGGCCTGGAATTTTTTTTCTATCGAGTCATGACGTCGTCAGTGAAAGTGCTTCTTGCAGTATTTGAAAATGCTCTAGTTCCGTTGCCTCGACGGTGTGATAGTGTATATTTAGCATTCCAACTTAGATTATCTCCTTATTTATAGGTTAAAGGACCTGGGCTCTATTTGATTGTCAAAAATCTTGGTGTGTTCGGGTTTATTTTACAATATTTAGAATCATTAAATTTGGCAACTGCAAATCTTCCATTTTTTGGATCTAAATCTATCTATTTGTATGCTGCTGGGCCAGGTGTAAACTTATTTGTTCTTTTTGCTTCGATAAAATCAACAGTTTGAGGTCTCATTGTGAAGCTTTCAGTCATTCTCGTCTGAACCTGATTTTCATACTAAATAAAAACCAATTTACCTTCCCTGGTCCCGGAAATTTATGGATTTGAGGTACAAGATATGAGCGATCAGGAGAATTTTCTCTACTCAATCCAAATGTTTTCCCTTTAGCTTTGCTATTCTCAAATAAAGATTTATGCATATATTTTGTGGCACCTGGACTAAATGTTAGATCTCGCGTAAAATCAGTTTTATTTCCATATCCAAAGGTAGTTTTTCTTTGGGACAATTGGCTATCATTGGAATAGAAAGCGACTTTGCATCTAGGATATTATATATATGTACTCAGGATTAGGATCTGGAAATCTTTTTTATTTTGAAAATTGGTAAGCTTGCTTAGACGTTGATTTATTAGTCTGATGGTTTCGAATGGTATCAGCTTGAATGATTGATATTGTTTTCATTCAACTTATTACAATAATCTTTAAATACTAATAATTTTATTGTGTAATCACAAAATTAAACAAACTTGATTTTTAGCATATTAACTAAAATGATTATTTTTACTTTTTATTTTTATTTTCTTTCGAAATATTTTGTTATCAAATAGATTTCAAAAACTCTGGAAAATTCTTAAATTATGCCATATAATTCTGAACATATTAGGTTTATCTTAGAGTGCACGCACTGCACATCGAATTAAAAGAGCTTAATAAATTTGTTTGAAAATGATAATACATAGTTTGCATGTAACAAATTTAATTTTTAATAAAAAATAATGGAAAAATGAGATAAGTAAAAATAAGTAGTAAAATTAAAAACGAAACTATAATTGTAATTGTTAAGAAATTAATTATTGATTATCAGTATCTCAAAGAAAAAAATAATATATTTTTTTGATTAACTAATAATGAATTACTTAATGGACTTTGACAATCAAGAAAGTGAGATTATGCATTTTATGGACACATAAGAGATAAGACAAGCAGACTTATTTAAAGAAATTCTAGATCGCAACTTCGAACAACAAAATGATTCACAGTTAGTGGACTTTTTCAATCCGAAAAGAATAGAGTTTGGTCAATTTTACGATGATCTCGAAGACTTGGAAACTGACCAAAAAAATTGTTCAGTTGATGCAAATATTTCTGCATAAAAGCCATCAACATTGTAGAAACTTTAGGAAAAAATGGAATAGCAAGCGGAAGTTGGAATATTAAATTAAAAATAAACTGGAACCAAAATTATATCAAAACGCCGTCTGAAATAAGAAAAAGTATAAAGGTATCGAGGATCCACTAAGTGTGACTCTAGAGTGTAAGAGGGTGAGATCTAACTTTAGAATGTGTAAAAGTCTCCCGAAATAATGGATTATACCTGTCTCAAAACGAAGAGTGTAGCCAATAAACTAAAAAGACTAAAAAGCTCAGAAAGAAAATAGATAAGTTTATTTTAAAAGAAAAACATTTCGGCACAACCTTAAAAAATATCATTTCCGAAAAAAATAGTTTAAATGTTTATCAACCATTACAACGAATTCTAAATATAAAGATAGTAAAATAATCAATATCAATGATTCGCTCTTCCCATTTTTGACTTCGAACACGTCCCATTTTTTTTTTCAATCAATAAACATTCCTTCAAGATATGTTTCGCATCCAATGAGGATTTTACAAAAAGAACTTGATTTAAAAATGAAGATTGATTGGTGTTCCCCCAAGCTTCCGATTCATAGATGGAAGAATGAGTTTGGATAAGTCCAATACATTCTTGAATGAAGTGTTTTGACTTCTCCAAATTATCTGTTCGATTGCCTACATTACCGCCAATAATCAAATAAATACCATTCATACAATTTTATAAATTAGAATAAAAACCTTAAAGTAATTTTGAGCAAATATCTAAATTCTATGAAACAATTCTTGAAAATTTTATTTGCTTGTTTAAGTGCAATCCTTTTGTTTTTCTTAATTATTTTATTTGCCTTTGCTGGACTTGTTGCCGGAGTGTCTAAGGATTCTGAAAAAACAAATATCGATAAAAACTCTTTATTGGTGATTGATATGAATAAACCAATTGCAGAGCAAACCCAAAAAAATCCCTTTGGAACTTTTACAAAATCACCAACGAGTGTTGTCGGATTGAATGACATTCTCAATTCAATCAAAGCTGCACAAACTGATGATAAAATAAAAGGAATCTATATCAAGCTGGGAGCTAATCCTAATGGTTGGGCTACGCTCCAAGAAATTAAAAATGCTATTGTTGATTTTAAGGCAAATTCAAAGAAATTTGTTTTTGCTTATGGTGAAATTTGTGACCAAAAATCTTATTACGTAGCCAGTGCAGGTGATAAAATATTTTTAAATCCTGTTGGTGGTTTTGAATTTAATGGGTTGAGCATCACTGGTACTTTTTTTAAAGGTACTTTAGACAAACTTGGTATTACTACCGAAGCCTTTCATTGTGGTAAATATAAAGGTGCTTATGAACCTTATAAGTTAGATAAATTCAGTGAGCCAAATCGTTATCAGTTAAGCGTGATGTTGAACGATTTTTACAGTGAATTTTTACAAACCGTTTCTAAAAAAACAGGATTAGATACAAATCAATTAATTAAAATTTCAAACGAAGGGACCATTAAATTTCCTAGTGATGCATTAAAAAATCATTTTGTAGATGCTACTATTTACGGAGATTCAGTCGAATCAATATTAAAATCACAAA
Organism: Bacteroidetes bacterium OLB11; assembly: GCA_001567165.1. Classification (GTDB taxonomy): domain Bacteria; phylum Bacteroidota; class Bacteroidia; order Chitinophagales; family Chitinophagaceae; genus OLB11. The sequence continues at coordinate 6,531 of LNFQ01000067.1, forward strand.
TTGGAATTAAATCAAAAGATAAAATCAAATTGGTTACACCAGAAGATTATGTAAACAGTATTGACACTAAATTTAATAATGATAAAATTGCTGTGTTATATGCTGATGGGGCAATCTATGATGGAGATGGGGACGATGGAGTTTATTCAAAAAGAATGATTTCAGATATTCGAAAAATTTCAGAAGATGACAACGTAAAAGCGTTAGTGTTAAGAGTGAATTCTCCCGGTGGTAGTGCAATGGCAAGTGAAGTAATTTATCATGAATTAATGAAACTAAAATCAAGGATACCGATTATTGTGAGTATGGGAAATTATGCAGCAAGTGGTGGATATTATTTATCTTGTGCAGGTGATAGTATTTTTGCAGATAATAATACAATAACCGGTTCTATTGGAGTTGTAGGTGTTATGATGAATTATGGAAATGCACTCAAAGATAAAGTAGGCGTGACGACTGATGTTGTCAAAACAAGCACCTATGCTGACTTTCCGAGTGTTACTCGACCTTTTACCGATGCCGAAAGAAATTGGATTCAGAGCTATCTCGATACAACATATACCTTGTTTAAATCAAGAGTGGCAGTAGCTAGAAACATGACAATGGAACAAGTGGAAGACCTAGCACAAGGACATGTTTATAGTGGAACACTTGCTTTACAATTGAAACTTATTGATGCTATCGGAAACAAAGAAGATGCTATCACTTGTGCTGCGAAAAAAGTGAATTTGAAAAATTATCAAATAGAAGAATATCCAAAACGAAAAGACAAATTAAAAGAAATGATTGAAGAATTTTCTGGACAAAACAAAGAAGATGCTATTGTCAAAAAAGTACTAGGCGATGACTATCTCATTTTTAAAGAAATTCAAAAATTAAAAGCACAAAAAAATCAAATTATGGCGGTAATGCCTTTCCAAATTGAAGTACGATAAAAGGATATCCACTTGAGCTCTTATAATAATCAAGTGTGACAATAATATTTTATTTGATACTCATGTTTCATGTGCTTGAAGTTGTTATATTTGTTTCACTTTTAAAACATATCCATGAAACATATCTTTATCTTCTTTTATTTACTTTTGATAAGTATTACCTCAGTGGCAGCTCCATACAGAGGGACCCTTGTAGCATTTAAGCAACCAGATGGTTCTATGGTTCAAGTGAAATTATATGGAGATGAATATTACATAAGAGCTGAAAGCATAGATGGATACACACTCGTAAGAGATGATGTTTCAAATTGGATATGTTATGCGTCGCTTTCTCCAAACCATGATAAATTAATTTCAACTGGTATTCACTACGAAGGGAAATCACTTTCTGATATTTCACAATTTAAAGCGTTCAATATTGAAAAGCATTTAGATATTAGTGAAATAGAAAGAAAGAAACAAACCAAAAAAAATCAATTTTTGCTTAATGGAAACTCTTCTAAAGTATTAAAGCAAACGAGAGGAACACCCATAGTACCTGTCAGTGGAAACATAAAAGGGCTTTGCATTGTGATTGATTTTCCTGATGAGCCGGCAATCGTTCCGATGTCTGAATTTGAATCTTTTTGTAATGATTTGAATTATTCAAATAATGGAAATGTTGGCTCTGTTAGAAAATATTATGCAGATATATCAGGAGGACTTTTAGATTATGAAAATGTCGTTTTTGGATACTACCATGCTCCTCGTAATTTTACATATTATGATTCATTGCCTTATGCCAAAGGGGCTCAAATAATTTTAGATTCTGCATTAAGATGGATTCAAAAACAAGGCTTTGATTTTTCAACGCTATCCGTAAATCCAGACAATACGATTCGAGCTATCAATATGATGTACACGGGAGTTCCACCAAATTGGGCTCAAGGAATGTGGCATCACAAAGGCTCTTTTACTTCTTTTTCAGCTAATGGAGTTTCGACTAAAGACTATAATTGTTCTCCTGCAAACGAACCATTACAGCTATCTGTTATCGTGCATGAAAATGGTCACATGATTGGAAAATGGCCAGATACTTACAAGTACAATAATGAAAATGGCGTTGATGGAATTGGCAGTTTTGATTTGATGTGTTGGATGGGAAACGCAGGAAACCCAGTGCCGCCAAACCCTTTATTTGCTGCTAATGCAGGCTGGAAAAATGTGATTGATATTACAAGTTTTAATGGTGTAATTTATGACACTGCGAACTCTTTTACGTGTTACAAATACACTAATATTAATGATACAAATGAATTTTTTTTTGATTGAAAATCGAATGAAAACAGGACGCAGTACTTTCATAGAAGATCAAGGGCTCACAATTTGGCATATTGATAGAAATGGCGATAATCAAACTACTCAACATGAAGTGTTTCTTGAGCATGCAAACAATAATATTAATGACCATTCCAAAGCATGTTTCCGGAATAATTACAAAAGCGAATTTTCAGCAAATACAACTCCCAATTCCAATTTTTATAACGGACTGCCAAGTGGACTTAAAATTTGGGAAATAAGTAACGTAGGAAATGTTATGAATTTTAAAGTAGGAAAAGGATTTCCCAGTCCGATTTTGAGATTAATGTTTCAAGAAATCGATAATGATGATAACCACAACAATATGCTTGAGCCTGGTGAAACTTTCAACCTCATTTTAAATGCACTTAATATTGGACAGATTGATGCAGCAAATGTAAAAATTGTTAGTGAAATCGTGAAAGGACAAGACAACATCAATCCTATTATATCTCAATTAGAAAATTTACAAGTGAATTTAAATGATACATTGCCGGTTAGCCTTCAATATAAATTATCAAGCAATGTAAAATTGGGTTCAGAGTTGATTTTTAAGTTTACCATCCTAAATGATTTAGACTCCATTTCTATTACTCAATCCTTTATAGTTGGAAATTTAATATTGATGAATAATCACTCCGAAACCCTTTGTGATGCTATATTCTATGATGATGGAGGATATAATGCTATATATGGAAATCAACAAGATTATGTAAAAAACTTTTTACCCTGAAAATAAATTAAAACCAATTTCTATTGAGTTTGAAAATTTCGATTTAGAATCAAGCGATCAATGTATGTATGACTATTTAGAAATTTATAATGGAGAAAATACACAAGCTGCATTAATCGGAAAATATTGCGGTACAAATAATCCCGGAAAAATTGTTTCTACTGATCAAAGTGGAGCACTTACCTTCAAATTTCATTCTGATGAAGGACTTGCAAACAACGGTTGGAAAGCCATAATCAAATGCTTATATGAAAATGATTATATTCCAGAAGACTTTATCAATCTAATACCTAATCCCGGGGCAGATAATTGCATAGTTCGAGTTTATAATGAAAATATTTTAAGCCTTTCTGTAAGAGATGTAGTAGGAAATTTAGTTTTAAGAAAACAAGGAATCAATGCAAAAGAATGTTCATTGGATATGAGTTCCCAACAAAATGGAATTTACTTTTTTCAAATAGAAACACCTAGTAGAAAGGTTGTGAAAAAATGGCTTCTGAAAAAATAATTATATATTAATTTCTTGAATTATTTGAATGCTAAAAAAAATATGTATAGCTTTAAGGCATAATTCTTGTATTAAAAATCTTTTATAAACTCTAAAAATGTAATTATGAAAAAACAAATATTTTCTTCTATAGCCCTCATACTAATAGGTGGTACACTAAACGCACAACTTTATTCAAGTGGAAACAATGTCATTGCAGGTTCAAATGTCGGTATCGGAACGAATTCACCGGCTTGCAAATTGCACATCAAACAAAATTTATCTGGCTCAGTAGAACATCTTAGGATGGAAAACACCAATGCAAACGGAACTGGAAAGTTTATCATGTATAATGATGTTGCAAACAACTATGCGACATTCACAAAATACGGAAGCACTTATGCAGGAGGTTATGGTGGTATATCTGCACAATATCCTTATGCAAACTTATTAGCTTTTGGAAATAATGGAGGAGGCTTTTTATTGGCAAATTCTGGAAATGTAGGAATTGGGCTTTACAACGCTGGTTCAACATCTTTAAAGTTTAATGCCAATTATACCACCGGCTATCTTGGGTTAGGAGGAAATAGTACTCCGGCAGCCGACATTCATTTTAATTCTGCAAAAACCGGAGATACATTGAAAATCACAAATAGCACTACTGGTCATTTAAAAACAGACGGAATGGAAATTAGAATGAACGGAAATGCAGCTGAAATTTTCAACAGAGAAAATAGCACGTTGACACTTGGAACGAATAATACTAAAGCAGTTTCTATCTTAGCAAACGGTAGTGTTTCTATTGGAAATACAACCACTCCAAGCGGATATAAATTGTATGTAGAAACGGGTATTCTAACAGAAAAAATTAAAGTAGCTATCAAATCAGGTGCAAATTGGGCTGACTATGTGTTTGATGAAAATTATGAATTGCAACCCTTGCACGAAGTGGAAACTTTTATAAAAACACATAAACATTTACCCGGCGTGCCTTCTGCAAATGAAGTAGTAGAAAATGGAATAGACGTGGCTACTATGAATGCTAAATTGTTAGAAAAAATTGAAGAACTCACTCTTCACATGATTAACTTAGAAAAAAGAGTGGACGACCTTTCCAAAGAAAATAGCGAATTGAAATCTAATCTCTCAAAATAAAAAACTGAAAATATGAAAAAGATTATTTTATTAATCGGAATAATATTTTCTGCATTTTTTATTGAAGCACAAACGAAAAATATTCAGGGAATCATCAATCAAATACACCAAGATGAATTTATCCATGTTGAATTATTTAATAAAAAATCAGGAACTTCCGAAAATTACAATTTCTCAAGAGATTTAAATGAGTACAATCTTTCAGACGTTTCTAATACTAATTTGAGTCAGCTAGTACGTCAAAATCACTACGCTATTCGTTTGGAAATCCCCTATAAAAACAGCTCAATTTCATTGTTATTGGTGAAAAATCAAATCATTGATCATCCTACTTATAACACTGAAAATAATGTAAGTAAATCAAAAGTCAGTGACTACCAAGAAGGCGTTTACTACTATGGAGTGGTTGAAAATTCTAACAATTCAGTGGCTGCAATCAGCTTTTTTAATAACAATATCATTGGAGTTATTTCCACTTCTGAAGAAGGAAATATTGTAATCGGAAAAAGCATTGAAACAAATTTTGAAAGTGAAGAATATATTATTTATAATGATAAGGATTTAAAACATGCAAACCCTTTCACTTGTGGTGTTGAACAGCTTAAACAAGATGTAAATTTAAAACAAGATGAAATCAAAAAATCAAGAACTTATACCACAAATTGCGTAAAAATATACACTGAATTTGATTATCAGTTTTATCAAGATTTCAGTAATAATGTAAACAATGTAATCAATTATGCAAATGGTTTATTTAATATTGTCGGTACTTTATATTATAATGATTCGATAAAAATTGCACTCAATGAAGTCAATGTTTGGACAGTCAGCGATCCTTATGTGAGTGCTGCAAATACGAACGATGCATTGGATTTATTTAGAGCTCAAATGGTAGGAGGGTTTAATGGAGACCTTGCACATTTATTAAGCCGTAGGTCATTGGGTGGAGGTATTGCTTATGTGGATGTATTATGTATTGCTCCATATTATCAATATCAAACTGGAGTATCTGCAAGTTTAGGAACAGGTTTAACACCGTTGCCAACCTACTCATGGAATAGCGAAGTCGTTACACATGAATGCGGACATAATATTGCTTCACCTCACACACATTCTTGTTCATGGAATGGTAATAACACTCGTATTGATAATTGTGCAGGTCATTATAATGTGGCTTATCAAGAAGGAAATTGCGTGAGTGATCCTGTGGACCCTCCCTCTGGAGGAACCATCATGAGTTATTGTCATTTAAGACCAGTTGGAATCAATTTTGTAAATGGATTTGGACCTCAACCAGGAGCTTTATTAAGAAACAAAGTGAATAATGCTGCTTGTTTGACAACTTGTGTTAATTGCCCTTCTGATATTACAATTAATGGTGTACTCACAGATACATTAATTGAATCCGATACATGGGTAGTTGCAAATGGGGTCACTTCTATGAATTCAACTTCTATTGTAAAAATTGATCCTAACCCTAATGGCGGTTATTTCCAATATATCCCTGCGAATGGAAGTCAATCCTTCACAATCACTCCAAGTACTTCGAGCAGCTATTTCATTGCAAAAGCTGAAGATGGTTGTTCAGGATTAGTCCCTTCAAAACCACAAGCCAACAATGACAATTTATCATTTGAAGATGAAAATCAACATATTCTTCAGATGAGTGATTTTATTCTTTATCCTAATCCGGCAAGTGATTTTATTACAATTAGAAATTCAAATTTGATGAATGAGTCGATTAATTATGATATTATCTCAATTGATGGTAAATTATTATCAAAAGGTAGAAATATTCAGTTTAATGAAAGCACTACAATTCACTTAGGCGATTTATCGAAAGGATTATATTTTATTAAAATATTTTACAAATCAGAATCAAACACTATTAAATTCCAAAAGAAATAAGGTGTTCATAAAATCAATTTAATAAAAATCAAATAAAAAGAAGGGGGCTCTATTAATAAGAGCCCCCTTCTTTTTAGACAATTGTGTGTAATTTATTTTGTAAAGATAAAATTCATTATTCTACAATATTGCTTATTGTTCCTTCATTATGAAGTCGGTCTAAAGCAGTTACTACATATTGATACTTATTTTGATTTTGACTGTCATTATAAAAAAGATTTTTAGTAATTGTAATGATTTTTTCAGGATTCGAGATGTCAATTTTTTCATTCTTGTTAAAGCGATAAACGACATATTGCAAGTTGTTATTTTGATCATTTTCAACAGACCATGTGAGTGAATTTATTTGATTGTTTTTATTTGATAAAGTCAATTTAGGCGTTGGAATTTTGCTTTTAGGCAACCAATCCATTGTTGGCAAAAGTGCAGGAGTTTTATACCACTTTTCACGCATCGTTTCATTGATATTATAAATATTATTTACAAATGTTTTAGCACTATAAAAAGCACTACCTTGTACTTGTATATTCTTTCTTAAATAATTTATTTGTCTTTCTAATTCGTCTAAACTTTTCCAGCAAATTTTGTTATCAGTTGCAAGGCGATAAGCCCCATGACCGATATAGATATGTCGATTGTATGAATGTTCGCCCCACCAATTCAATAAAGTAAGATAGTCAGCTGCACGAAATCCAATTTCCCAATATAGCTGAGGTAGTAAATAATCAATCCAACCTTTTTGTTGCCACATAATGACGTTGGCAAATAAGTCATCATAGTTTGTTTGCCCTCCATTGGTATTGCTGCCTTCTGGGTCTTTACTAGAATTTCTCCAAACGCCAAATGGACTAATTCCAAACTTAACATATGGTTTGAGTGATTTAATTTCCTTACTAATTTTTTCAATCAACTTATCTACATTATCTCTTCGCCAATCATCTTTTGATTGAAATGATTTTCCATATTTTGCAAAACTATTTTGATCAGGAAATTCCACTTTTGCAATTCGGTATGGATAAAAATAATCATCGAAATGCACTGCATCAATATCATATCTCTTGACTACATCAACCACAATTTTCGTAAAATATTCTCTTACCTCTGGCAACCCCGGATCAAAATATTTTTTATTACCATAATTGACAAACCATTCTGGATGTGTTTTGGTAACATGCTGTGCACTATTCGGGTTTTTTGTTGCATCCACTAAGGCTCGATAAGGATTAAACCATGCATGAAATTCAATACATCTTTTATGACATTCTTCTATCATAAATTCTAAAGGGTCATAATATGGTGTAGGTGGCTCACCCTGTTTACCACTTAAATATCGACTCCAATCTTCATAATTTGACTTATATAAAGCATCAGCAGATGGACGTATTTGAACTATCACAGCATTCATATTGTTTGCATGAATTTTATCTAGAAGTGAAATAAATTCTTGCCTTTGAATTTCGGCATTGATTCCCTGTTTGCTTGGCCAATCAATATTCCCAACTGTGGCGACCCACACTGCTCTAAATTCTCTTTTAGGAGCACTATTAAGCTCGATTGTTATCCAAAAAAGAAGAAAACTCAAAATAATAATACATTTATTCTTTGTCATAGTTGTAAAGATATTTTTTCGTTTTGATAAATACTTATTTTCTTTTTTATTTTTACATCGTGCGAATCAGATTCTTGATATTAATTGTTTTTCTATCTTTTTTTGCAAAGGCATCAAATGATAGCTTAAAGAATATTTCATTTGGAATGAATTATTTTGGAGGAAAAATATTTCTACATACGTCTAAAATTCATGCCAACGTACCACCATATTCTCAAGCAGTAGAATTGAACTATAATAAACAAACGAATGGAAATAAAATTTGGCAACAACGATTTGGATTCCCTGAAACGGCTTTAAACATTACGATTTCGGATCATGGAGAAAAGGGTTTTGGATATGCAATTGGAGTTTATCCTAGCATTTTGTTTCGTTTGGTAAACTTTCAATATTCTTATTTTTATTTTAAAATTGGAGGAGGAATTGGCGTTAATTCTAAGCATTGGGAGCGAGATGCTCATAATGATTCTACAAATAATATTTTAGGAAGTGCCATCAATAATTTTACAATGATGCAAACCGGGTTTCGTTTTCGTTTAAATAATTATTGGACTGCTCAAACTGGTTTTGATTTTTATCATGTATCTAATGCTGGAGCAAGAAAGCCAAATTTTGGAATTAACACTTATGGGGTGTTTGTCGGTACGAATTATCACTTAAATTATTTTCAAAATCATTTTTCAAAAGTAGAAGATAGCCACCGTGAAAACCCTTTGTATATTGGGTTGCAAACGATGGGTTCTTTTGCTGAAGATAAAATTGTAGATGGTCCTATTTATTATAATTATGGATTGAATGCAAATATTAGTAAAATGTATCGAGGAAAAAATAAAGTGGCATTGGGAGCAGAAGGAGTTTATCAATCTAAATTATATTCTTTGTTTAAAAACAAATCCATGTATGTAGGAAGAGAAAGACAAGCTGCTTGGCAATATTCGGTTTTTGCAATGCACGAATTTGTTTTTGGCAAAATCGGTTTTCCAATGCACCTCGGCTATTATCTGAATAAGCCGAATGCAGGATATTCGATTTATGAAAAATTGGGAATCACTTATTATCCTTATCGAAATCAGAAAACTGTTATTAAAGATGTTTATTTTTCTTTATTGTTGAAAACGCATTATGCTACAGCTGATTATGCAGAGTGGGGCGTTGGTTTTCATTTTTAAATTCCTAATGCATCATTTGGGTTAAATAGACCAAGTGGTGTCTCCACTTTTTTTCATCTTTTAGTTGTATGCCTTTTGCTTGAAGTTCATTTCTAATTTTATCACTCGTCATAAAATCCTTTTTATCTTTCGCTTCTTTTCTTAATTGAATAATCACATTCATCACATCATCTAAAATTTTATTTGTATTTTCTTCCATTGGTTTTAATCCAAAAACATCAATGAGATAACCATTAAATACAGTTTTCAATAATTGTAATGAATCACTATGCAGTTGGTTATTATTAATAATTCCATCTTTTAGAGAGTTGATGATGGTTGCTAAATCAAAAAGGGTTGCTATTGTTTTTGCAGTGTTGAAGTCATCATCCATATTGGATTTGCAGGCATTTGCAAGCGATTCGATTTGTTGGTCAATGTCAGAAATCGTTGTTCCTTTTGCTGTTAATTTTTCGATATGACTTCGTGCATCCATTAGTCTTTTTAACCCCTTTTCGGCATCTTGAAGCCCTTTGATATTAATGTCTAACTCTGATGAATAATGAGATTGCAAAAATAAAAATTTGATTGCCATTGGCGAATAACCCTTATCTAATAATGGATGATTTCCAGTAATCATTTCAATTGGTAATATCGAATTGCCAAAAGATTTACTCATTTTTTGTCCATTAAAATTGAGCATATTGGTATGCATCCAAATATTAGCAGGTTGCTTTCCGTAAGTGCCTATGTTTTGTGCGATTTCACATTCATGGTGTGGAAATTTCAAGTCCATACCACCTCCATGAATATCAAACGTTTCTCCTAAATATTTTGTACTCATCACTGAACATTCCAAATGCCAACCCGGAAATCCCATTCCCCAAGGGGAACGCCATTGCATAATATGTTCGGGTGAAGCCGCTTTCCAAAGTGCAAAATCAATACTATTTCTTTTTTCATTTTGACCGTCAAGGTCACGATATCCTGCGATGAGTTCTTCAATATTTCTACCAGATAGGATCCCATACGGATGTTTGTTTTGATTGTATTTAGTTACGTCAAAATAGACAGAGCCATTGATTTCATAAGCCAATCCGTTCTTTAAAAGTTCTTCTATCATTTCAATTTGCTCAATGATATGTCCTGTGGCTGTAGGCTCAATATTGGGAGGAAGTAAGTTGAATAATTGACAGATTTGATGAAAGCCAACTGTGTATTTTTGAACGATTTCCATCGGTTCTAAAAGTTCGAGTTTAGCTTGTGATTCCATACGATTAACGCCTTCACCTTGTTCATTGGTCAAATGTCCTGCATCTGTAATATTTCGTACATATCTCACTTTATATCCGCAAAAAATTAAGTAGCGATAAATCATGTCAAATGAGCTAAATGTTCGCACATTACCTAGATGAACATTGCTATAAACTGTTGGTCCACAAACGTATAATCCAACGTGGGGTGGGTTGATAGGGGCAAATGTTTCTTTTTTTCTTGTAAGAGAATTATAGATTTGAAGTTTAGACATGATGTGCAAATATAAATCAACAGAGTGTTTGATTATTTATATTTTCATATAAAAAAGATTATTGAATTGTTTTTTTTGACTTTACAAAAAGTAAAATTTCTTCAAGAATAGCTCTTTCGTTGTTTAGTCTTGGTACTTTATGTTGACCGCCTAATTTTCCTTTGCTTTTTAGCCAATTATTGAATGAGTGTTTAGGTAAACAATGCAAAATGGGTTTTCTTAGTGCAATATCTTTATGCCTTTTTGCTTCATAGTCTGAGTTAATAGCTTTAAGATTGGTATCGAGTATATCTCGAAATTCGGTTAAATTATTTGGTTCTATATCAAACTCAATTGCCCATTCATGGCATCCGTTTCCGTTTTCTGAAAAATAGACAGGTGCAGCTGTATAGTCATTGACGGTCGAATGTGTGAGCTTGCAGGCTTGAGCTATTGCAGCATCTGAATTATCCACAATCACCTCTTCGCCAAAAGCATTAATAAAATGTTTTAATCGACCTTTCACTTTGATACGAAAAGGATTAATAGATACAAACTGAATCGTGTCGCCCACAATATATCGCCACAGACCAGCATTAGTGGTAATGACGATAGCGTAATTTTTACCTACTTCCACTTCGTCTAGTTGAAATGTTTTGGGGAATTTATTTCCATATTCCTCAATTGGCATAAATTCATAAAATATACCATGATTTAAAAATAAAAGCATTCCATCTCTCCCAATAACATCTTGTGCTGCAAAAAATCCTTCGGATGCATTATAGTTTTCCAAATAATTCATTCGAGTCGATGGAATTAGTTTTTTAAATTGCGATTCATAAGGTGTAAAATTGACTCCTCCATGCATGTATAATTCAAGGTTTGGCCATATTTCATAGATATTATTTTTGCCTGTAATTTCAAATATTTTTTTGAGGAGAACGATGGTCCATGTGGGTACACCGGCTATCATTGTAACATCCACTTGGATGGTACTCTCAGCCATTTTTTGAATTTTTTCTTCCCACTCTTCCATCAATGCGATTGATATGTCGGGAGTTCTAATCAGATGAGTAAAGTAGGATAAATTTTGAATCATCACAGCTGATAAATCTCCATAAAATGCTTCTTGATTCAATTGATTAATTTGATGACTGCCACCGAGTGTAAGACATTTTCCTGATAAGATTCCTGATTGTGGAAAGTTATGATAATAAAGAGCTAAAATATCTTTTGCGGCTTTGTAATGGCACTCCGTTAAGGCCTCGGTACTCACCGGAATAAATTTACTTTTGTCGGAAGTAGTTCCACTTGATTTTGCATACCAAGTAATTGGGGTATTCCAAAGAATATTTTGCTCACCCGCCATCATGCTTTCGATATAAGGTTTGAGGTCTTCATAGTCGTTTACGGGAACTTTCGATTTAAAATCGTTAATGTGATTGATTGATTCGAAATGGTGAGCTCGTCCATATTCTGTAAACTGACCGGCACTAATCAATGAGTTAAAAACCTTAACCTGTGTCGAGTCGGGGTTCAATAAAAAATTGTCAATTGAATTCCAACGTAGTTTGATGATTCCCTTTAAAGCAGGATTTAATATATTCATTTATATTGAATGGGACTATTTTGCGAGTAAAAATAGTTTTTTTAATTGATATAAAAAATTTAGATATACTCGTAATATTTTTTTATAGAAATATAGAAATGATAAATAATGATTCATTATTTATATTTGCGTCAAAAAAAAAGGAATACTATACATGAGTTTAGAAAAAAGGAATCCTATAAACATTCAAAATGAAACCAAAATAAAAATATATAATAAGAGTAAACGCATTACAAAAGATGTTTTTTTTAATTGTAATTGGTATTTTTTCAGCCACATTAGGACTGAAGGGCTTTTTTATTGACAAATCATTTTATTGATGGTGGAGTAACTGGTATTTCTCTTCTCACAACTATGCTCACAAATATTCCATTACCAATTTTGATTGTTTGTATAAATGCTCCTTTTGTTTATTTAGGTCTTAAGATTATTAATAAAGAATTTGCTATTAAAACAAGTTTAGCGATAGCTGGTTTGTCTATTAGTTTAGCTTTGATTGAAGTTCCTAACATTACAGATGATAATTTATTAGTTGCTATTTTTGGTGGATTCTTCTTAGGTGGGGGTATTGGATTTGCGGTAAGAGGTGGAGCGGTGATTGATGGAACCGAGGTGCTTGCGGTTTATCTTAGTCGTAAATTAGGCACAACTCTTGGAGATGTTGTTATGGGAATCAATGTGATTATTTTTTGTACTGCTGCCTATTTTTTAGGCATTGAAATTGCACTCTATTCAATGATTACTTATTTATCTGCATCCAAAACCTTAGATTTTATTGTAGAGGGTATTGAAGAATATATTGGTGTCACGATTATTTCTAGTGAGTGTGAAAAAAATTAGAGATATGATTATTAATGAAATGGGCAGAGGTGTTACGATTTACAAAGGAAAAAGAGGTTATGGAAAACGAGGAGAATTAGGTGAAATTGATATTATTTATTCGGTCGTTACAAGATTGGAATTAAACAAAATGAAAAGTGAAATGGAAAATATCGATCCGAATGCTTTTATTGTCATGAGTAGTGTGAAAGATACCAAAGGCGGAATGATAAAAAAGCGTCCATTAGAACATTAATCGAATTAATAAATTCAAACTGCAATTTTTTACATAATTTTGCGTTCATTTTAGATATTATCCCGTAAAAATGAAGAGAGTATTCATCATCCTATTTTTATTCATTACTACTTTTGCAGATGCTCAAGTTTTCTATAGGCGATCCGAATTTGGACTGATGGCTGGTGGTGCAAATTATTTCGGAGATTTAAATAACAATTATGGATTTCAATATCTAAGGTATAGTGGAGGTATTTTTTATAAATATAATTTTAGCCATTACATAGCTCTTCGATTGGGAGGAAATTATGCACATGTTGGATACGATGATAAATATTCTAAAAATGAATTTCAAAAAATGCGTAATTTGAATTTTAAATCGAATATTATTGAAGGAGGTATCATGGCTGATTTTAATTTTTTCGATTATGCTATCGGTGATTATGATAGGCGTTTCACTCCTTATGTTACTTTAGGAGCATCAATATTTTTTTTTTGACCCATATACCACTTTAGACAATAAAAATTATTTTTTAAGACCACAAGGAACTGAAGGGCAAAACTTAGATGAATACAAAGATAGACGATACAAAAACTATGCGTTTTCTTTTCCGATAGGTGTTGGTATTAAATTTTGGCTATCTAAAGGAATGACATTTAATTTTGAAATTGCAAATCGTTATACTTCTACTGATTATTTAGATGATGTAAGCACTACTTATGTTGGAAAAGATAAATTTGAAAACCAAATACCTTCTCCATATCCATCACCTGCATCTCAATTGCAAGACCGCTCAATTGAAGTGACCAATACTCCTATTGGTGTTAATGGAAGACAAAGAGGCACAAGCACTACAAAAGATCATTACCTGCTGATTCAAGTGGGGGTATCCCTTAGAATCCCTACTTATAAATGTCCTGAAAATTTAAAGTAAACTGTTTGTTTCTTTTCTTTGATAAAATAAATTTCTTCAAATGAATAGATGAAACCCAGAGTACATTTTCTTATGAAATTCGACTCCAAATTTCTTTATCTTTTTGACTTAACAAATAGGCTTTTAAATATTGATGTTCTTCTAAATTTAAATCGGGATCATTTTGCAAAATATCAATCGCCACATTTCTTGTCATGGTCATTATATCGACATCTTTTACAATATCTGCAATTTTCAAATCCAAATCTCCACTTTGTCGGAGGCCATCGATATCGCCAGGCCCACGAAGCTCTAAGTCTTTTTCTGAAATCACAAAACCGCTAGATTCTTCTACCATTGTGCGAATACGTTCTTTTCCAATAGCTGAAATTTTGAAGCCTGTCAACAATACACAATAAGACTTTTCGGCACCCCTCCCAACTCGCCCTCTTAATTGATGCAATTGAGCTAAGCCAAACCGTTCGGCACTTTCAATAATCATCACACTAGCATTGGGGACATTCACACCAACTTCAATCACAGTTGTTGCAACCATGATATGAGCATCTCCCTTTATAAATTGCTGCATATTTTGTTCCCGTTCTTCTTGACTTTGTTTGCCATGCACCATCACAATATTATATGTGTGTGAAGGGAAAAATTGTTTAACTTGTTCATAGCCCGAATATAAATTTTCATAATCTAATTTTTCACTTTCTTCTATCAATGGATAGACGATATATGCCTGCCGCCCTGATGCAATTTCAGTTTTGAGAAAGTCCATTATTTTCGCTCGATACATTTCTGAGCGATGAATTGTTTGAATCGGTTTGCGACCAGGAGGTAATTCTTCAATTACAGAAATTTCTAAATCGCCATAGCTTGTCATGGCTAATGTGCGTGGAATCGGAGTTGCAGTCATTACTAAAATATGTGGAGGATAGGTATTTTTATTCCAAAGTTTTGCTCTTTGTGCAACTCCAAATCGGTGCTGCTCATCAATTATGCTTAATCCTAAATTTTGAAATACGACTTTGTCTTCAATCAAAGAATGAGTACCGATGATGATTTTAATACTTCCTTCTTCTAATTTTTTTAATATTTCTCTTCTCTCTTTTGCTTTTGTTTTTCCTGTCAAAAAACCGACTTCCAAATCAAGCGGTAATAATAATTTTTTAATTCCATCAAAATGTTGTTGAGCCAAAATTTCAGTAGGAGCCATTAAGCAAGCTTGAAAGCCATTATCCAATGCCAGCAACATACTTAGCAGAGCCACTATCGTTTTCCCGCTCCCTACATCGCCTTGCAATAGCCGATTCATTTGGTATGAAGTGAGGGTATCTTGTCTGATTTCTCGAAGTACTTTTTTTTGATCATTGGTCAATTCAAAAGGTAAATTATTTTTATAAAACGTATTGAACAAATGCCCCACTTGTTTAAAGATATATCCCTTTGTTTTTTTATGATTTAATTTGAGTTTGCAAATCGTGATTTGATGTAAAAACAATTCCTCAAATTTTAGTCGCTTGATTGCCTTGTTTAGCATCTCTTCATTTTCTGGAAAATGAATATTTTTAATGGCTTTAAAGCGATCGATTAATTGAAATTTATTAAGGATTGAAATCGGCAAAACGTCTCTGATATCTACATTTCGGATAGATAAAAATACTTGTGAAACCAACTTGACATAAGCCCGACCTGAAAGGTATCTTGCTTTTAATTTTTCGGTAGAAGAATACACAGGAAGAAAAGATGGCAGTTGTTCTAAATCTACTTGTTGAATCACTTCGATTTCAGGATGAGTGATGTTGTAGAATTTATTAAAGAGAGTCACTTTACCATAAATTAAAAAGGTCGAATTTTGTTCTATTAACTTTTCAATCCAGGAAATACCTTGAAACCACACTAAATTTAAGCCTCCTGTTTCGTCTTTAAAAATAGCGTTTAAGCGTTTGGCTCTTTGAACTCCTATCACTTCACTATGCGTGATTTTACCAATCAGTTGCACCCATTCTCCTTCTTGAATATTTTTCACTTTTACAATATTCCTTCTATCCAAATATCGAAAAGGATACACAGAAAGCATATCCCCAAAAGTATGAATATTAAGTTCTTTTTTTAATAACTCACCCTTTTGTGGTCCTACTCCTTTGAGGTATTCAATAGGAGTCAACAAACTATTTTTACTGTTGAGTAGCATGTTTCAATTTCAAATTTTATTTTATTTCAAACGAAACGAAATATTGATCAGTTTGATGAATGCCAAATCTAATATTTTGTACTCATATTTTATTCCAAATGATGCAAAGTCTCATAAAATATTTTCAATATACTCATCATTAAAATTATCTTTACATGATAATATTTGTACTCATGAATAAGATTTTATTTACACTCTGTCTAACTTTCGGATATTTTATTTCTATTTCACAACCTAAAAATGAGCGAGTAGAAAGGCCCAAGTTAGTGGTGGGGATTGTTGTCGATCAGATGCGACCTGATTACCTTTATCGATTTGCGAATCGCTTTGGAAAAAATGGATTTTTACGAATGATGCAAGATGGAAATGTGTGTGAAAATACATTTATAAATTATTTACCTTCTTTCACTGCTCCAGGTCATGCTTGTGTTTACACCGGTTCTGTGCCTTCGCTTCACGGGATTGCTAGTAATGATTGGACTGAAAGAGCAAGCAATACGCATAATTATTGTGTAGCTGATAAAATGGCTAATAATGTTGGAGGAACAACCAAAGCTGGCAAAATGAGTCCTAAAAATTTATGGGCAAATACCATTACTGATGAATTGAGATTGGCAACTAATTTTAGAGCAAAAGTAATAGCCGTTTCAGTGAAAGACAGAGGGGCTATATTACCCGGAGGACACTCATCTAATGGTTCTTACTGGATGGATGATAGCAATGGCGTTTTTATGACGAGTGATTTTTATATGAAAAAATTACCAAATTGGGTGAGCCAATTCAATCAACAAAATAAAGCTGATTTTTATATGAAAAAAGATTGGAACACTTTATATCCGATTGAAACCTATATTGAAAGTACGAAAGATGATAATTCATACGAATCAAAATTGCGAAATGAATCTAACACTGCTTTCCCTCACAAAACTTCAACCTGGCCATTGAACGATATTAAAAAAGTTCCCTATGGAAATGATATGGTTTGTGATTTTGCCAAAGAAGCCTTGATCAATGAGCATTTGGGACAAGATGATGAAACCGATTTTTTAGCAGTTAGTTTCTCATCAACTGATTATGTAGGGCATTACTATGGTCCGAATTCGATTGAACTTGAAGATACTTATTTACGACTAGATAAAAATATTGCATCTCTTTTTGAATTGCTCGATCGTGAAGTAGGACAAGGAAATTATACAATTTTTCTTACCGCAGATCATGCTGCTGCTCATAATCCTCAATTTTTAATAGATCAAAAAATCCCTGCCGGTTTTTTATTTGCTTCTACTATCAAAACTGTTTTAGATGCCAAACTTGAAAATCAATTTGGAGAAAAAAATATATTGAGTAGTGTCTATGACAATTATCTTTGGTTGAACGATTCAATCATAAAAGCTCATAATTTAGATAAATCTGAAATTAAAAAAGTCATTATTGATGAGTTGAAATTTAGAGATGAAATTCAATATGTTGTTGACTTACAATACGCACAACTAGCCCCAATTCCTGAAAAAATCAAACAAAAAATTATCAATGGTTTTGTCGAAAAAAGAAGTGGCGATTTAATCCTTATTTTAAAACCCGGTTGGATTGATGCATACAGCAAAACTGGCACAACACACGGTGCATGGAATCCCTATGATACGCATATTCCACTTGTTTGGTATGGTTGGGGAATTAAACCCGGTGCTACAATAAAAGAAGTGTATATGACAGATATTGCAGCTACGCTAGCCACTTTATTACATATCCAAATGCCAAATGCTTGTATTGGTACGACTATTCAAGAAGTTCTAAAATAAATAAAAACCTAACGGTTATAAACAATAAGGTAATAAGAATAAATAAGAACTGGCTACTAAAATTTGGGCATTTGCAAATCAGATGCAATCTAAATTGAAGCTAACGAATATAAAATCTACATTTTAGGAAAATACTTATCATAGAAAGAAATGCAATTTGCTAAGAAAGAAGACTACACAAAGGCTGACATAAAAGCATTAAGCGAAGAAGCCACAGAAACCGTTGAATACATAAAATGCAAGGTTGAAAATGATATAGCAAAATTATTATTTGAGCAATTAGAAGGAACAAAAAATTCTACCCTTCAAAGTGAATATTATACCAAAGTAACATTCAAAATAGAGCTATTTTCATCAAATAATATTAGATTTATTCATTAGTAATAGTCGTCATTGCTACGACTATTAATGTTCTTTTCGCCTTGAACGCTGACATTTTTTTATTCAAAATCTTTGGACAAAATCAATAATCTCTTTGGTATAAGAGCTCCGAAATTGTTACAAAAGTTTATAATTGAAAATGGTTTTGAAATCAAATAATTGTAAAGCACTAAAATTGATATGATTATTTTTTTCACAGCTAACCTTTATTATTATAGCTTATTGCATTGAGGATAAAGATTTTTGAGAGCCAAACTATTTCAGGAGTATGTAAATGATAAAATAGCGAAACATTATTGGTTCCCGCAATAGGTAGTGGATAGTTTGAGGTAAGCCAAAAAGCCTATTGCCGCTTTTCAATAGAGGAGAGGAGGAAATATAGGCATCCTGTTTTACTTAAAATATAATACCATATCGATTGAATAAAATCTGGTGGGCATAAAAAAAACTGTCAATATTGACAGTTTTTTTTTATGAATTGTTTAGAAAAAATCATTAAATGATTTCTACATCAGCACCTGCATCTTTTAGTTTTGCAGCAATATCGTCAGCTGTTGCTTTATCAACATTTTCTTTTACATTACCCGGAGCACCATCTACTAAATCTTTCGCTTCTTTAAGTCCAAGACCAGTTAATTCTTTAACTACTTTTACTACACCAAGTTTTGCAGCACCTGCATTTTTAAGAACAACTGTGAAAGATGTTTTTTCTTCAGCAGCAGCAGCGCCACCACCGTCTCCAGAAACTACAACTGCCGCAGCAGCTGGTTCAATACCGTAATCAGCTTTTAATACATCAGCTAATTCTTGTACTTCTTTTACTGTTAAGCCTACTAATTGTTCAGCTAAATTTTTTATGTCTGCCATAATGTTTTGTTTTTTGTTGTTTAAAATTATTATTTAAGTTGTGGAAGCCTGATTTTAATTTGCGTTTTCGGGTTCAGGTCTATTTTGAAGAGCTGAAATAACGCGTGAGATAGGAGATTTCAATAAGCCAATTACTTCTCCGATTAATTCGTTTTTCGTTTTGATATTTTTAAGAGCAGCTAAGCTGTCATTTCCTATAAAGATATCTTCTCCAATTAGAGCTGCTTTCAATAAGGGTTTTTCGATATTGTATTCAGATCGAATAGAGCTAATAAGTAAAGCTGGTTCTTTAGGACTTTCAGAAAACATTAAAGCGGTCACTCCATTGAAAGAATCTAAAATACCTTTGTATTTTTCATCCCCAAGTTGGGTTAATGCTTTAACGATTAAAGTATTTTTGGCTACTTTCATTTCGACATCTTTGTCAAAGCAAAGGGAGCGAAGTTTATTGGTTTGCTCAACTGTGAGCGATTCTGTATTAGTTACATAGAAATTATTGTATTGAGAAAATTTTTCTTTTAATACTTCTATGGCTTGATTTTTTTGTTCTAGTGTCATTTTAATTTCTTGTTTTTTTGAACAATTAGTTACTTGTAGATTTTGTGTCAACGTAAATACCCGGACTCATAGTAGAAGCCATGCTGATTCCTTTCAGATAGGTTCCTTTTGAGCTTGATGGTTTTAATTTGATAATTGCATTAATCAACTCTTGACTATTTTCTTGAATTTTTTCAGGAGTAAAAGAAATACGTCCGATTGATGCGTGAATAATTCCGGTTTTATCAACTTTAAATGCGATTTTACCGCCTTTTATTTCGTTGATTGCAGACACCACGTCGTTTGTAACAGTACCTGTTTTAGGGTTTGGCATTAAATTACGAGGACCTAATACTTTCCCTAGTCGCCCGATTTTAGGCATCACTGATGGGGTTGCTACGATTACATCAATATCGGTCCAGCCGCTATCAATTTTTGCTACATATTCATCTAATCCTACGTGGTCAGCTCCTGCAGCTTTTGCTTCAGCTTCTTTGTCAGGAGTGCAAAGCACTAGAACACGTTTTGTTTTTCCGGTTCCATGAGGAAGTGTAACGGTTCCACGAATTGCTTGATCTGCTTTACGAGGATCTACGCCAAGTCGAATATGTAAATCTACTGAACTATCAAATTTTGTACAGTTTATATCTTTTACGAGTTTAGAGGCTTCACTTAATGTGTACATTTTTGTTGAGTCCACTTTTGCAATAGCCACCTTACGTTTTTTTTGAAATTTTTGCCATTTTTGTGTGTGTTTAAAAACGTTTAAAAATTAATTTTCCCAAGGGGCTTTACCTTCAACTGTAATTCCCAAGCTTCTTGCCGTGCCGGCTACCATGCTCATTGCACTATTTAAAGTGAAGCAATTTAAGTCAGGCATTTTGTCTTTAGCAATTTCTTCTACTTGAGCCCATGTTACTTTACCTACTTTGTTTCGGTTTGGTTCTTTTGAGCCACTTTTTACTTTTGCTAATTCCATTAGCTGAACAGCTGCAGGAGGCGTTTTGATAATAAAATCAAAACTTTTGTCTGAATAAACAGTGATTAATACCGGTAATACTTTGCCGGGTTTGTCTTGAGTGCGGGCATTAAATTGTTTGCAAAATTCCATGATGTTTACACCTTTGGAACCTAATGCCGGACCAATTGGAGGTGCAGGATTTGCCTGACCACCTTTACATTGTAGCTTCACAAAGCCACTAATTGTTTTTGCCATTTTTTAATTTTTTTTTGGTTCAAACGTACTCTTCTTTCTTGATTCGTACTCCCAATTCTTTCAAAATTGTATTAAAAGAACTTCTAAGGGAGTGCAAAAGTAGTTTATTATTTTTTATTTACCAACCTTTTTTTTGATCTAATAGGTCTAATTTTTTTATATAGAAAATTATACATCT
>LNFQ01000068.1 GCA_001567165.1 Bacteroidetes bacterium OLB11
TTCACATTAATAACACATTCACTGTTTTTCATCGATATATGAAACGACAACCCCTTCCTCGCCAGACTGTTTCACTCGAACCGGATCCCCTTTTGAAAATTTCATTTTAATATTGGTTTCAATAACAAGTCTAAATTACAAATAGATTTTTTAAGAATCGTTTAAAATTCATTTTAAAAATAGTAGGTTTGCAAAAAAAAAATGGATGTATAAAAAGTGGAGATGGAATATTGCACAATTTGTAGAAAGAAGATGGTGGCAAAATTATTTAAAAAATAAAGAAGTTCAGCCTTATCTACAATGGAAACTTGCTTACTGGCAAGGATTATATGATAAGTGTAAACTCTATTTTGAAGTAAACCCAAACGATAGTGTGTTAGATGCAGGTTGCGGACCAGCAGGAGCTTTCATGCTTTTTGACAAAATGGACACAACTGCTTTTGACCCTTTGATTGACACCTACGAAACGGATTTGCCTCACTTCAAAAAATCAATGTATCCTCAGATTCATTTTGTCAATGCCGGGTTAGAAGATTTTAATTCAGATAAGCAATTTCAAGTTATTTTTTGCATGAATGCAATTAATCATGTGGAAGATATTTATAAAAGTTTTGATAAACTCATTTCATTAGCAACTCATGGTGCTCATCTTGTCGTGACGATTGATGCCCATAATTATTCTATATTTAAAAAATTATTCAGGATGTTACCCGGTGATATTTTGCATCCTCATCAGTATGATTTGGATGAATACAAGAGTATGCTGACAGATAGAGGTTGCTCACTGCTGGGAATAGAAAAATTAAAACACGAATTCTTTTTTGACCATTATATGATTATCGTAAGAAAAGCGAATTAATATTCGCTCATTCCACTTTCACTTGAATAGAGGCCTGTGCGAGTGTTGTCAACAATTGGCGAGCCTTCGGAATTAGCATTTAAGAATGCTTTCCAAACAAGTTTTCCATCTCTACAATCGATACAATAAATATATTTATCAAACGATGTAAAGTATGCCAGATTCCCCATCACAACAGGCGAAGATTTGATTAAACTACCTGATGGATATTTCCATTTTAAAGAACCAGAAACATGGTCGATTCCATAAAGATTAAAATCATAACTTCCTACAATGATTGTATTTGAAGTAGGGTGAACCGTTGGAGATGAAATGACTCTTTCTAATGTGTGATATGTCCATCGCAAAGTACCATCGATGAGGTCTAAACAATAGACATTATAGTCGCTTCCTCCAATAATACACATTCCACCATAAGCCATAGGAGAAGATTCCACTTTATCTTGTGTTGTATAATTCCATTTAACAGCTCCATTATCAGAATTAAGAGCATATACTTTTTTATCTTGAGCTCCAAAATAAACTGTATTATCGATCACTTTCACCGAAGATGTAATAATACCTGAAGCCACAGCAGCTGATTGCCAAACATTGTTTCCATTTAGATCAACACAATTTATTTTATCGCCCATTGCCACATATAATTTGTCGTTAAATAATTGAGGCGAACTACTACAGTCTGTGCCTCCATTGTAATCCCACAATTGATTAAAGTTTGTATCAATGCAATATAATTTATCAGATGATAAAAACAGTTTATCATCACTGGCTAGAATTGAAAAAGGACTTGACCCAAACGGTGTTGAAAATGTTTTTTCGATATTTCCGGTTAAAATATTGATTGAATATAATTTACCTTGATTCGTGTGTACATATACTCTTTTTTGATGCAATACCGGTGTGCCAACACAACTTCCTTGTAATATAGCTTCCCATATTTTTGAACCATTATTTGCATCATAACTAATGAGTGTACTGTTATTTGTAGCGACAATTACAGCTTCTTTGCGTTCTTTAGGGGCAGGCGTGTCGGTGCTTTTTTCTTTTTTACAAGAATAAAAGAAGAAGAGCATTAAAGATATAGCTATGATTCTTATACTATTTTTCATTTTTGAGTTCGTTCAATATGAAACAAATATAATTGAATTTATACAAATTTTTCAATGTATGTTATATTTATTTTTCATCGCGATATAAAACAATAAATTCGACACGTCTATTTATTGTTCTACCCTCTTCTGTAGCATTATCAGCTATTGGGCTAATATCTCCCATTCCAAAAGTTTTAAAGCGATCGGCAAAACACCCAAAATCGATGAGAATCGTTTTAATTTTATCAGCCCTATTTTGAGAAATAGCTCGGTTCATTTCTTGTTTCCCCTTATTATCGGTATGCCCGGCGATGATAATATTTGTTTTGGTATATTTTTTTAATAATCGGCTCAATTTTTCCAAAGGATACATATAATCGGAAGAAGGTGATTCCTCTTTTGGGTTATATAAAATATTTTTGGGAAACAATATTTTGATACTATCATTGATTAAATCAACTTCTGCTTCTTGTAGGCTAGATTTAAATTCCTTGTAGGCTTTATTGATATACTCATTTTTAGTTAGAGGAGCAGCTACAATCTTGGTTGGTGGTGGTGATAGGTTATGTTTTTGGGGTTTAACTTCGTAGGGTGTATGTGTGGGACCGTAGTTATAACACGATTGTAATAAAAAACATAACGAGCCTATTACCAAATGCGTCTTGTTCATATTTTGCTACTTAAGTTCTTCTTTTAGTTTTTTATAATTTTTCAAATATTCTTGTTCACTGTCTGTGCCTTTAGTAAGGTCAACAGCGACTTGTGCGGCTTCGAGTGCTTCACTTTTTTTGTTTAATTTAGCTAAAATTCTCGCTTTAGTCCAATAAAGCCAATAGGCTTTATTATTGGATTCAATAGCTTTATCAGCATAGACTAGTGCTTCATTTAATTTATAATTTTGTTCTAAATAATAATTAGCTGCTTGTTGGTAAGGAGCTTTTCGCCATTCAATTCTTTCTCTAAATATGAAAATATTCTTTCTTTATTGTCTGCTTCAATTTTGATTGGAATTAATACTTGATCCCATGAAAGCTCCATAACACATGAGTTAGGAGTCATTTTTGAAAGTTCGATAGTAAATGTTTCTGTAATCTCTTTTTTCTGAATAGGGCGAACATCAATTCTCAATAAATCATTGTCGGCATTGTATCCTGCATTCCCCCAGTTTTCTGTACTTTTATTTAACACCACTACCCAATTTTCAACTCCAGGAATTGTGTATAAACTGTAAGTACCTGCTGGAACTATTTTTCCTCCAAAGGTGACATTTTCACCGAAAGTAAGTTTTGTATTGCTATTAGCACCAGTTCGCCAATGTTTATCATAAGGTACTACATCACCAAAAACTGTTCTCCCTCTTTTAGATGGTCTGCTATACTCAATTTTAATAGTAGAAGTAGAAAATTGTTGTTCCACTTTTGCCAAAGGGCTTAATACAGGCATTTTAAAATCTTGAGCAAAGCTATTGCCAACGGTTATAAATAAGCAAATAAATAAAATCAACATCTTATTCTTCATAATCATATTTTTTTCAAAGTTATGAAATTAAGTATAAACTATTTCAAAAATCAAAAATAAAATCTGTATAGTTCGGATATTGTTTTGTAAAAAAAAATAAACTTACATTTGCACCTAAAGAATAATTTAAAATAAATTAAACGCATGCCAAAAAAGATAACACCAACATCTGGAGAAAAAAGTAAATTTGTTTTACATACAATTGTATTCCTCATTGCCAACGCAGCTATTTGGGCATTTTGGTATTATGGGCAGGGGGCAAAAGAACATTGGGTTTACCCTTGGGGCATTTGGATTACAGCAGCTTGGGGACTTTCATTATTAGGACATTGGGCTTCTCTTTATACGAATTATGAAGATAAAGGTCTTGAAGACTATTTGCAACAGAGAAAAAATTAAATTATTTAAAAATAGAACTTTGTAAAATCAAAGTATATTTATTATTTTTACTTTCATGAAAAAAATTCAGCTTGTCCTTTACACCTCTTCTTTTATTCTTCTTTCATTTTTTATGATAGTGATGAATGCCTGCAAGAAGAAAGAAATAAAATATAATGACACAACGTTAATTAGACCCTGTGAAAATGTCGTATGCTTAAATGGAGGGAATTGTGTAGATGGTCAATGCAACTGTCCAAAAGGATATGAAGGGACCAAATGTGAAGTGAAATGGAATCAAAAATTTTCAGGCTCTTTCATTGCAGTTGATGATTGCAATATGGCTAATCCCAACTATCACGTTGTTTTATCACCTGATGCGGGCACTCCTTATATTGTGAACATTTATAATTTAGGTATTTTTTGCCCTAATAAAATTATTAAAGCTGAGGTAAATCCCGAAAAAACATCATTTATCATTCACAACCAAAATACTTGCGGCAACAACTGGATTAGTGGCTATGCCAACGTAAATGGAAATTTTATTAATTTCTATTTGAACACCCGCGATAGCTTCAGCACACAGGAAATGTATGCAGCATTATTATCTCTAAAGAATAAATCATTTATTATTTTAACTAAATTATAAGCTCAATTTCTTTTTTATAGTAATTGAGCTATTAATTTTGCTTTATAAATCTTAAACTCATTCAATGAAACATCTTTCTACAATTCTAAGTGCTCTAGCCTTAATCGGAGTTATTATATTATTTATTTTACGTTCAAGCCCAACATCAAAAAATGTTTCACATACTAAAATTATTAAAGACACATCAGGAAATGAAACAATCGTCAATGAAGGGAAAATTGCCTATGTCGATATTGATAGCTTAGAGGCAAACTATGATTATTTCAAAAAGAAAAAAGCAGAGTTTGAACAAAGACAAAAAAACATTGATGCCGATTTAGAAAAAATGGCAAATGCTTTACAAAATGAATACATCAGACTACAAACAAAAGCTCAAAAAGGAGAACTGTCGGAAGATGAAGGTCGAAAAGCAGAACAATCCTTGATGCAAAAACAACAAGAATTAGAATTAAAAAGACAAAACTTAGGTAGTAAATACTTAAAAGATCAAGAAGCTTTCAATAAAGAAATTCACGATAACTTAAACACCATTATCGAAGAATATAATACAGATAAAGGATATGATTATATTTTATCCTACTCAAAAGATGGCTCTATATTGTTTGCCAACAAAAACCTTGATATTACTGACGATATCATAAATAAAATGAACGAAAAAAAATCAAATTCTAAATAATCAACAAAAACCATGAGAAGAAAAATAGTAGCAGCAAATTGGAAAATGAACTTATCGATTAAAGAAGCTAAAGATTTAGCTCATCAAATACTCACATCCGATCTTCAATTGAATGAAAAAAATAGTGTAGTTCTTTGTGTCCCATTTACCCATCTGCATGTGGTGAATGAAGAACTCTCTAAGCACAAAGTGAACTCTGTTTATTTAGGTGCTCAAAATTGTAGCGATAAACTACAAGGTGCATT
This sequence comes from Bacteroidetes bacterium OLB11, assembly GCA_001567165.1. GTDB lineage: Bacteria > Bacteroidota > Bacteroidia > Chitinophagales > Chitinophagaceae > OLB11. The sequence continues at coordinate 5,417 of LNFQ01000068.1, forward strand.
CACTGGAGAAATTTCTCCATTGATGCTTCAAAATTTAAACACTACTCATGTCATTATTGGACATTCTGAAAGAAGACAATATCAAAATGAAAGTAATGAACTGTTGAAAAGCAAAGTGGAAACACTCATTTCACAAAATATGCAAGTTCTATTCTGCTGTGGAGAGCCTTTAGAAATTCGTAAAAATGAATCACAAAATTCTTACGTAGCAGAACAACTCACTGCTAGTCTATTCCATTTAAATGCAGAGCAACTCACAAAGCATATTGTCATTGCTTATGAACCCATCTGGGCGATTGGCACCGGGTTAACAGCAAGTCCACAACAAGCACAAGATATGCATGCCTTCATCAGAAGTTTATTAAGTGAAAAATATGGAAACGAAATCGCTCAACAAATTCCTATTCTATATGGTGGAAGTTGCAATGCTCAAAATGCAAAAGAACTTTTTAGCAACCAAGATGTTGATGGTGGCTTGATTGGTGGTGCTGCACTCAAAGCAGACACATTTTTGCCAATCATTCATGCAATGAACTAAGCGTTTGTCGCTTTACTTTTTATCACTAATTCTTCCTGCTCCCACTAATTTTTTTTGAGTATAAGGATTATTCAATTCCGAGATAATTACTCCTTTTGATGACGAAGCGTGTACATATTTTCCTTCATCTAAATAGATGCCTACATGTGAAACTCCTTTGCCTTCATAATCAAAAAAAATAAGATCTCCTTCTTTTAATTGACTTGTTTTAATTGGATTACTTTGTTTAAAAATTTCTTTTGATGTGCGTGGAAGTTTGATGCCATACACTTTCAAATATACAGCATTGACCAGCCCTGAACAATCAACTCCCTCCCTTGTATTACCTCCATATTTGTAAGGCGTCCCCAACCATAATGCCACTTCACTTTTAAGATTTTTCTTAATCGGAATTTCCTTTAACTCTCTCTTTTCCTCTTTGACAAATCCTTTTTTAGTTCCACAAGAAGCGAGAACAATTGCAAACATGAAAAATAAAAGACGGAGTTTCATCTATAATTTAAAAACGAAATGTTTTCACAAGATAAAACATAAAAATAAGAATCAAAAAAAGAAAGAATAACGAAAAATGAACTTATTAAAATCCAGCGTATTTTAAATAAGGTGCCACCTCCATTTTATGCCCTACAAACTCTTCAAAAGCTTTATTTAAATCCACACTATTCCCAACAGATAAAATGAGTTTACGAAAGCGTTCGCCATTTCCTCTATTCATTCCACCATTTGCTTGTATGTAATCAAATGCGTTATAGTCAAGGGTTTTACTCCAAGTGTATGCATAATATCCTGCTGAGTAACCCCCACCCCAAATATGAGCAAAATAGGGTGTGTGATATCGAGTAGGCACTTCATCTACCAATAGCCCATACTGATTCAACGCATTTTTTTCAAAATCTAAAACAGAAATAATTTGGTCTTTTCTTTCGATGGTATGCCATGCCATATCTAATATAGATGCTGCAAGCAATTCTGTAATTTCATATCCTTTATTAAACGTTTCTGCCTTTTGAATTTTTTGAATTAATTCTTGAGGTATTACTTGTTTTGTTTGATAATGAATTGCATAATTTTTCAAAATCATTGGGTCTAAAGCACAATGTTCATTGATTTGCGAAGGAAATTCAACAAAGTCTCTAGGGACACTTGTTCCTGAAAGGCTTGGGTAGTCTTGGTTTGCGAAAAGTCCATGAAGTGTATGCCCAAACTCATGAAACATGGTAGTGACATCATCATAGCTAATAAGTGATGGTTTTCCCGGTGCTGGTTTTTGAAAATTAAATACATTCACAATAACCGGTTTTTGGTTCAGCACATGCGATTGTGTCACAAAATTATTCATCCATGCTCCTCCGTTTTTATTATCTCTTGTATAGAAATCTAAATAATAAATAGCCATGCTTTGTCCGTTAATATCAAACACCTCATAAGCCACCACATCAGGATGATAAAGCGGCAAATCCTTTCTCACTTTAAAACTAATTCCATACATTTTTTCTGCTGCATAAAACACCCCTTTTTCTAAAACTGTTTTAAGTTCAAAGTAAGGCTTGATCATGTTTTCATCAATATCATATTTTGCTTTTCTAACTTGCTCTCCATAAAAATCCCAATCCCAAGGTTTTAATTGAAAGCCTCCCTTTTGTGCATCTATTAATTTTTGAATTTCGCTTGCTTCTTGTTTTGCTTTAGCAACTGCCGGTTTTGCCAATTCAGCTAAAAGTTTCATTGCATTTTCAGGGTTTTTAGCAACTTGATCGGAAAGTTTCCAAGCTGCGAAATTTTTAGCCCCCATCAGTTGTGCTTTTTGCAAACGTAATGCTGTCATTTGCATAATGATATCACGAGTATCAGCAGCATCATTTTTTTCGGCACGTGTCCATGAGGCGTTAAAGATTGCTTCACGTGTAGCACGATTTTTGAGATATTTTAAAATAGGTTGTTGGGTAGTATTTTGTATCGAAATAAGATAGGCTCCTTTGTGCCCTGCTTCATTAGCTGCAATTTTAGCTGCTTCTAAATCATCTTTCCCCAATCCATCTAATGCGTTAGCATTATCAAAAACCAAAGAAGCATTTTTTCGAGCAAGTAATAATTTATTTGAAAAAGTCGTACTGAGCGTTGCTAAATCTTGATTGATATTTTTCATAATTTGCTTTTTATCTTCAGGTAAATTAGCCCCGGCCATTTCAAATTGTTCTAAATAGAAAGAAATCAATTTTGCTTTTTCACCACTAAATTGAGTCAGGCTCAGTGATTTTATCCTTTGATATATTTTTGAATTAAGAAATAATTTATCATTATGAGCTGAAAAAATAGGTGCATATTTTTCTTCAATTTTTTGAAGTTTATCATTGGTATTTGAGCCTGTCAAATTATAAAAAATAGAAGTAGCTCTATTTAAATCTTCACCACTTTTTTTCGAGTGCTAATACGGTGTTTTCAAAAGTGGGAGCTTCTTTACTATTAATAATTTTATCTAATTCAGCATCATGTATTTTAATTGCATATTCAAAGGCCGGCTCAAAATGTTCATCCTTAATTAAATCAAATCGGGGAGCTTGATATTGTAAATTACTTTTTTTCTAGAAGAGGATTATTTTGGGGTTTGGATTGCCCAAAGGATTTTTTTGCACTCATGTTAAATGTCAAAGTTGCGATTAATAAAATTGGGAAAAACTTCATCATATTTTTTTGTTGTTGTATTAAAATGATATTAAAATAAAAGACTTTATCAAAACTTGATATGGGTAAAGGTAGTGCAAAAATAGGAAAATAAGCAGTACTAAATGAAAAACGATTTCGGTGTGGGTTACTATTTTTTTTATTATTTTGTTGAAAAAATAATTAGATTTGCGGCGTTTCGGGATGTAGCTCAGCCCGGTTAGAGTACACGTCTGGGGGGCGTGTGGTCGCTGGTTCGAATCCAGTCATCCCGACAAATAAAAGGTAAAAGGGTTCATCAACTTTTACCTTTTTTATTTAATCATTTTCAAATAACCACTTTCAATTAGAACTCAGTCAATCATATATGAATGAAAAAAAATCCTTTACAGCAAGCATCGCTATTTAAAAAAAAACAAAATGGTTTATAGTATGCTGTATTGTGTCTTTTAATACAAGATGCCATTTTTAATTGGTTATTAGATTTTCAGTTGAAATAAAATGGTTATTTTCATCAATGAGCGTAGCAATATTTTAGATTCAAACTTCTTGTTGTTGCATCATGGGGACATTCATAAATACTATTGCTTGATTAGCTCCAAATACTCTCAACTGACCAAGCTCAACACTAAATAGTAGCTTCGCGATTTCCTTGCCAAATGTTTTTGCCATAAGGACAAGAGCACAGGTAAATAGCATTTTTACTCCCCAGGTATTGAACGATTATATTCAGGTGTAATTAAAAATATTCCATCTGCTTGTTGCATTGATTGACGAAAATTTATTCATGCTTTTGTCGAATTATCTCTTTCTAAATCTTCATTAAAAAGAGGCAACTCTCCGTTGTCTATTATCTGCATTTCCAACGATTCTGCTTGAATGTGAATGAGCTCATTGGCTATTTATCTAATGAAAGATGCTGGTAGTAAACTTTTAACTAAAATGCTATTATACTTCTTTTAATATTATTCAATTTTATATTTTGAGTAAATTTTAATCCCATTTACTTTTAGTAGAAACTGCATATTTTCCAGCTCCAGTAAAGAATAGACCGACACCTCCTAATAAATATAAAGCTATTAATTCATTTTTCCATGCTCCCGATTTTGTTAAAACAAACAAATCGGAAGAATGTGCTAACCAAAAGGCTACAACCATCACAATGCTAAATGCTAATGATGCCAAACGAGTTCTATAACCTATAATGATTAATATTGGAGCGATTGTTTCTCCTAAATGAACTCCATAAGCTAAAAATTCAGGCATGCCTTTTTCTGCCAACATTTCTTTGATTCCTTTGACCCCATTCATTAATTTATGAAATCCATGAAAAAACATGAGTATTCCAAGACTTAATCTAAAAATGAATAATCCGATATTTTGATTTCTTTTTGAGCATTTTTTTTAATTTCTTAAAAACTATGAAACTATAAAAATATAATTTTTTTTATGTAATAAAATAGATTCGATTTATTTTACAATCTAATTAACCTATTCTTGTGTAATAGACGAAAACACACATTAAACTTCTACACTTCAATTTCATTATAAAGGCTATTGACAAATGATAAGAAGAGAGAATTTTTTCATACTTGCCATTTCTATATATATTTTTTAAAAAAAAATATAAAAAAAATTTGTACAGTAAGGATTCCTTACTATATTTGCATCGGCAATAATGCCAAATAACAATTTAAATTTTTTAATAAAATGACAAAAACAATTTTTTATCACGCAGGTTGTCCTGTATGTATCAGTGCAGAACATGACATTATTAATCTTATTGGTGCTTCCAATGTAGAAATCGTACATTTAGGCGAAGACAAAAATCGAATTGCAGAAGCTGAAAAAGCAGGTGTAAAATCGGTTCCTGCATTACTAATGGCAAATGGAAATGTAATTCACTTAAATTTTGGGGCTTCTATAAATGACATTAAAGGCTAAAAAAATTTAATAAACTTAGTTAGGATTCCTAATTTCAAACAATTACATTCTGATTATTTAAACAAAAAAAAATATTTAAATAAATGAAACATTTAATTCTTTCTTTCGGAATTTCATTAATAACTATCCAAAGCTTTGCTTGTGATAAGTGTGGAAACTACAACAACGACGATTTTCAAATTAAAAAAGTGAGCGTTAAGCATTCCGCTGAAATAGGTGCAACAATTTGGGAAATTACTGTAAAAGGAACAGCAGGAAAAACAACACCTATACCAGCAGGTCAACTTAATGGTGCCCCCGTTTTAGGTTATGTATTTCCTACAACATTAATGCCAAGCGATGTAGGATTTAGCGAAACAGAAGGAATAGTAGCTTTAGCATTAACTTCACACCCAGACTTTGATGACACACCACTTTGGGACGAAAATGCTGATAAAAATTTCTCTAATGATGGTATTATTTGGCATCCACATTGGGTAATTTTGACTGAAGATAAACGTATAGAAGGAGGCTTAGCTGTAAAGCAGTTTGACCCTAAAGATACAAATGTTGTATTACCTCCAACCAATCCTGGAATGCCTATGTACATGGATTCACCTGGGTTTCAAGTAATCACTATTGGGAACATAATTAGGGTCGTTGTTCCTGATTATCGAATGAACAACAAAACCGACTTCTCTTTTGACGGTGTTGCTGTTTATATGCAAGTAAACACAGGAGGCGACGGAGGGCATGGTAGTGGCGACAAACCAATGCTTGGTGTTTATAAAGTATATTCTGTTGCCAGTGGAAATCTTTCATTACCTTACAAAGTAAAATAATATAATTTGCCTTGTAAAATTAGGATTCATACCTTTACAAGGCATTTATTATTTTTTATCAAGCAAATAATAATATTAATTGCGTTTAACCCTTTGGCAATCTCATCTATATAGGCTCTTATAGCATATTAAAACGAAACATAAATGAAAGTAGCCATTTGGGATACTTATGTAACTAAGAAGGATGGAAGTGTTATCCACTTCAACATTATTGTACCACAAGCAATAAAAGACAATCACATTATTTATGGTTATGGAAAAAGTTATCTAAAAAGCAAAGCACAACAAGGTCAATCATTAACATCAATAGAGTGCGAGGTTTGCCATATAGCGAAGGTTAGACTTCAATGGGAAATTGAAATAAAAAAAGCTACTTTATTATTGAAATGGAAAATTGCAAATGAGAACAAATTCTGTTTATATTTACTTTTAAAATAAAATTGTAAAAAAGAATGGAAAAGGTAAGTTAGTCAAAATGAAGGATTAGAATTTTGTCAAGATTAACTTTATATAATATAGAAAAAGCATGAAATATTCATCATTTAATTTAAGCACTCAAAACCAAAAGGTTGAGAGTCGAATTGTAGTTGCTTTAGAACGAATATCAGAAGCGTTTCGGGTATTACTTTGGAACGAAAGTAAAGAAAATTCATTAAGTCCAATTCAAATACAGATTTTGATTTTTCTCTATTTTCATTCATTAGAAAAATGCAAAATTGGTTATTTGGCAAGTGAGTTTAATATGACCAAAGCCACAATTAGTGATAGTGTGAAAGTACTATTTACAAAAAATTTAGTAACAAAAGAAATCAATCATTTAGACTCTAGAAGTTTTTTCGCTTTCCCTTACTGTTGAAGGAAAAAAAATAGCTAAGAAAGCATCCTTTTTTGCTTCTTCTATTGAACAACCTCTTGAAAAATTAACTGAAGATCAGAAAAGCATTATGCTAAATGGGTTGCTAAAGTTAATTTATGACCTAAACAAATCAGGAATTATAACTATTCAACGAATGTGTTTTACATGTGCCAATTATCAAATAAACAAAGGTATTCATTACTGCAAACTATTAAATAGTCGTCTAGATGAAAGTGAACTGAGAGTTGATTGCCCAGAGCATCAGCTACAGCTGTGAGTTTTATCGTTGAGAATATTCCACAAATAATACCAAAGTGGTTTTTGATTTATTCCGAAGATTTTGAATAAAAATTGTCAATTTGGTATTATACCAACAAGCATTAGAAATATAGACAGAGGTAAACTGTTCAAACGATTACAATCAATTGTAAGTAACTTTTTTTTATAATAAAGGATTGGATGTGTAATTTTAGTTTAAAAAATATTTCATTATAAAAAAAAATCTCGATGAGCATTCATCGAGATTTTTGTGGTGTGGGAGGGAATTGAACCCCCGACACAAGGATTTTCAGTCCTTTGCTCTACCAACTGAGCTACCGCACCTTTACTGATTGGAGTGCAAAAATAAACATATTCAACAAAATTCCAACTTTTTTTTTATTTAATTCAAAGTCAATGTTTATTTCTCTTTCCGACTAATTTGCGAAATCGCTCATATACTTTATTCTCATCAATCTAAATTGCTCATGGCTTATATTATTCTCTTTCAGTAAATCGTATGCCTCTTGCAAATCACCAGATTCACTGTTGTCGAAATAATCATACATATCACCTTGATCATATTCATCGACATAGTCATTTATACAATAATCCAAATTCAATTTTGTACCACTCGATACAATGGTTTCCATTTCTTGCAACAAATCGACCATGTCAATATTTTTCATTTTCGCAATGGTTTCAAGAGGAATTTTTTTATCAATATTTTGAATGATAAATACTTTTAATCCACTTTTATTGACAACGCTTTTCATGATGAACTCATCAACCTTTTCGATTTCATTTTTCTTCGACATATTGTGCAATGAGTTCCACAAATTTTTTACCAAATTTCAATGCTTTCCCTTTGCTGACCCCCGAAATGTTTTCAAGTTCTTTGAGTGAAGTGGGATAGGTTGTAGCCATTTCTTCTAAAGAGTTTTCCATGAAAATTATCCAGGGTTGCAGTTTATGTTGTGCTGCAACTTGTTTTCGCAAGTCTTTAAGCATATTGAGTAATGTAGGGTCTAAAGCCGCACTACCATTGCTTCCTTGAGGACCAGACACATCATCATCATCACCTTCTGCATCTTCAAATTTATGATTAAGTGATAGTTTTAAAGAGTAAGGTTTTTTCAAAAATGCTTTCCCTTTGTCTGTTAATTTCAGCAATCCATATTCCTCAATATCTTTTCGAATAAGCCCTTCCACCATCATTTGTCTTAGGAGAGAATTCCAAAAATGATCATCCATTTGGAAGTGAGCCCCCATGCTAAAGCATTTCAGCTTGTCATGTTTATAAGCCTGAATTTGCGTATTCATTCGCCCCAAAATCACATTGATGATATAATCAACACCAAACATTTCCTTGACTTGCTTGATTGTCTCTAATGCAGTAAATACAGTATCTTTCACTTCAATTTTTTCTTTCGGATGGCGGCAATTGTCACACATTTCATTACATGTATCTTCTTTATATTCTTCACCAAAATAATGGAGTAAAACTTTTCTTCTGCAAATGGCACTTTCAGCGTAAGCAACTGTTTCACTAATGAGTTGCCCTCCCATTTCACGTTCTGTAAGGGGCTTATCTCTCATTAAGTGCTCTAGTTTTTGAACATCTTTGTATGAAAAATATAATAAGCATTTTCCTTCTAGTCCATCACGACCGGCTCTTCCTGTTTCTTGATAATAATTTTCGATTGATTTTGGAATGTTATAGTGAATGACGAAACGAATATCTGGCTTATCAATTCCCATTCCAAAAGCAATAGTAGCAACGATTACATCCACTTTTTCCATCAGAAATTGATCTTGTCTTTCGGCTCTCAATTTTCCGTCTAACCCAGCGTGATAGGCCACTGCACTGATGCCGTTTGCTTTTAGCACTTCTGCAAGGTCTTCTGTTGTTTTCCGATTGAGGGTATAAATAATTCCGCTTTTACCTCTATTTTGGTGGATAAATTTCACAATATGTTTTACGGTCTGATCTTTTTTCCCTTTTGGAACAATTTCGTAATAAAGGTTGCTCCTATTAAATGAGGATACGAAGATATTTGGCTTCACCAATACTAAGTTTTTGATGATATCATCTTGCACTTTAGGTGTAGCAGTAGCGGTGAGTGCAATCACACTCAGTGAAGGATTGATTTCGTTTACAATATCTCTTATTTTTCGATACTCTGGTCTAAAGTCGTGCCCCCACTCAGAAATACAGTGAGCTTCATCAACTGCAAAAAATGAAATTTTAATTTCTTTTAAAAAGTCAACATTTTCTTCCTTAGTTAGTGTTTCGGGGGCTACATAAAGCATTTTAGTTTTCCCCTTCACTAAATCTTCTTTTACTTTTTTTATTTGCCCTTTATTGAGTGATGAATTTAAAAAGTGAGCTACATTTTCGATGTCGCTATAGCTTCGCAAAAGATCCACTTGATTTTTCATTAAGGCAATCAGCGGCGACACAATGATTGCAACACCTTCTTGTATGAGAGCCGGCAGTTGATAACACAATGATTTGCCACCTCCTGTTGGCATGATTACAAATGTATCATTTCCGCTTAAAATACTTTGAATAATTTTTTCTTGATCTCCTTTAAATGAATCAAATCCAAAGTTTTTGTGTAATTCTTTTTTTAAATCAACTTGTGTTGATTCTTTAATTTTAACCATAAAATATTTTCTTTTTTCTTCCCCCATTTTTCTGAATAGATTAATCTATTCAAAACACTAATTTTAATCTTTTTTATTTCAAAAACAAATAATATGTTTATAAGTTTTCAAAGAACACGAATTTAATATTCTAACTTGCTTTTTTCGATATAATAATTCGTTAAAATCAAAACATTAAAGTTAAAGTTTGAATTGTTTTTTATTAAGTTTTGCAAATTAATATCTTGTCTAATCATAAAAAGTAAGATATTTGGGTTTATGAAGAAGTGGATTCTTATTTTGTTTTGCTTTTTTCAAGTGGTTAATTCAAATGCACAAGATCAACTTTTAAATCTTGCAAAGCAATATTTGTCAATGGGGGATTATGAAAAAGCGGCGACTACATACAAGCAACTGTATGAATATAATGAAAAAGATATTGAAATTATTTTAGATTATAATAAAAGTTTAATTGGTATTAAAGATTATAAAACGGCTGAAAAAGTTTTAAAACAATCTTTGAAAAATAATAATGAAGATTCTAGATTGCAATTTGAATTGGGCATGGTTTATCAAGCACAAGGTGAGGGCAAAAAGGCAAAAAAAGTTTTTAAAGAAGTGATTGATCAAACACCATCGAATGATATTGAAATAAAAAAAACAGCATCATTGTTTGCTCAAGCTGGAATGTATGATGAAGCGATTGAGATTTATTCAAAAGCAAAAAGTAAACGAAAAGAAAACCCTTATTTATATGCCTTGGAGCTTGCGTTTTTATATGATAAAAAAGGGGATTCGGAAAATGCGATTGAAAGTTTGATTGATTTATATATTTCAAATAGTGACAAAGGAGATGATATCAAAGCGACATTCAGAAAAATGTTTAATACTGCTGATAAGCTGGAATCATTTCGAAAACGAATCATGAAAAGGGCATCTTCTAATCCAAATATTGTAGCCTATCCAGACTTGTTGGCGTGGTTATATATTCAACAAAATGATTATGAAAATGCTTATATACAAATCAAAGCAATCGATAATCAATTTCAAGAACAAGGCAGACGGGTATTGGGTTTTGCGAGAATGGCTCTGAGAGAAAAAAAGTTTACATCTTCTTTGTTAGCTTATGATTTTGTGATTGGAAAAGGAAAGGAAAATCCTTATTTTCAATTAGCTTCTTCTGAAAAATTGACTTGTTTAAAAGAGCAATTAAAAAACACCCCGAATTACACTCAAGATGATGTAAATAAAGTAGTGAATGCCTATGAGCTTTTTTTGGATGAGACACCGGCGTATAAAACAAAAGAAACTATTCGAGAATATGCCGAATTGCAAGCACGCTATGCTCATCAAATCGAGAAAGCAATAGAGGCGCTAAGACAAGTCGTGAAGAGTCCTCAAGCCAATGCTGTTTTCAGAGGGCAATGCAAATTGGATATGGGAGATTATGAATTGATTCAAAATGAAATTTGGGAAAGTACGCTACTTTATTCGCAAGTTGATAAAGAATTTAAAAATGATATGTTGGGTGAAGAAGCACGATTTCGAAATGCAAAACTATCCTATTATGCAGGAGATTTCAATTGGGCACAAGGGCAGTTGGATGTGCTAAAGGCTTCTACTTCTGAGTTAATTGCAAATGATGCACTCAATCTTTCTGTTTTGATAACAGAAAATAACCCGATAGCTGATAGCAACGCAAACCCTTTGTTAATGTTTGCTAGAGCTGACTTGCTAGAGTTTCAAAACAAAAATGAGGAGGCAATAAGTGTTTTAGATAGTATCGAAAGTGAGTATCCACAACATCCTTTGCTTGATGATATTTTGATGGAGAGAGCAAAAATTGCTATCAAGAAAATGGATTATTCGGAGGCTGCTAAACATTTACAAAAAATCACAACACAATATCCCGATGATGTTTTAGCTGATGATGCTTTATATAATTTAGCATTCATCTACGAAAACCATTTTCAAAACATTGATGAAGCCAAGAGGCTTTACGAATTATTAATTGTGAAATATCCGGGAAGTACTTATGTGAATGAAGCCAGAAAACGATTTCGTGTTTTGCGTGGAGACATGCTGGAAAATGAATTGTAATACTTATCGATAGGATTCCATCGTCATCAAAAGCGTATCATTTTCAAAAAGCATCAACTCTGCACCTTTAATGATAAAGCGGTTTGTCTTCATTAATTGTTCCATAAAAAGTTGTTCTTGAGCTGCTACTTCTTCACAATATCTTTCAGTTTGAAAAAGATTTATAAAAGTTATTTTATTGCCTTGAATGTTGACACCACCACCAAATGAATTACATCCTGTGTTACCATTAATTTCATTATTTTCTTTGTTGATTGTAAAATAGCTACTTTTTTCTATCGGTTTTTCGAGATGATTTTCTTTAGGAAAAGATTCTAAAATCCACTGATTAAAAATAGAAATTGAATGTGCTTGCTCTTCATTACTTGGCATCAGATTTCTTTTTTTAATTTTTGAAATGATTTGTACAAATTGATAATCTTCTTGATATTGGGTTGCTTCTGTTGCTTCTTTCAACACTTTCACTTTTATTTTGTATTCGTACCCTTCTTTATAATCAAATTTTAAAGATTTTGTAAACAAAGTTCTATAAGGAGTTTTTTTGTTAAAGGTATAGCGGAAGCAGGTTTGAAGTGTGTCATGACATTGACAATTCATTTTTTGGCTGTCAATATAAATCGTGCGATAGGTTATTTTTTGAGGTTTCATAAAAGAAAGAATCACAATGCTTATGAGAGTCAAAATCAGTAATGGTCTTTTCATTTTTTAGATATTTAAAAATATGATTCAAAAAGACGGACTTTCCATAAATGATTGTAATAAAATAGTAGCACTAATTTCATCAATTCGAGCTTTATCTTGTCTGTCTTTTTTCTTCAAACCTAAGTCTATCACCGTCCTGAAGGCTAGTTTTGAAGTATAACGTTCATCCACAGGAATAATAAGCATTTTTGGAAATTCTTTTTTAAAAAGCTCAATAAATTGAAGAACAAGTGGCGTGGCATCGGTTGCTTCATTTTTTAAAGATTTCGGCATTCCGATAATTACTTTTTCTACTTTCTCTTTTTGGAAATATTGTTTTAAAAATGAAATAAGTTGATGAGTTTCAACGGTAGTCAGCCCATTGGCAATGATTTGCAATGGATCGGTGACTGCAATACCTGTTCTTTTTTTTCCATAATCGATTGATAAAATTCTTGCCATTTTTTAAAAAATTAAAAAGGTAAAGTATAATGATAAAATGACAAAAATAGAATAGGCTACGCTTGCAATTCCATTTGTGGTAGCAAATGCAATATTGACTTTACTGATGTCATTTACTTTGACTAATGTGTGTTGGTAAATGAGTAAAAAAATAAAAATACTAGCAGCAATATAGTAAAGAGCAAAAGGTAAATATATCATACCAATCATCAAGACAACCATCGCTGAAATAAAATGAAGAATGCGTGAAGTGAATAAAGCATTTTTTCTCCCAAGTAGCACTGGTATTGATTTTAAATGATGTTCTCTATCAAAGTCTTCATCTTGTAATGAATACAAAATATCAAATCCACTTACCCAAGTCAACACAGTTAATGAAAATAAAATGGGGAGAATATGAAATTGATTGGTAACTGAAATATAAGCTCCAATTGGTGCTAACGAAAGCCCTAATCCGAGTACCAAATGGCACAAGGGGGTGAAGCGTTTTGGTGTAACTATAAAATAGGATGACAAATAATGCAATTGGTGAAAGATAAAAACATAATGAGTTGATAAAATAAGTAACGACGATAAACAAAATGCTATTAATCAAAACAAATAAAAAAGCATTTTGTTTGGAAATGATTCCAGCTGGAATTTCTCGAATGGCTGTTCGTGGATTGAGTTTATCAAATTTTTCATCAATATACCGATTGAAGGCCATAGCAGCATTTCGTGCAAAAATCATACAGAGAATAACAAGAATAAGTAGTTTGATAATTTGAAATTTATGGAATGACAATTCACCTGACATATTGGAATCGAGAAAGCGAAGTTCCCACTTGTTTAATACTGCTAGCGAAAAGCCAATCATTGCAAAAGGCATTGCAAATATGGTATGACTAAATTTTACTAATGAAAAGTATTTTGATATGGATTGTATGTCTAACAAATTTTTATATAATATGATTCGTTTGCGAATTTAGTATCAATTTTTAGTTTGTTCAAAAATGCTTCATACTTAAAATAAAAAAATGAGTAAATTATTGAAATGAATGTAAAATAGTCGATTGAAAAAATAGCTTTCAATTTGAAGATTATTATCTTTGAAAAAAAAATATCGTTTGCTAAAAGCCATCATTTATAAATCAACAGGAACATGGTATATCTGTAAAGCCGAAGATGGTCGTTTTTTGGAATGCTCGAATAAAAGGAAAGTTGAAAATTGATAAAGAGATTACTTCTTCAAACCCAATAGCTGTAGGAGATGTTGTAGATGCAAGCATTGAGAGTGATTTTGAAAATACCTTAATTATTCATCAAATTCATAAACGAAAAAACTACTTAGTTCGTAGTTCACCTCACAATAAAAATCAAAAAAATATTGTTGCTTCAAATCTTGACCAAAGCATATTAATAGCCACATTGAAAGATCCTAAAACTTCCCTTGGCTTCATTGATCGTTTTTTAGTTTCATGTGAAGTGTATCATCTAAAAGCGATTCTTGTTTTTAATAAAAAGGATATTTTAGTTGAAGATGAAATTGCCTATTTTCATTACATAGAAAATATTTATACCCAAATTGGCTATGATGTTTATTTTATTTCAGCAGAAAAAAATGAGGGCATTGAGCAGTTCGAAGAATTGTTAAAAAACAAAGTGAGTTTACTGACGGGACACAGTGGAGTTGGGAAATCGACATTGATAAATAAAATTATTCCTGATAAAAATTTGGTCACACAATCGGTGTCGGAGTGGAGTGGAAAAGGGATGCATACCACTACTTCGGCTGAGATGTTTGATGTAGTCAATCTGAATGGTCAGATAATCGACACGCCGGGAATTAAGGAATTAGGAATTGTGGATGTTAGTAGAGTTGAATTGAGTGGCTATTTCCCAGAGATGAAATCAATATTGACTCATTGTAAGTTTAATAATTGTTTGCATATTAATGAGCCTTCTTGTGCGATAAAAGAGGCGGTTCAAAAGGGGATTGTTTCGGAAGAGCGATATGTGAGCTATATCAAGATTCTAGAGACCATACAAGAAAAATGGAAAGTAAAAATTTACTTCATCTTGTATAGATTAGTTGGTATTACTTTTATCGATTACTTGATAATTATTTTTGTTTGAGCTTTATTCATACTTCCTTCAAATTGACAGAAATAAAACCCACTTGATAATCCAGATGTATTGACAACAATATTGGTTTGTCCTAATTCAATTTTTTGATTATAAACATCTAATATTTTATTTCCTAATAAATCATATACTGCGATTTTCATATTTTGTGAGATAGGAGAATTTAGTGAAATGGTCATTTCGTTTTCAACTGGATTTGGATAAATAAGATGAGAGAAAGATTGACTACTAATTTCTTCTTTTATAATTTCGCTATATTGATATTTTCCATCTAAGTCAAGCATTTTTAAACGAAAATAATAGGTTCCATTATTTAAATGAGCCAGGTTATATTGATATCGAGTTGTGCTTTTATTATTTTCACTTTTTACAAATTGAATTTTAGAAAATTCACTAACTAAAGTAGTTTTCATTTCAACTTCATATCCATTCATATTTTCTTCTTGAGAAGTTTCCCAAGTTAAATGGATATCATTGTTAATTTTAGAAGAGTTGAAAGAAATCAAGTGAACGGGTGTCGGAATAGGAGCTATTTTAAAATTTTCAACAACACATCTAAAACGTTCAAATCCATAAATTTCATCTGCACTATTTGGATTTCCAATTGCAACTCCTGTTGGATCTCCTAAATAATTTAAATTAGGATTTGCCCAACGAGCTAGACGAGTGCAATTAAATCCATTAGCTACACATTCGTTGTTATAAGCCATAATTGTTCTCCAACGTCCATCTACAGGAATACCACCGGGAATCACAGTTGCATTTGTGTAGCCATGATGATGAGCACAAGGAGTAGAGCTATTGTCAACATATCGATCATGACGCAATCCCATATTGTGACCGCATTCATGAGCAAAAGTTAAGTTTGTCATACCACAATTATAATCAGTTACGGTATAGGCAGCACTGTTAGAATAGTTAGTTGGATTTGTGTTTAGATATCCAATTCCACAAACTCCAGCATAACTATTTGAACCTACCCATAAACCAACTAGGTCTGCATAATGAGCATCTCTTAATGCTTGCACAGCTGGGTTGGCTGCGAAGCTGGCTAAATCATCACCAGGATCAGCAGATTCTGTAAAAACGAAATTATCACAATGTACTAAATTGAAAGTTAAGTTAGTGCCGCCACTATTTGTATAAGCAGTATTCATTTGTGTGATTGCAGTAGTCACATTTGTAACAAACGCCGGAACATTTCCTCCTCCGTTTGCAATTGCGTTGTTGGTTCCTAAAACCATAATGTCAATGACGCTATTTCCAGGGCAAGTTGTGGCTATATCACAGACATTAGCATTGGCTCTGCTTTTTTTGTTTTTACTGTCAACTTCAATATAATCTAAAGAGCCATCTTTTGATTCATTAAGAGATTCTACACTTACTTCTGATATCTTAAAGTAGTTAGTTTTATTGATTTGTTGAAATAGATATTTTTTTCCAAAATCATCAACTACAATCCCATTAACATATCCGTCTAAAAAACTAAAAATGGCATCTCCTACTCCATGAATACTTTTTGCATACCAAGAGTTAGAACCAATTTTATATTCATAAAATTTAGCAAATTTTACTTCAATAAAATTTCCATTAAATAAATCTAGATGAAAAATCGAATTTTCATCTAGAACAGAGAAATCAATTTCTACAAATTTTGATTGAATGGTTTGCGGATATTGAAAAGTATTACCCGAAGGAACGTTTTCTTTGCTGATATCTCGTGAGAGATTTATTTTGTCAGTGGAATAGCTGTTGAGACTGAGAGATAATAAAAAGAGTAATAAATAATGTTTCATAAATTGATAATTTTACGACGAAGATAACAAAAAAGTTGGTGTTTATTTCAACAGAATAAAATATTTGGTGACATTATAAATGTTTATCGGTTGAAAAAGTGTTTAAGATATCTTATTATTTTAAGCAAAAATTAATTCTGCATTTTTCGTTGTTACATCTGCAATTTCTTCTAATGTTACCATTTTCACTTCTGCCAATTTTTGAGCTACAGCGATAAGATAACTCGATTCATTTCTTTTACCTCTATAGGGTGTTGGTGCTAAGTAAGGAGAATCGGTTTCTAAAATTAAGTGTTTTAAATCAATGTTGCTAAGCACATTTGCAAGGCCTGCTTTTTTAAAAGTAAGAACACCACCAATTCCAAGATAATGCCCCATATCCACTATTTGTTTTGCCGTTTCATAACTACCCGAAAAGCAGTGGAAGATAGCTCGCAATCCTTTTGAGGAGTATTCTTTCACGATATGAATTGTATCATTGGTAGATTCTCTCATGTGAATAACGATCGGGCGGTGATAATGTAATGCTAATTCAATTTGAAATCGAAAACATTCTATTTGCTCTTTTTTAAAACTAGTGTCCCAATAGTAATCTAAACCAATTTCACCAACTGCAACAAAAAATCTTTTGGCTAGCCAATCTTCAATAATTTTCAATTCTGATTTGTAACCTTCTTTCACGTAGCAAGGGTGCAGCCCCATCATCGGAACACAATGATTAGGAAATTGCATTTCAAGACTCAACATACCTTCAATCGTATTTGAATCACAATTGGGCATATACATTTTTTGGATATGATGATCGATTGCTTTTTCGATAATGCTATTTCTATCTTGGTCAAATTGTTCATCATAAAGATGAGTATGCGTATCTATAAAAGTCATAGTGTGATGAGTGATAAAAAATCAAAGCTATAAATTTATTTTTTTAAACTTCCAATTTTGTTCTGTTGCATATTCCAAAAATTTTGGAAGAGCATATTTCATTCGGTCCCAAGCTTTGTCACTATCATGAAATACAATGATAGAGCCGGGGACAGCGGTTTCAATCACGTTTTGATAACACTCGTGGGGTGATAATTCTAAGTCAAAATCACCACTAAGCACATCCCACATAATAATTTTCATTTTAGGAAAAAGTTTTTCAATTCCTACTGCTTGGGCGTGTGTGATGCGACCATAAGGTGGTCTGAAAATATTGGATTGAATCAGTTGATGTGCTTTGTTTATGTTTTTAAAATAAGTAAAATTATTTGTTTTCCAACCATTCAAATGATTATATGTATGATTCCCAACAGCATGCCCCTCATCAATAATTTGTTGAAAAATTTCGGGATATTCAGCTACATTTTTTCCTATACAAAAAAAGGTAGCTTTTGCATTAAATTTTTTTAATTGCTCTAAAATAAATGGGGTTGCTTTAGGATGGGGACCGTCATCGAAAGTAACATAAACACTGTTGGCATTGTCTTTGATGTGCCATATACATCGGTTGTAAAGAGCCTTTAAGATAATGGGAGTTTTGATTAAATAATTTCTCATAACTTGAATCGTTTTAAACTTTCATAAAGCATATTGACAACAACACACATCTTATCATAATCAAGAGTTTCAGGGAGGTCTGTATTTTGAAGATAATTTTTATTTCGATATTGAGCGGTGTTCGTAATCTTTAATGAAGAGTAGCCAAATTTTTGATAACTCTCTTGATCGCCTCTTGCTAATGTGTTCATTTTTGAAAGAGGTTTAAAAGCTATTATTCTCACATTTCTAGCATACAATTTACAAAAATCTCTAAATACATTTGCAAACGTTCCGCCTTGAGATTTTAAATATATACTGATAAAATTTCCTTTTGTTCCATACAGCAATTTATAATAAGACATAGGATAGCTCTGTGATTTCTTATTATTTGAAAAATAACCAATACTATTCAAATTAATCATTCCTAACACTTTTACATTATTTTCAAACAAGGATTTTGCATGAAGATAGCTTCCCGTCTGCTCAATGTTTGAAGTGTATTGAACTCCTTTTGCGAAAGCAACAAAATCAATCCGATAAGGTAAATTTTTAATTTTAGAAAGAATACGAACCAATTCAATCATACCAGCCACCCCGCTCGCATTTGCATCAGCACTTGGTAAATTTCCAACCATGTCATAGCTTGCTCCAACAATGATACGGTAACCTGTGTCGGGACCGATGGAGGTTATAATATTTTTATAAATATTATTTCCAAAATCAAAACGTTGAGAATAAACTTTAGTAGAGTAATGTTCAAAATTAGTTTTGATATAATCTGAAACTTTTAAAAGATTTAATTGATGGGTCGAGTTTTTGGAGGCATATTGTAAAGATAAAACAGAAACGTGTTTGTACAAAGAATCTTTATTAGACTGCGCAGAAACCTCTTTACAAATCAAAATCGTAAGTAAAACAATAATAAATCGCATGGTGTGTAACACAAATATATTTTAAACATTCAAATTATTCTCAAAAATAAAAATTCAGATAAGTAATTTTTTTTAATTTTAAATAAAACTACTTTTGCAAAAAACATTATGACTGTAAGAACTCGATTTGCACCAAGTCCCACCGGAGGCTTACACTTAGGAGGAGTTAGAACCGCACTTTTTAGTTACTTGTTTGCCAAAAAACATCAAGGAAAATTTATATTAAGAATTGAAGACACCGACCAAAACAGATTTGTAGAAGGTGCAGAAGAATATATTTTAAACTGTCTAGATTGGTGTGGAATTTCGCCCGACGAATCTCCTTTTCATCAAGGTGAGTATGCTCCATATCGTCAAAGCGAACGAAAAGAAATTTATAAAAAATATGCACTACAATTAGTTGAAACTGGGCATGCTTATTACGCTTTTGACACCCCTGCTGAATTGGAAGAAATGCGTTCGAAATATAAAACAGATTCAAACCCTTCACCTCAATACGATCTTCATGTTCGCATGAAAATGAAAAACTCACTGAGCTTGAATGCAGAAGAAACGCAAACATTATTACAAAATAATACGCCTTATGTCATTCGCTTACTGATTCCATCAAATCGAACAATTCAATTTAAAGATTTAATCAGAGGTGAAATTTCAAACGAAAGTCATTTATTGGATGATAAAGTTCTTTTGAAAGCCGATGGGATGCCTACTTATCATTTGGCAGTGGTTGTGGATGATTATTTAATGAAAATTACCCATGCGTTTAGAGGTGAAGAATGGCTGCCTAGTGCTCCTATTCATATTTTACTTTGGGAATATTTAGGGTGGCAAAATGATATGCCTCAATGGGCTCATCTCCCTTTAATTTTGAAACCAGATGGAAATGGAAAATTGAGCAAACGTGATGGTGAACGCCTTGGATTTCCGGTGTTTGCAATGAATTGGACAAATCCTGAAACAAGCGAAAAATCAATTGGGTTTAAAGAAATTGGTTTTTTACCCGAAGCATTTATTAACCTCTTAGCCTTACTGGGTTGGAGTAGCGGACTCGAACAAGAGATTTTTAGCAAAGAAGAATTGATTGAACAATTTGCTATTGAAAAAGTACATAAAGGAGGCGCAAAATTTGATTACGAAAAGGCAAAATGGATTAACCATGAATGGATCAAAAAATCAGAACCAAAACATTTATTAAATACAGTCAAAAATCTGTATGATGCAAACCAAATCAAAATTGAATCTGAAAATAAGCTGCTTGAAGTGATTTCACTTGTGAAGGAAAGATGCCACTTATTGAATGACTTTATAATGCAAGGAATTTATTTCTTTCAAACACCGACTACCTTTGATGTTGAGGCTGTGAAACCCAAATGGAATGATGCAAAACTCCATTTCTTTCAACAACTCATTAGCACATTGAAAAACACAGAAGAGTGGTCTGCGACGCACGTTGAAACACAATTTAAAAATCTCGCAGCAGATCATAATATCAAAATAGGTGAACTACAAATGCCTTTTCGAATTATGCTTGTAGGAGGCAAATATGGCCCATCCGTTTTTCATATCGCAGAATTATTAGGCTCTGAAAAAACGATTCAGCGAATCCAAAACCTATTAAATGTGCTTTGATTTCTTATTTCCAAAATATAATATTTCAAACTTGATAATCAGTGTCTTGTCCTAAAATAGGTTTACACAAAAACATGTAAAAATGGACAAGAAAAGTAACGTCATTTCAGGACTAAAAAACAACTGTAAACTCATAACAGGGTTTAATCTCTAACCTGTAAACTTTTTTTAGTACGAAACACATTTATATCTGATAAAAATACCGATAGATTATAAATAACATCTTTATCTATCCTCATTTTTCAAGATTAATACCATTTCCAATTGTCGCTATTATAGCCCTTAGGGCTTCCTAGCTTAGCATAGAAACCAACTTGAGCAATCGCTTTTGAATAACCTACTTCAAAGTAAATACCAGCATTATTGTTTAAAGGAACTTTCAATCCGATTACTTCTTCAACAGCTACAGGTATATATTTAAAAATGGTATTCATATAATGATTAAAATCATCAATATACTCCTGTTCCAAAGGATCGATATCATTAACCACTCATTTCCATACTTAATT
>LNFQ01000069.1 GCA_001567165.1 Bacteroidetes bacterium OLB11
TTGAGTTTTTGTAGGAAAAGTTATTTGCTTTTGTATTTAGATTTGTTTCTTCTTTCTTTACGCCAATCCCAAGGTGCTTGTGCATTGGGATCGCTCCACAATCCTATTTTTTTGCTCTTGCCTCCTGCTCCAATCTGTGATAATATGCATCATCAGAATATTTGACAAAATGCCAGCCCAATCAATGCTTTACAATTTATTAATTGGGCAATGTACTGAAAAATAGTTGGTGGATTATTCAAAAAAAATTCTTATAATGCGATGTCAATCTGAAGAGGAAATAGGCTCTGCTGAGGAGCAACCTATCAGCAATAAGATTGATACTTATACGAAGAATGGGGCGGCAAAATTGTCGCCCTTTTTTATTCATTCTTTGGTAAGTTAAATGGCTTAAAAAAACCTACTTCTTATTTGAGAAATAGATGTACCATTTTATAAAATTTATTCTGTTTTTAAGGCTTAGCCCTCGATGTATATCTAAGTGATTTTTAAGGTGGCTAAAGTAGCCTTCAATTCCATTTGTGGTACTTGGTATTTTGGGATTTTGTAGATAATGAAACATATTTGGCAAAGCTCTTTTTATGGTAAAATAGGAGCGTCTTACTAGCTTATGTTTGTACCAATATCTTCCTGTCTGCTCATTAAAAGTTTTTTCCGAAATATAGTCTTTATGCCTATTGTACCAATGCTCTAATTCTTGTATCCAGAAAAGTTTATCATTCTCTGTTTTTATTTTAAGTAGCAATAAAACTAAGCGTCTAAGTTCTTGACCAGAAGAATGCTTAGGATAGCGTGTAAGCCACACCAGGCACATTCTTTGGATATGTACCAGACATCTTTGAACAACAATATCAGGAGCTGATTTTTTAATTGCTTTCAATACACTTTTATGCCCATCTGAGGTGATACTTTCTATTTGAATCCCAAGTCGTATTAGGTTGTCGATATCTTCTTTTATTTCTTCAAAATGTTCCCCATCTGTAAATCTGATGAGCTGAGTATATCCATCAAAATCATCTTGATAAGCCACAAGACAGAATTGAGAAAAATAGGTAGCATCCATTCTCAAATTTACCTTTTCTCTTTTAATGATTTTAATTTTAGGAGCTCTTTCTAAAAGTGTATAAAATGTCCTTTGGAGGGTGTCTTTGGAATAGCCACTTTCTCGACAAAGGGTTTTAAAAGTTTGCCTTTCCAATACCCATTTTTTGAACCAAGAAAATCGATTATTAATCTTTTGTTCCGGTCGATTATCGGTGAAATAAATACCACAATTCTTGCATTTATATCTTTGCTTCCCTTGCTGTTTTCCCCAACAAATAACCTCCAAAAATCCACATGACCAACAGCGTTTTTTTTGCCATATTCTGATAATTAAAAAAGTTTGATGAAACGTGTTTCATCAAACTTCGCTATAATTCTTTACAGTATTACATTTCAGCTGATTTTACCAACTATTTTTCAGTATTATGCCATAAACTGTCATACCGACCAAGAAAATGAAAAACTGCCAAGGAATTTGAAATGTATTTTCGCGTACAGGAATCTTCTAAGTTTTATTGTATTGATTTCGAGAAATGAAGTTCTGTTGAGTGTTTTGGAGAATATGTTTTCATGAAAATTTGTGTTTCTGCAAAGCTACTTATCTTTCGATTTCTATTTTATCAATCTCTTTCATCAACCTATCCGTTTCAGTCAATGCCACAATGATTTTTTGGTAGTGTAGAATATCTTCAAAACCTAAAGTTCGGTCTTTTCGGTCTTTGAGCCATTTTTGGGCAGGTTGATAACCTCCAATGTAAAACTCCCAAGCCACTTGCGGAACATTATCAAAATATTGGGTTTCGTTGATGAAAACTTTTCCGTTTTCGTATTTTAGTTTACCTACAACATTATCTCCTGCAATTGGATATTGAGTAATGTATTTTTCAACTTTTGGACTTTCCAGCAAATGAATATGTCTTAATTCTCCACCCAAGTTTACCAATTGCCAAAATGTGTCTTGGTCGTTTGGATAAGGCACTCTTGGAAAATCTATTTTCAGAAATTCTTTGTAGGTTTCTCTGTAAGTAGGCGAATGCAAAACGGCATAGATGTAGTCTAAAATGTCCTTAGGATAAAACTGATTTGTTTCTACTGTGTCATTGCTGTTGTAATCAGGTTCTTCAGGGTAAAAATACAAGAAAATTTTTAGCACCTATTCGCTCCACAATTTCCATATTCAAATTCGGAACTCGCTCCGTTTCTGCTCCTAATGGAGACTCGGGATAAAGATAAAGGGGAAAAATGTAAATTAACCTCTCCAGTTTGCAAAGACACTGAATTACCTTTCAGAAATTGATTTCGTTATAAAAACGTGTTGAAAATCAAATGAAGTTTGTTGTCTGCAAGTCAATAATGCCAAGTTGTCTTTCAGCATATGTTGCATAACGCCATTTCTAGGTCTTCCCATTATCCCATTTGAGACACCTGTATATATAGTAAATCTATGATCAAAAGGACGATAATCTATTATTGTAACCTTAGGTGTATTTCTACTAACATCATTAATCGCATTCTCAACTTTCGTTTTTTTTTCTCAAATCCAGAGCATATCTATTTAAAAATTTCATTTGCGTTTAATGTTTGTAAATTCTTTAATAAGAGTTCGGCTTCTTTTTTTGTTTCTTTGATAGATAAATCGTCAAATTCCGTTGCCAATCCAGAATTATTTATCATAAACAGCTCATCAACTTTAAACCCATTCTCATATTCTTTTTTGTCCAGTAAAAATTTTTGTTTACAAAAAAGAAATTAGGTTCTTCGGGTTTTAGTTCTGTCCAAAACGATGCTTTGCAAAGAAATTATCGTTCAGAAAAATCGTATTTTATCTTCTCGTTTTCCGTTAGAGGTCAAAAGTGAAAAAAACTTAGTGCTTTTTTTTATCTTTTCATGTTGTTGTTCAAA
>LNFQ01000070.1 GCA_001567165.1 Bacteroidetes bacterium OLB11
TCTATAATAATTTTAATTTTAATTAGTATAAATATGAAATAAAAATTTCAAACTTTGAGTATTTTTGTTAATTTTGCAACCTTTTAAATTTTAAATATAAAAATATAATGAATTATTTATTCTATTTAGTACCTGCATTTGGCATTTTAGCATTATTGTACACTTTTATTCAAAGTTCTTGGGTGTCAAAACAACCTAGTGGTAACGACCGTATGAAAGAAATATCAGGACACATTGCAAACGGAGCAATGGCGTTTTTTGAAAGCAGAATATAAAGTCCTTATGTATTTCGTTGCGATTGCAGCAATACTATTAGGTATAATGGGAGCAAGTAATCATAATTCACATTGGAGCATTGCATTGGCATTTGTGTTTGGTGCAGTGTTCAGTGCATTGGCTGGTTTTATTGGAATGAAAATTGCAACCAAATCAAATGTAAGAACAGCAGAAGCAGCCAAAACAAGTTTGAGTAAAGCTTTGAAAGTTTCTTTTACCGGAGGTTCAGTGATGGGCATGGGCGTTGCAGGGCTTGCTGTATTAGGTTTAGGTTCATTATTTATTATATTAAAACAAATTTTTGCACCAGATGCTTCAGTAGATTCTGTTGAAATGGAAAGAGCCATTGAAGTGTTGACTGGTTTTTCATTAGGAGCTGAAAGCATTGCATTGTTTGCACGTGTTGGAGGTGGAATTTATACAAAAGCAGCCGATGTAGGAGCTGACTTAGTAGGAAAAGTAGAAGCGGGTATTCCAGAGGATGATCCTCGTAATCCTGCCACCATAGCGGATAATGTGGGTGATAATGTGGGTGATGTTGCAGGTATGGGAGCTGATTTGTTTGGTTCTTATGTAGCAACAGTGTTAGCAACCATGGTTTTAGGTCGTGAAACAATTAGTGAAGACCAATTTGGCGGATTAGCACCTATTTTATTACCAATGTTAATCGCAGGTTTTGGCATTTTATTTTCTATAATTGGAACTTTTTTTGTGAGAATTGGAGAAAACGCAGGTTTAAGTGTAAACAAAGTTCAAAGTGCTTTAAATATGGGAAACTGGGGCTCTATTGTGTTAACGGCTATTGCCTCATACTTCCTAGTAACTTTGGTATTACCTGATGAAATGGAACTAAGAGGATTTGTATTTACAAACATGGGTGTGTATGGAGCCATTATTGTAGGGCTAATCGTTGGTACATTAATGAGTATTATTACAGAGTATTATACAGCCATGGGTAAAAGACCTGTGTTAAGTATCGTAAAACAAAGCTCTACCGGTCATGCAACAAACATTATTGGAGGTTTATCTGTAGGAATGGAATCAACATTATTACCGATTTTAGTATTAGCTGGCGGTATATATGGTTCCTATTTATGTGCAGGATTATATGGCGTGGCAATCGCTGCTGCAGGTATGATGGCAACTACAGCCATGCAACTAGCCATTGATGCTTTTGGACCTATTGCAGACAATGCAGGGGGAATTGCAGAAATGAGTGAACTACCTAGTGAAGTGCGTGAAAAAACAGATATTTTAGATGCAGTAGGAAACACCACGGCTGCAACTGGTAAAGGTTTCGCAATAGCATCAGCTGCCTTAACAGCTTTGGCTCTTTTTGCTGCTTTCGTTGGAATTGCAAAAATTGATGGAATTGATATTTATAGAGCTGATGTGCTAGCTGGTCTATTCGTTGGGGCTATGATTCCTTTTATATTCTCATCACTAGCGATTACTGCCGTAGGAAAAGCCGCGATGGCAATGGTTGAAGAAGTAAGACGACAATTTAGAGAAATTCCAGGTATCTTAGAAGGAAAAGGAAAACCTGAATATGAAAAATGCGTAGCGATTTCAACAGATGCCTCAATTAAAAAAATGATGTTACCAGGTGCAATTGCCATTGTTTCTCCAGTTATCATCGGATTTCTTTTAGGACCAGAAGTACTAGGAGGTTTTCTTGCAGGTGCTACAGTTAGTGGTGTATTGATGGGAATGTTTCAAAATAATGCAGGAGGAGCTTGGGATAATGCCAAAAAATCTTTTGAAAAAGGAGTCGAAATTAATGGAGAAATATATTATAAAAAATCAGAACCACATAAAGCCTCAGTAACTGGTGATACAGTTGGAGATCCTTTTAAAGATACATCAGGACCATCTATGAATATCTTGATTAAATTAATGAGTATTGTTTCACTTGTAATCGCCCCTACCTTAGCGGACTTACATGCTGATAATATTCAAAAAAATAGAATGGAGAAAATGCATACCATTGAACTAAATATGGAAAATGTATCTGGTGGAAGTGCTTCTTGTTGTAGTAAAGAAAAAAACACTAAAGGACATGAATCATGCAAAAGCGATGAGTGTGAAAAAGAATGTGGAGATGCTTGTGAAAATGGCACTTGCGAAAAACCTTGTTGTAAAGACAAAAACACAGCTAGCAATACAGAACATCCTAATTCCGGTCACGATTCATTAGCAGCACCAATTGCAGATTAATTAAAGGGAGTGAGATTGAAGATTGTTGTACAAGATTTTCAATCTCATAGCCATTCTTCATTTCATCAAACACACTGCTGACATTAGAATCACAATGTTTAGAATTCCTATTTTGAGTGAAACTAATTGTATCATTTTGAGTTAAAAAACAATGAATGGGAAGTATTATTATTTGGCTCACATTTACATTTATTATTATTTCAAAATTCTTTGATTGTTACACAACATCAATTCAAATAACTCATATTAATCAGGAAGAAAATAAATTCGCACGTGTCATTATGAAGAAGTTTGGAATTAAGAAAACAATTTGGGGAATATTTATATTATCAATTCTTATTTCATTATTGAGTGTTTACTTAGTTTTTGAATGGTATTATCATTGGTATTATATTATGCTGTATGCGTTAGGTGGGATTATCGTTACTGTTTTCCAAACAGCTATAGCTTACACAAATCATACGCATCGGTTAAATTTCATCACAAAAATTATTTTGAAATTTAAAAATTATTCTAATTGACAATCTTATTAGCATGATTAAATCAAAATGATATTTATTGATAATGATTGGACTAGTTTGAATTTCATTTTGGTAGTATATTCAACAGCTAAAATTCATATAGAATCATCTATTAACTTCAAATCCATTTTTTGATTACTTTTACTTTATTATTTCGACTAAATATTTATATCATTTGGTAGAATATCATAAAAAAAAAGTGAAAAGAAAAATAAATTTTAATTATATTCTATTTCCTAGTAGTATCTTTGCAACTTCAAAAAAATTTTAAAAATGCAAGAATACGGAATTAAAAATCAATCTGCTGATTTAGCAGAATTAGGCATTTATCCATCCATTGTTCATTGGAATTTATCGCCTGAATTATTGAGTCAAAAAACTGTAGAATTAGGACAAGGTACCATTACCGATATGGGGGCTTTATCTGTAAGCACAGGAAAATATACGGGTCGTTCTCCGAAAGACAAATTTACCGTAAAAGATGCCAACACTGAAAACAGTGTTGACTGGGGTGATATTAATATCCCTCTTTCTCCTGAACATTTCGACTTACTACAAAAAGATATAACTGAATACCTCAAAGACAAAGAATTATGGGTGAGAGAATCTTACGCTTGTGCTGACCCAAAACATCGTTTAAATATTAGAGTCATCAACGAAACACCTTGGGCTAACCTTTTCTGCTATGATTTGTTTTTACGACCTACAGAAGAAGAAACAAAAACTCAAAAAGCAGATTGGATTATCATACAAGCTCCCGGTTTTGAATCTACACCTTCTAAACATGGTACAAGACAAGGAAATTTTACCGCAGTTAATTTCACAAAAAAAATGATTTTAATTGGTGGGTCTGCTTATACCGGAGAAATTAAAAAAGGAATTTTTGGAGTATTAAACTATATCCTACCTCACGAAAGAGGCGTATTAAGTATGCACTGCTCAGCAAATGAAGGAAATAATGGAGATGTAACTTTGTTTTTTGGATTAAGCGGAACAGGAAAAACAACCCTTTCTGCTGACCCAAATCGACAATTGATTGGAGATGACGAACATGGTTGGGACAAAGGCTCTGTATTTAATTTTGAAGGTGGTTGCTATGCAAAATGTATTGACCTCACAGAAGAAAAAGAACCACAAATCTACAATGCCATTCGACCAAATGCTTTAGTAGAAAACATTCAATATTTTGAAGGTACAAACAAAGTCAATTTTGCTGATGGAAGCTTAACTGAAAACACCAGAGTTGCTTATCCTATCAATCATATCCTTAATGCAAAAGAACCAAGCATCGGTGGAGACCCCAAAAATATCTTCTTCTTGACTTGCGATGCTTATGGTATCCTACCTCCTATTTCAAGATTATCAAAAGGACAAGCGATGTATAACTTTATCAGTGGATATACCGCAAAAGTAGCAGGGACTGAAGTTGGAGTGACAGAACCACAGGCTACATTCAGTGCCTGTTTTGGAAAAGCATTTTTGCCTTTACACCCAACAAAATACGCCGAATTACTCGGAAAAAAATTAGAACAACACCCCGACGTTAAAGTATGGCTTGTGAACACTGGTTGGAGTGGAGGTCCTTATGGAGTGGGTAGTCGTATGAAGTTGAGTTATACTCGAGCTATGATTACCGCTGCTATTGATGGCGAACTTGACAATCTAGAGTATGCTCAACATCCAATTTTTGGATTCAACGTGCCTACATCTTGTCCTAATGTACCATCAGAACTCTTAATCCCCGAAAATACTTGGACTGACAAAAATGAATATACTAAAAAAGCATACGACCTTGCAGCCATGTTTGTGAAAAATTTTGAAAAATATGCTTCTCAAGCAAATGAAGAAATTTTACAAGCAGCTCCAAAAATTTTGGTGAACGCCTAAATTTTAAAAAATATCTCAAATTGAAAAACTGTTCTTTTTTTCTAAAGGAACAGTTTTTTTTATTAAATACATAAAATCGGAATCCATTTTTGTTTTCAATCGATTTTTAATAAATGTTTTTGAAAAAATCAAAAAAAAAATAACATACCTTTGCAAATCTGAAAAAATGTTGTAGTATGAAGTACAAGAGGGAGTTTGAAATTGCATTTGTCGGTTTGAAACCCGGTATTCATACTTTTAATTACAACATTGATGATAGTTTCTTTGAAAAGTTTGAAAAACCTGAGTTTAATCAAGCGAAAATTGATATTAATCTCAGTTTGGATAAAAAAAGTAATATATTCTTACTCATATTCAAAATCAATGGGAAAGTCAATATTGCCTGTGATCGTTGTGGTGATGAATTTGAGTTGACTCTTTGGGATGAATTTGAATTAGTAGTGAAAATTGTAGATGATTCCTTAGTAGAAAAAAAATCAGAATTAGATGCTGAAGTGGCTTATATCGGACATTCTGAAAGTATTTTACGCATCGAAAAATTGATATATGAGTTTGTGATATTAAGCATCCCCATGCAACATATCCATCTTGATGATGAAAATGGACAAAGCACTTGCAACCCCATCGCATTGAAATTTTTAAACCAAAATAATTCAAACCAACAATCAACTATCTGGGAGAAACTAAAAACGAATAAAAAACTAAAAATAAAAACGATAAGATATGCCTAATCCTAAAAGAAGACATTCACAACAAAGAAGTGCTAAACGTCGAACTCACTACAAAGCAACCATCGATACATTAAGTACAGACAAAACAACCGGTGAATTACACATGAGACATAGAGCTCATTGGGTTGAAAATAAACTTATGTATAAAGGACGTATCGTGTTAGAAAAAGCTGTAAAAAATGCAGGAGCAGACGATATTGAAGTAAAAGAATAAAAATGATGCAGATTGCCATTGATATGATGGGCGGAGATTATGCACCTGAGCAAGCATGCAAAGGCTTAATTTCTTTTTTGAAAGAATTTGATGACTGCATGTTACACTTAGTGGGTGACAAAGAATTAATCGAGTTTCACTTAGGCGAATTTTCTACACATCATTGTATAAAATATATTCCTACCAGCCAAACAATTGAGATGAATGAACATCCAATTAAAGCCATGAAGGAAAAACAAGATTCCTCATTGGTTGTAGGTTTTAGACTCCTTGCTCAAGGCGTTGCCGATATTTTTATCAGTGCCGGAAATACTGGCGTTATGCTCATCGGTGCCACTCAAATTATCAAATCAATCGAAGGCGTTTTGCGACCTTCAATACCTACTCCCGTGCCACAAATCGACGGCTCATTCAGTATTATGCTTGATGTTGGTATCAATGCAGATTGCAAACCCGATCACTTAAATCAATTTGGCATTTTGGGGTCTGTTTTTGCTCACTATATTTATAATATAGAACAACCTCGTGTGGCCTTGTTAAACATCGGAGAAGAAGAGGGCAAAGGCAATCTTCTATCTCAAGCAGCATATCAACTGTTGAAAGAAAATAAACAAATTCATTTTATTGGAAATATCGAAGGACGAGATTTACTAGAAAATAAAGCTGATGTAATTATCACTGACGGATTCACTGGTAATATTGTTTTGAAATTTGCCGAATCATTATATGATACCATAAGAACCAAACGAAATATTCAAGATGAATTTTTAGACAGATTTAATCATAAAATATATGCCGCCGTTCCTGTATTAGGAATCAACAAACCCGTTTTAGTCGCCCATGGAGTGAGCGATGAAGCTTCCTTCTTAGGGATGTTTAAAATGGCTCGCAAAATGCTAGAAACAAAAATGAACGACCGCCTGATTGCTTCATTTGCTCTGCCTTAAATTATTGGTGTTTTAAAAACTGTAAATTGAAAAATTTCTAAACTAAAACAACATCTAGTGATAAAATCTATTTTAGAAATCCTCTCAAAAATCTAAAAAGTAATTTACTTTTTAGATTTTTTACTTTTATCATTCAATAAATTAAAATAAGTCGCTTAAAACGACCATCTACGATATCTCCTTGAAGTTCGGCTTTTCGAATTGCTATACAAAAACCATTTTCATCATGTGGATGACCATAATCTTTGATGCCTACCCCATCAACATAATAAGCCTTACCCCCTATTTTCACCGCCAAATCACAATCACTTCCATCTAACCCAAAATTACATTCTCCACAAGATACATCTGCTTTGATAACCTTTTTGGCAGGGTCTGGTTTTTCACTTAATTTATAAAGCACTTGAGCATTCACACCAACAGAAAATAAAATTCCAACTATTAATAAATAAATCGATTTCATGTGTTTTTGGCAAATATAATTATTTTTGGATAAAAATATCTTAAATTTAAATTTAGTATTCGATTTGTATTTATGCAAAATGCTACGTCAATTTAATTACCTCATATTTCATCATCATTTTCTATCTAAGTTCTAAATGTGTAATTTGAGTTTAATTGAAAAATTCGAAAAAGCTATTGTATATTTGAAATATTCAATTAGATAAAATGAAAACAAAAAACACCTTAGTCATTGGTGCTTCCGAAAATCAAGATAGGTATAGCTATAAGGCAATTCAAAGTCTTTTAAAACATCATCATCCTATATATGCAATTGGT
Source organism: Bacteroidetes bacterium OLB11 (assembly GCA_001567165.1). Lineage (GTDB taxonomy): Bacteria > Bacteroidota > Bacteroidia > Chitinophagales > Chitinophagaceae > OLB11. The sequence goes on from LNFQ01000070.1 coordinate 7,574, forward strand.
AATAAAACAGGTCAAGTAGATGGTGTTGAAATTACGAAAGAGAAAATAAAATTGGATGATTTAGATACAGTCACCCTTTATATAAATCCTATTCGACAAAGGGAATATTATGACTATATTATTTCATTGAAACCCAAACGAATTATTTTCAACCCGGGAACAGAAAATGAAGAGCTTGAAAGTTTGGCTCGTCAAAATAACATTCAAACGATTGAGGCTTGCACATTGGTTATGCTTCGTATTGGACAATATTAATCTCTACTTGGTTTTGAAAATTGTATTAGATAATATAGAAAAGAAATTTAATAAAGATCTTCTATTCAGTGGGATTAATATCAACTTTGAAGTCAATAATCGATATGCCTTGATGGGAGCAAATGGCTCAGGAAAATCAACATTATTACAAATTATTTCATCCTATTTATCGCCAAGCAAAGGGCAAATTTCCTATTTTTATAACAATCAAAAAATAGAGGAAAATGAGGTGTTTCATCATGTTTCTATTGTGGCTCCTTACTTAGAATTGATTGAAGAAATGACCTTGACTGAGTTTTTGGAATATCATTTTTCTTTCAAACAAAAATTAATAAGCATCAATGAAATGATTGATTATGTAGGCTTAAATTTATCGAAAAATAAACCCATCGAAAAATTTTCAAGTGGAATGAAACAACGTGTGAAACTGTTACAAGCCTTTATGAGTAACTCCCCTATTCTCTTGCTAGACGAGCCTTGTAGCAATTTAGACCAGGCAGGTTTTGAAACATATACTCAATTAATGAACAATTTTTCTAAAAATAAAATTGTCATCGTTGCCAGTAACGACTTGCAAGAAATCAAACCTTGCAATCATCAAATCAATATTTCAGATTATAAAAATAGCAATGGAGCTCAATAATAAGAAAACAATTCGTGCTTGGACTTATTACGATTGGGCAAATTCTGCCTATTCATTGATTATCACAAGTGCCATATTTCCAGCTTATTACACGGCTATCGTACCAAAAGAAATCGAGTTGGCAGGATTCAAAATCTTATCTTCTTCATTAGCCTCCTATTCAATTTCATTTTCGTTTTTAATCATCGCCCTTTTATCTCCACTGCTTTCGGCTATTGCAGATTTGAAAAAAAGTAAAAAACAATTCATGAAATTCTTTTGCTACATGGGAGCTTTGGCATGTATTGGATTATTTTTCTTCAAAAAAAATGATTTAGGAAATGTGAATTTGTCTTGGGGAATATTTTGCTCTGTTGTAGCATCCATCGGGTTTTGCGGAAGCATCGTCTTCTACAATGCTTTCCTTCCTGAAATCGCCACGAAAGACAAACAAGATGAAGTGAGTGCAAAAGGATTTGCAATGGGATACATCGGCAGTGTCATTTTGATGTTGGCATGTTTGGCTTTTATTTTAATGAATGAACATCTCGACTGGCAACTCGGATCTTTACCCGTCAGATTATCATTTATTGCAGTGGGTGTGTGGTGGATTTTATTTGCTCAAATTACATTTAAAGCTTTAAAAGAAACACAGAATAAATTTGAAATCCAGAGTAAAAACTTTCTCACTTTTGAATATAAAAATCTATTAAAAGTTTGGGACAACTTAAAACAGTATCAAAAACTCAAAAAATATTTACTCGCATTCTTTTTTTACAACATGGGTGTGCAAACCGTCATGTATATGGCTACATATTTTGCCGCAGATGAACTAAAATTAGAAACCACACAACTGTTAATTGTAGTACTTCTGATTCAATTAGTAGCTATTGTTGGGGCATGGATGCTTGCAAAAATTTCAAATCATTATGGCAACAATACTTCTCTTATTTTATTAGTCCTCATCTGGATTGGAATTTGCATAGCTGCATATTTTATTCAAACAGTCAATCAATTTTATGCCTTAGCTACAACAGTCGGTTTTGTCATGGGCGGTACTCAATCTCTATCACGCTCTACCTACTCCAAATTACTACCAACAACAAGTGACACCGCTTCATACTTTAGCTTTTATGATGTGTGCGACAAAGTAGGAATAGTGATTGGCACTTTATCTTTTGGACTCATTGCACAGATGATGGGGAGCATGCGAAATTCAACACTAGGGCTCTTGTTCTTTTTCATTGTCGGAATGATTTTTTTATTTCAATTAAAAGGCAAGGATAAGCAGAATGGGTTAGATATGCTTTGTTAGTTTCAAAAAATTAGATTTTATAAACCTTCTTCAAAACAATAGTCTACCATTTTTATTATTCTACATTCCAACGATTCAATATTGCCACTACCATAAAACGCCATAGCAATATCTAGACTGAAAAACTTTGAAGAATGTTTTACAACCCATGTTTCAACCTCCCATTATTAGGGAAGTAGTCCTTCATTCCAAACCATAATTTTGTCTTTATTAAATCAGATTTAAATTGTCGCAACGCCTGAATAATATTTGTGAACAATAGCATTTATCAATGATTCGCAAATATTGACCATTGTAGATTATGTCTTATAGATAGAATTCAACAACTTATATCAAAAATCACCTTGCTATGTTTCGTGCAAATTCACATCAATCAAAATACCTAAAACACCGTGCATTTTGTTGGAGAATTCTTCCACAGCAATGGAATAACCAATTTCTTGAACTTTTATTAAACGTGACAACAAGCTTTTTCTATTTTTCTTATTATACAAATTTAACCAAATTAAATCATTGAGGATTTCTGTAGAAAAAAATTAAAAGCAAAAAAAATTGAGAAAAGACATTAATGAAAAATATTTAATTTTACGATTCTAAATCTTGGGTTTTTATGAATAATTTTGAAGATATTATTTCAGGAAAAATTTGCCCCTATTGCAATTGCGAAACTGAATTGGTTTCTAGTAAAGAAATCTATGGACCTGATTCTACTTATGGATCAAATCATTATAGATGTAAAAAGAATCCCGATCATTATGTTGGCACTTATAAAAACAGTACTCCTCCAAATAAATCACTGGGAAGATTAGCTGATAAAGAATTGAGAGAATGGAAAATGAAAGGACATGGAGAATTTGACCCTCTTCATAAAGCCCCAAACCCTCATTTTGAGAATAGTAAAAGTGCATACCAGTGGTTATCAAAAGAAATGAATATTGAAATCAATTATACTCATTTTGGAATGTTCACTATAGAGCAATGTCAACAGGCAATTGCACTCTGTCAACAATTGAAAAAAAATCAAAACACGAAAAATTCAACTTCAGAATGATTTGAATTCTATCCTACTTTAGCTAGAAGATTTTTTCATTCATAATGAAATTCTAAAACCCTTTTTAGAATATACTTCTAAAAAATTCCATTTGTATCTTATAAAGTTGTAAATTCGCAACCTCAAAAAATAAAATC
>LNFQ01000071.1 GCA_001567165.1 Bacteroidetes bacterium OLB11
ATGAAAAAGTCGCATTTTGATATAGAAAATGAGATAACACCGTTTAGTGATTTTTATATTCATAATTTGTCTTTTGAGATAATAGCACACTCGCCAAGATTTCATTATTCATTTGTGCAAAAAGATAATAAATCACATTTTTATCGATCTAATTTTAATTTTAAGACCCAAAAAACTGTATCAATATTTAGAAAAATTTGAAGATTGAAAATAACCCGTTTTTTAAAAATATTATTGGTTGATAAAAATTGAAAAAAAAGAAATGAAGAAAAGATTCCTATTTCTTCAGAAATATTTACAAAATCAACTCCACAAATCAGTTCAATCAAAATTCACTCAAATGCAAAGCATAAAGTGGATTTACATATTGAAAAGTTAAATGAGCATCACAAAAATTTGTCATCATCTGAAAAATTGGAAATACAATTAAATGAATTTGAAAAACAATTAGATTTAGCAATAGCATTGCATCAGCAGTCGATTGTGTTTATTCACGGCGTGGGAAAGGGAGTATTAAAAAACGAGATTCATAAAAAACTAAACCTTAAAATCAAGCTTAACATAATAAAAAGTTATTATAACGATTATTCAAATCTGCATGGTTTTGGGGCTACTGAAGTATTTATTCGTTAAGCTCAAATTATGCATTAGGAATTTTGGTTAAAATGCTATTGATTTTTTTGAAAAAATTATTCAATGAAAAATTTATAAAATAGCAAAATCATCTGCATCATTCAAAAATTGAAATTGACTTCTAATGCTCTCTAGATAACCTTTATCGAGCGGAAGGGTGTGGATGGTTTCTTCATTAGAGGCATCAAAAATAATTTCTCCCAGAGGACCAATAACACAACTATTTCCTTGGTAGTCTAGTCCGTTGCCATCAGTGCCAACACGGTTAACAGCTACCACATAGCATTGATTTTCGATTGCTCGTGCTTGCAAAAGAGTACGCCATGCATGACTGCGTTTTGCAGGCCAATTAGCTATGCAAACCAACACATCATATCGCTCATTTTGGGTTTGTCTTATCCACACCGGAAATCGCAAATCATAACAGATGATTGTACTAATTTTCCAGCCATTGACTTGAGCGAAAAATTTTTTATCACCGGGAGAATAGCTTTCATTTTCTTTACTGAATGAGAACAAATGTCTTTTATCATAAAAACCAAACTGTCCATTGGGCTGCATCCATACAAGCCGATTGAAAAATTGATTATTTTCTTGAACAAAAAAGCTACCACACAGAATCACTCTATTTTCTTTTGACGTACTAGTCATCCATTGCAAGGTTTCCGAGTTCATTGGCTCAGATAAGGCATTGTTCATACTAAATCCGGTATTGAAGGTTTCAGGAAGGATAACGATTTGTTTGTTTCCCGAAATGGATTGAATTTTTTCTTGGAATTGGTTTCGATTTTCTTTTTTATTTTCCCAATGTAAATCACTTTGTATGAGCGTAAAATAGAGCGTTGAGTTCATGGTTGTTTGTATTTAAATAATTTCTTGAATGACTTTCATAATTAAATGACTTTCATAACCTTTTTGTTGTAAATAGTTTTTGATGGCATTCATTTTTGCGAATCGGTTATTGGATTTTTTTTAAAATTATTAATTTTTGTGTTGCTAATTTGAATAATGTTTTTTCATAGTCTTCATCATCAATTTGAGATAAGGCATTTTGGATTAAGTATGCTGAAATTCCTTTTGATTTTAATTCATATTTAATTTTTATTTTCCCCCAATTTTTTTGATAAAATTTTCCTCTTGCATATTGCTTTGCAAATCGTTCTTCATTTAAAAATTCATCTGCAATTAATTCTACGATGATGTTTTCAAGCTCTTCACCATAAATTTTCATGCTGAGTAATTTACTTCTCACTTCACTGTGGCATCGCTCTTGATAGGCACAATACTGTTTTATTTTTCGAGTGAAGAAGACATTGTCTTGTGAGTTATGGTTCCATAATACTAATCTTCGCGAAATTAAGCATTATCTTTTTTCGCCAATCATTCCATCAAAAACGATTGTAGCCATACGATTATTGATAGGTCCTTCCAGCGAAACAATTTTTCCAAAACCAAAACGTTGATGTTCAACTCTCATTCCTTCTTTCATTTTTTGAGGGTCACTCGGTCTAAATTGTTCAGACACTTTATGAGTGAGTGTAGCCACATGATTGACGACTTTCTTTTGTTGAATATTTGTTCCTGATTGAGGAAGATTTGCTTTGGTGGAAGTCTGAAAAGTGGGTTTGCTAGCCCTTGAATTGTCTATCATTTCAGGAGGTAATTCATCCAAAAATCGGCTAGGATCATTTTGCACTAAATTTCCATAACGATAACGATTATTTGCAAATGAGATAATCAATTGTTCTTTTGCTCTTGTAATTGCTACATAAAACAATCGTCTTTCTTCTTCCAAATCATCTCGATCATACATACTCATGATGCTCGGAAATATGGTTTCTTCCATTCCAACCAAAAATACAATAGGGAACTCAAGCCCTTTGGCCGCATGGATTGTCATGAGTTTCACTACATTGTCATTATCTTCATTTTCATGATCGGCATCGGTCAAAAGAGTGGTTTGTTGCAAGTATTTTCCTAAGCTCAAATCTTCGAGTTCTCCATCTTCATTTGGGGTTTCTGTAAATGCTTGAATCGTATTTAATAATTCTTGTACATATTCAGCTCGCACTAAATTTTCCTTACTTTTGTCGCTATATAGTTCTTTAAGTAAACCCGAATTTTTTTCCGACAGCTTCTGCTACCTCATACGCATTTTTTATGTTCCAAGAGAGCTTGAAAACTTTTCATCATCACTACAAAATTCTGAACGGATGTCAATGAAGCTCCATGCAATCCGACATTTTCAATTTGTAAAAGAGCATCCCAAAATGAAATATTATTTTCATGAGCATATAATGAAATTTTATTAATAGAAATATCTCCGATATTACGTGCAGGATAATTAATAATTCTTTTCAATGCTACTTCATCCTGAGGATTGACAATGGCTCTCAAATAAGCAATATAATCTTTGATTTCTTTTCGTTGAAAAAAGGAAAGACCACCATAAATCACATAAGAAATATTTAAACGTCTAAGTGCTTCCTCAAAAGAATGGCTTTGTGCGTTCGTGCGATATAAAATAGCAATGTCATTATTTTGAAAATGATTTCGAAGTTTTAATTCGGAAATAGTGTCTGCAACGTGCTTCCCTTCGTCATTACCAGTGAAAGTGCAAACTAATTTTATTTTTTCTCCATTCGGTTTTTCAGTCCAAAGCTTTTTTTGAATTTGATTTTTATTTTTTTAAAATAATTGCATTGGCTGCATGGATAATTGTGCTGGTGCTTCGATAGTTTTGTTCCAACTTAATAATAGTGACATCCTCATAATCTTTCTGAAATTGAAAAATATTTTGCATACTAGCTCCTCTAAAAGAATAAATGCTTTGTGCATCATCACCCACCACGCAAATATTTTCGTGCATTGCTCCTAATAGTTTAACGATATGATATTGAGCCAAATTTGTATCTTGATACTCATCAATCATAATATAGCGAAACTTCATCTGATATTTACTAAGAGCCTCTGGGAAGTTGGCTAATAAAATATACATATTGATTAAAATATCATCAAAATCCATTGCTCCATTATTAAAACAGCGTTTGCTATACGTTTCAAATATTTCACCAATCAGAGGACGATTTCCTCTTGCATCTTCCTCCTGAATGTCCCTGTCAGTTTGATATTCACGATAAGTGTATAAATTATTTTTGGCTGCAGAAATGCGATTATATATATAAGATGGTTTGTAGAGTTTATCATCAAGAAGTCTTTCTTTGACAATCGTTTTGATAACACTTTTAGCATCGTCGGTATCATAAATTGTGAAATCGGGAGGATATCCTAGACGCACTCCTTCTGCTCTCAAAATACGAGCAAAAACAGAGTGAAATGTACCAATGTATAAATTGCGAGCCTCATTATTTCCAAGCATATTTTCAATACGCTCTTTCATCTCCTTAGCAGCTTTGTTTGTAAAAGTTAAAGCAAGAATTCGAAATGAATCAACTCCTTGATTTATCAAGTGGGCAATGCGACATGTTAAAACTTTTGTTTTGCCCGAACCAGCTCCAGCCACTATCATCAAAGGGCCTTCGGTGTGAAGAACGGCTGCTTTTTGTGGCTCATTTAGCGACTTTAAATACTCTTCCATACGTTAGCAAATGTAGCAAGATTTACCTAAATTTTTTATTGTAATTTATTAAAAGACAAAGGCAGTTTCAAAACTGAAATTTCAAATATTTGAAATGATTAAATATAATAATAAGGAGGTTAAAATACTTTTAAATTAAAATCAATTTCATTTAATTTACATTTTTGTTTCCATTATTTTTGCAAGGTATATATTAAAATAAATTCATGAAATCGAAGTATCTGTTTTTCATTTGTAGCATGTTGTTTTTGTATGGCTGTCAAAATGGGTTTAGTGTGAAAGGTAAAATTTCCAATATGCCTGTTCAGAAATTTAAAGTAGAAGAGCTTGGTGTAGAGCAAAGCCTCATGATTGATTCGGGCAGCACAGACCAAGAAGGGAGCTTTTCTTTTTCATCTTCTACTGAGGAAGAATCCTTGTTTCGTATCAAATTTGAAAAAGGAAAATACATTTTATTAGCATTGAAAAATGGCGACCATGCAGTGTTGGAAGGCGATTGGAATCAGTTGGAGAATTATAAAGTGAGTGGCTCAATGGGGAGTATAATCTTAAAAAGCTTTTTAGTAAATCTAAGAGAAAATATCAATGATATCCAAACAATGCAAGTGGTTTTAGATTCGATAAGTGTGCGTCCAAACAACGATTCATTGAAACAAGCAGCATTGCAAGATTTAAAAAATATTAATACACAATTTGTCGAATATGTAAAGCAATTTTCAGACTCAACACAAAGTGTAGCGAATGCACTTTTTGCAGTCAATATTATCAATCCCGCTTATGAATTGCCCTATATTACTGACTTTTATAAAAATATCACGAAAAGATTTCCTAATTCTAAAAATGCAAAATTATTTGCCGAAAAATTTTTAAGTCAAGCGAAAAATTTAGAACCAGCAAATCCACACAAAGGGGAACCGGCTCCCGATTTTAGTGGAGTGACGCCTGAAGGGAAAACTGTTACATTGAGCAACTTTAAAGGGAAATATGTATTGCTCGATTTTTGGGCTTCGTGGTGTGCTCCTTGTAGAGATGTTAGCCCTCAACTGATTAATGCATATCAAAAATTCAAAACAAAAAATATTGAGTGGATTAGCATTTCATTGGATAGCAATAAAGATAAATGGGTGGAAGCAATTCAAAAAGATAATTTGACATGGACGCATATCAGTGACCTTAATGGTTGGGCAAGTGCAATCGCTCAAAACTATGATGTGAAAGCCATTCCATGTTATTTTATTATTGATCCGCAAGGTAATATTGTCACCGTTGAAAATACCATTGAGGATGCTGTGAAACATTTAAGCGTTTTATTGAAATAAACTCGTCGAATCAAACAAACTATGTACAATCTTGTAAAAAAAATATTATTCAAATACGACCCAGAGGAAGTCCATTATAAAGTAATGAAGTGGCTTACCAAGGCTTACAATTTAGGAATTGGAAAAAAGTATTTGGAAAGCAATTATTGCTATCGACACACATCGCTTGAAAAAGAAGTTTTTGGAATAAAATTTAAAAACCCTGTAGGCTTAGCTGCTGGTTTCGACAAAGATGCTAAATTTATTGATGAATTATCTTGTCTTGGTTTTGGATTCATTGAAATAGGCACACTCACTCCAAGGCCGCAAGGGGGCAATGATAAACCTCGACTCTTTCGATTCCCTACGGATGCTGCTCTTATTAATCGGATGGGATTTAATAATGAAGGTGTCGATGCAGCAGTGCCAAGATTAAAAGAAAGAAATTCAAATATTATTGTAGGTGGAAACATTGGAAAAAATAAATCAACACCTAATGAGAATGCAATCGACGATTATGCCTATTGTTTTAGAAAATTATTTGATGTTGTGGATTATTTTGTAATTAATGTGAGTAGTCCAAACACTCCAAACCTTAGAGAACTTCAAGAAAAAGAACCACTCAAACTACTACTTACTCAAATACAAAATATCAATTTAGCATACCCCAAACCCAAACCCATATTGCTCAAAATTGCACCCGATTTAAATGAGCCACAGCTTGATGATATTATCGAAATCGTTAAAGACACCAAGTTGAGTGGAATTGTAGCCACTAATACAACCCTAGATAGAGAAGGAATCAGTGATAAACAATTAATAGAGCGAGTAGGAGCAGGAGGCCTGAGTGGAAAACCTCTAAAAGATAGAAATACTGAAATCGTAAAATATATTCACAATAAAACAAAAGGTACATTGCCCATCATTGCTGTCGGTGGAATATTTACCACTGAAGATGCTCAGGAAAAACTCAATGCAGGTGCTAGTTTAGTGCAAGTCTATACGGGGTTTGTTTATCAAGGTCCTACGATTGTGAAAAAAATATGCAAAGGTTTAGTCAATTAAAAAGTTAATCAATAATCGATAAATATTAATATGGAACATTTACTAACAGCAAGTTCAATCATCAGCTTTTTAACGCTTGTTTTGATGGAAATTGTTTTGGGCATTGATAATGTCATTTTCGTGTCAATAATCATGGGACGATTAAGTGAACAAAAGAAAAAAGTGGCTAGAAAATGGTGGATGATTTTGGGAATAATGATGCGGGTGATTCTTTTGCTCAGTCTATCCTGGTTATTAAAAAATGGCAATCGAGAATTGTTTGCAATTTTTGGAAAATCATTCAATTTGAGAAGTTTGATAATGCTTGGTGGAGGCTTATTTTTATTAGTAAAAACGGTAGGTGAGATACACCATAAAATTGAAGGAGTTGAGGATAAACCTATTCCCAAGAATCAGCAACAAGTATCTAGTTTTTTAAGAATTATTATACAAATTGTTTTAGTTGATATGGTCTTTTCATTTGATAGCATTGTGACAGCAGTGGGCATGGCTCAGCATATCGAAATCATGATTGTCGCTGTGATGATTGCCATGTTTATTATGTTTTTATTTTCTGTGAAAATTGCCAGTTTTATTGAAAAACATCCAACGGTCAAAATGTTGGCTTTATCCTTTTTGGTGATGGTTGGGCTGGTATTGATTATTGAAGGTTGGGATGCAGATAGAGCACATGAAATGCACCTTAAAAACTATGTTTATTTTGCAATGGCGTTTTCATTTGGAGTTGAATTGCTAAATATGAAACAACGCAAAAAAATAAATTCAGAAATCAATCATTCAACCGACTAATCCTTCAAAATAATTTTAACTATTCATCGATTAAAAAAACATATACTTCTTTAGGTCCGTGCACACCAACGACCAACGTTTTTTCAATATCAGCAGTTCTACTCGGCCCGGTAGCTAAGCTTATCATCGAAGGAATATCGTTTTTATATTTTTCTTTTAATCGTGAAAAAGCATCGCTAATATTCCACACCAAATCTTTAGAATATGCAATGGTAATATGAATGGGAGCATACACAGGCAAGCTTCTTCCTGCCTCTTGTGCGGAACTCAATAGTACACTTCCTGTGCGAGCTATAAGACATTCGCAAGATGAAATCCCAATTTCCATTTTATGCAAGTCGTCTGTATATTGTACTAGAGGAATATTTTTATTTTCAAAAAGCTCAAGAATCGCTTGGTCTTTTGTTGATATTCGATTCCAATTTAAGTTGTGAGATAGTGTTTGCAATTGCTTCATCATTTCATCTTTGTTTGAACAATAAATAAACTTGCCCCCTAAATTCGTAAACTCTGTTGCAAAGCACTCTTCTAAACTCATATCATCTTCTGAAAAGAAATTTGTTTTATTTTCAACTTCAGGAAAAGGAATATCCAATCTGTTGTCTTTGAGGGCAGCTTGAATTGTTTTTAATATGTGTTCTTTTGAATTAGCCATTATTATCTGATTCGCTTTTTTCATTTTTCTCAACTGGAGATTCAGAAACATTTCCTGCATCGCTCACTATTGTTTGTGTTCCATTGGAATGAAAGTCATGATCGTCAAAAGGTCTTTTCCCTATCAATTGTTCTAAGTCATCTCTATACAAGACTTCTTTTTCGAGAAGAGCTTCAGCGATAGTTTTGACATCGTTCATTTTTTCTATCAGTAATGCTTTCACTCTAGCATAGGCTTTGTCGGAAAGGTTTCTTACTTCTGCATCGATAAGTTTTCCTGTTTCCTCAGAATAAGGTTTTTGAAATGAACCTTCCGATTGTGGATCGTAGAATGAGATATTTCCTACTTTATCATTCATTCCATAAATCGAAACCATCGCATAAGCCATTTTGGTAACTTGTTGCAAATCGGATAAAGCTCCAGTTGATATTTTTTTAAATACTAATTCTTCTACAACTCTTCCTCCTAAAGCCATTGCCATTCGGTCTTCTAATTCTTCTTTCAGTGTTAAATATTTTTCTTTTGGTAAGTATTGTGCGTAGCCTAAGGCAGCTTCACCACGAGGTACAATTGTTACTTTCACTAGAGGGTAAGCATGCTCGAGATACCATCCGGCTACGGCGTGTCCTGCTTCATGATAAGCAATTACTTTTTTCTCATCTGGTGAAATGATTTTATTTTTCTTTTCTAAACCACCCACAATCCGATCTACAGCATCGTTAAAGTCTTCCATACTCACTTCCGTTTTTCCATTTCTTGCTGCTATCAAAGCGGCTTCATTACACACATTGGCAATGTCGGCACCCGCAAATCCAGGGGTTTGAGCGGCTAGTTTATGAATGTCTAAGTTGGGTGACGTTTTAATACTTTTTAAATGCACTTTAAAGATAGCTTCACGACCGGATAAGTCGGGAATATCAATCGATATTTGTCTGTCAAATCGACCAGGACGTAATAGTGCAGCATCCAATACATCTGGGCGGTTGGTGGCTGCCAACACGATGATACCACTGTCTCCACTAAAGCCATCCATTTCGACTAACATTTGATTCAATGTATTTTCTCTTTCATCATTGGTCATCATTTGATTTTTACCTCTAGTTCTTCCAATTGCATCGATTTCATCGATAAAAATAATACAAGGAGCTTTTTCTCTGGCTTGTTTAAATAAATCTCTCACTCGACTCGCTCCTACTCCCACAAACATTTCAACGAAGTCTGAACCACTCATACTGAAAAATGGAACTTGTGCTTCACCTGCCATCGCTTTAGCTAATAAGGTTTTTCCTGTGCCGGGAGGCCCAACTAACAAGCATCCTCTTGGAATTTTGCCGCCCAATGCGGTGTATTTTTTGGGGTTTTTTAAAAAATCAACAATTTCCATCACTTCGGTTTTGGCTTCGTCTAATCCGGCTACATCATTAAAAGTAATATTGACTTTTGTGCCTTTGTCAAACAGTTGTGCTTTTGATTTCCCAATATTGAATATCCCACCAGAACCACCACCACCGGCAACTCCTCCCATTTTTCGCATCAGCAAAACCCAAATACCAATTATGAGGACTATTGGGAAAATGATTTGAATTAAGAAGGTTAAAATGCCACTTTTTGCATCATCTGAATAGGTGATTTGAATGTGGTTGTCGGGGTATTCTTTGAGGGTTTCTCTTAGGTCATTACTAAATTGGTCATAACTTCCAATTGTAAATGTATAATGTGGCCCATTTACGTTTTGTTTTATTTTTTCATTCGAAATTTGATTTGCATTTTTTAAACTGTCTTTGCTTAAATATACATCCACATATTTGGGATAGACAACCATGCTATCAACCCAATTTCTACTGATATAATTTTTACTGACATATTGAAACGTACTTTCTATGGCGTTGTGAGAAAAATCTTTGCTCCAATAATTGATAATTAACAATAAAAAGGCTATAAAACCATATACCCACCAAAGGCTAAACTTCGGTCCTTTGGGCTGTTGAGATGGATTTTGATTTCCTCCTGACAGGGGAGAATTATTTCTATTATTATCTTCCATGTGTCTTAATTTCTATGATTGTTTTTTTATGATTTTGTTTGTTTTTAGTCTTTGTTTTCTGTATGTTCTTTGCGTTCGGCATCGTGCCATACTTCTTCAAGGTTGTAAAAATATCGAACTTCTGTCAACATACAATGAACGACTACGTTAATATAATCTATAAGTATCCATTTTTCTCCTTGCTTTCCTTCAAAACGATATGGTTTTTCGCCACATTTTTCTAAAACTTTTTTTTCTACGTTGTCTGCAATTGCTTTGAGATTATTTGGGTTATTTGCTTCGCAAATAATAAAAAAGTCACTGACTGCTTCTGGTATCTTTTTTAAATTTAAAGAAACAACTTCTACTCCTTTTTTTTTCATGAATTGCCTCAATAATTGTTTTGATAATTTTGCTATTGGTGTTCAGCCTACTAATGGTTTTTGCTTTTACTTCCGAAGTTGTTTTCAATGAATATTTTTTTTGTTTGATATTTAATTAAATTCTTTACTTTACAAATCTAAAACAAAATTTGCGAATGGAGCAAAAATTGACTTTTGGTGAAACAATGATTGAGTTGCATGAAATTGATAGCACCAATAACTATGCCATGTATCTAATTAATGAAGGAATGGCAGAGCATGGGATGGTTGTCACTTCTGAATATCAGTCGAAAGGAAAAGGGCAATTAGGAAACATCTGGACGGCAGACAAAGGAAAAAATTTGTTATGCTCTGTAATCGTTGATACAAAAGGGTTTGAGCTATCGGACCGCTTCTTGCTTAATTGTATGACCTGTGTTGCAGTAGCTGAGTTATTGATGCAAGATTACAATATACCAAATGTCAGTATTAAATGGCCAAATGACATTTATGCAGGAAATAAAAAAATTGCTGGCATTTTGATAGAAAATAACTTGAGAGGACGGCAGTGGATTTATGCTATTCTTGGAATTGGATTAAATGTCAATCAAACCGATTTTGGAAAGTTAAAAACGGCTACTTCTATCGCTTTAGAGCTTGATGAAGAAATTAATTTGAAGGATGTGATGCATAAACTTTTAAGCCGTATTTCTGTTCTTTTTCAGCATTTTCAAAAAGATGAAGATGCGGTATGGGAAGATTATAATGCATATTTGATGCTAAAAAATGAAGCTATTTATTTTGTGAAAAATCAAGAAAAAAGAAAAGGGATTTTATTAAGAGTCAATAAATGTGGTGAAATCGAAATTGAAATGAATGGAAAACCAAAACAATTTAAACACAAAGAAATTGAGTTATTGCTCAATGAAAGTTTTGATTTTTAAAGTCCTGATAGGCAAAGTCCTATTTGATATGGTCTGACGTTTTCAGGACCATTTCCTGTTTTAAACAAACCTCCAATGCTGTATTGTCCATATAAAGAAAAATTGCCATAACCAATTCGAGCGGTGGCTGCATAATGCATTGTTTCCATATATCTTTTGGTGCTTATTTTGTCAATGATAGGTTTTTCGTTAAACACATATTTTCCCTTGGTATATGATGAAACCAATGCCCCCACTTTAAGGCCTAATGCGGCTTTCACGCCTTTGTTTCTATCATCTTTATCAGAAAAATAACGAAGTTCAAAAGGAACTTCAATATAAGTATTGGTTAGTTTATACTTTTTATAATTGGTTGTTTCGGGTTCAAACAAGATTTGAGTAGAGGAATCTTTTCGATTGATGACTTGATCTTTTAAATAAATATTACTGATTCCGGCACCTAATCCTGCTGCAAAACTAAAATTAGATTTGGATATTGGGAAGTCGTAGGTGATATATCCGCCAAAGGCTCTTCCAATTCCGCCAATCTTAATACTATCGGGAGCTCCAGACCAATTAGTATATCCAATTTGCAACATGACATTGTCACGAGATGGTGTTGAATAGGCTGTTTTCGAATTTGTTTGTGCTGTAATGGAGAAACTGAAAATGAAAATCAAGATGATTGTCCCCAAAAAATGTTTTGTCATACAAGGAAATTGGGGGCAAATATATTATTTCATTCCTATAATAAAGCGTTAAAATATATTTTTATCCTTGCTATTTTTTTAAAAAGGATAGATTTTTGGATTGGTTTTCATTGCTAATTTTAAAAAAATAAAGCCCTGGTGCGAGCTGTTGAGTTAAAATTTGTATCTGTTTTTGAAATGAAAATTGGTCTAATTTATTTCCAAGTGCATCAATGAGGATGGCGGTTGTTTCGGTTTCTTTGATATTATAAAGCGAAATTTCGTTTTCTGCCGGGTTTGGAAAAAGTAACGTATTATTTTCATCTATTTTAGGCAAGCTCAAGGGTAGTAAATCATAATTGACTTTAATGGTGTCAGTGTGATTTAATATCCAATTTTTGGGATCAATAGTTACTTCATTTATTTTTTCATTACATGAGATGATAAAAGTATCTTTTGGTGTTTTTGGGAAAAAAGTGATGGTGGTGTCAAAATGTGGATTCCGAAATTGTACTTCGACGGGAGTTGTAAATATGGGACTTTTATCAGTCGAGCCTCTTTGTTTTAATACAAAATAAATATGTTGCTCATCTGAGTAATAATCGGCAAAGTAAATTGGGTAACCCTCTGCATAATACCATTGGTTGAAAAAATCGTTTAAATCCTTTCCGCTGCTCTGTTCTATTGATTCTTTAAATTCTTTTATTCCTGCTGTAGAAAATGAGTATTCGTTTAAAAAGTTTTGTAATGATGAAAAAAATAAGGAGTCACCTAATAAATATCTTAAAGTATGGGTAACGGCAGAGCCTTTGTTGTAGGTTAATTGTCCATTAAAAATTCGTCCGACATCTATGGTGTCAGGCACATAAATGCTTCCTTTGATAGCTTGCAATGCAACATTATGTGCTTCTATCATCCTAGCTTGTGCGGCGTCATATCCTTTTAATCCTTCTAACGCTATGTATTCTCCATAAGATGCAAGTCCTTCATTGATATAAATATCTTTCCAAGATTTGCAGGTAACAAAATCGCCAAACCATTGATGAAATAATTCATGAGCTAACAATGTAAAATGAGCTGTATATTCAGTGCTTGTCATGGTTTGGTGCTCCATGCCTCCACCAAAAGGAGTCATCGAATGTCCATATTTTTCTTTGTAAAAAGGATAAAGTCCGATTTTTTCTGAAAAATATTCTAGCATATTAGCGACTGAATCCAAGTGAGGTTTGATGGTTGTATATGTGTTGGGGTTTGTGCTGTAGATATAGTTGACTACTTTGATTGAATCACTTGGATAGGAAGGGGGATGAGCATAAAACGTATAATCTAGATATTGACCGACAGCAATGGAAATTAAATAATAACAAATGGAATAATAGGTTTTCCATTTATACTTTACTAAGTTAGTACCTTCTATGGTGTCAACGCCAACTAAAAGTCCATTGCTTCCAACTTTGTTTTCTTGATTGGTGGTTACAAAAACCCATGCACTGTCAGCTTTGTCTTCTAAAAATTGTTTACAAGGAAACCACTCATAAGCACTATTAGGTTGGCTCAAGCTATACAAAGCGGTGTCGCCCCATACATTTGAATTGTTGACAGTGAATCCACTTCCAATTGCTGCATCACCTTCGATATGTGCATCGCCATGATAAAAAATACGAATGTCAATTTGATTTCCCGTTGAATACATTGAATCCAATATCGCATACGTAATATGCTCATTGCGTGCAAAAGAAACTGTTTTATTATTGCACCAAATACTATCAATGAATAAATTTTTATTGAGTTCAAAACAAAAAGTATCAGTAGGCGTTAATATGGTGGCACCAATGGTTACGTTCCCATCTATGATAGTAGTTTGTCGTTCTGCATGAATATCTAAATAATAAAAATGAACATCATATTTTTCCATAAGTCGTTTAGAAAAAGCATCAGCTCTTTTTTTTACTTTGTGCATTTTTTAAATGCTAAAATTTTACCCTCAGAGCATAAATTTTGAGCCGAAAGATGGAGACCATTTAAAAAGAATAAAATAAATAGGAGTGCGTATTTTTTCATTTAACAAATATAAAAACTGTATATTTGGAATTAGAATTATTTTTAAAATGAAAAAAAGTATTTTACTCATTCTCTCCTTTTCTCTATGTTTTTTGACTGTTTTTTCTCAAAAAGAAAATTCAACAATTCATTTAAGTCCATTAACGAAAAGCTATTTATTAGCTTTTGAAAAATCAATTGATAAAAAAATACCACCGAAAGATTTTTTATATAAACATCATCATGGTATCATTTATGTGAGCAATCTTATCAAAGTGAAAAATGAAAATGTAGAAAATTCGATCAGAAATATTGGGGGCATTATTGGCACTAAAGCTGGTGCAATATGGACTGTGCAAATTCCTTTTGATAAAATGCTTGCTTTTACGCAAATAAATGATATCATAGAAATTCAAATGGATGAGCCAGCATGTCCTCAATTGGATATGGCTCGAAAAACAACCAGAGTGGACTCTGTACATAAGGGAATTAATTTACCGATGATTTATAATGGAGAAGGTGTGATTATGGGTATTATTGATTTTGGGTTTGATTATAACCACCCCACAATGTATGATACTTTACATAATAAATATCGAATTAGTAGAGTATGGGAATTGAATGGTCAAGGAACGCCACCGCCCGGATATATTTATGGAAATGAAATTGTAGATAGTAATTTGATTCGCCAACAAGGAACAGACAATCCGGTGCAAACTCATGGAACTGCTGTGGCTGGAATGGCTGCTGGCTCTGGGTTTGGTGGTGCAAATGGAAATAATGCAAAACTAAGAGGAATGGCATATCAATCTGAAATGGTGTTTGTTGGTGTCAGAAGAGATACCATAGCTCAACAATGGTTACAAGGAAGTTTCTCCGATTTTGTAGATGCAGTTAATTATATTTTTACCTATGCTACTTCTGTAGGAAAGCCTTGTGTTGTTAATATTAGCTGGGGATCACAGTCGGGGCCGCATGATGGTACCACTTTGTTTAACCAAGCATGCAACAACCTTTCAGGACCTGGAAAAATTATTGTAATGAGTGCAGGAAATGATGGACAACAAAATATTCATTTGTCAAAAACATTTACTCCCTCTGACACTTCCATTCAAACATTTTTAAAATTTTCATCAAATATTTATCAAAGAACATGGGTAGATATTTGGGGTGATCCTGGAAAAAGCTTTTGTGGTACTGTTACGCTTTATAGTAATAATACTCCAGGAAACACTTTCTCATATTGTTTGGATAATGCAACACACGACAATACTTTAATGAATGTGAATGGTATCGATACTTGTTTTGTTCAATTTATCAATACAATCTCAGCAGCAAATGGTAAACCAAGAATGACTATTGATATTTATAACAAAGGGATGGACAGTGTAGGAGTGGCGATAACAGGCAATGAAGGCTCAATTCATGCTTGGAATGAATATTATTATTTTGGATACATTCATCAGTACCAATGCAACTTTGATAGCTTAAATCAAGCTTGGGCAGTGAATGGAAATACAATCAGCACAGTGAGTGATATGGGTGCAGCAGACTCCGTTTTATTAATTGGAGCTTATGCATCGAAAGTTGGATTTACAGACATTAATAATAACTCATGGACATATTCTGGCTATGTGCCTCAAAATAAATTAGTGCCTTTTTCGAGTAGAGGACCAATGGCTGACGGTCGCATCAAACCAGACATTACAGCCCCCGGTTTAACAATTTGCACCGCTATCAGTTCGTATGATACTGCTTATACAGAAGTGGGAAGCAATAGCCAACTCACTAATTGTTTTTATCAAGACCCAAATTTGAATAAGAAATTTTATTTCGCTGAATTTAGCGGTACATCGGCATCTGCCCCTGCGGCTTCGGGCATTGTAGCCTTAATGTTGCAAGCCAAACCGACACTTTCTGTTCAAGAAGCAAAAGAAATTATCATATCAACAGCTATTAAAGATGTTCACACTGGAACCATTCCACCAGAAGGAAATAATAATTGGGGGCATGGTAAAATAAATGCTTATGGAGCATTGAAGCATTTATGTTTAGTTCAAAATACCTATGATTATTTCGGAAAAAAATTGGATTGTGTTTTGTATCCAAATCCAAACAAAGGGGAATATTTTTTGCAATTTGAATCAAAAGAAAACGAATCATTACAAATCGAGGCTTTTGATATATTAGGGCAATTACTGTTTAGAGATGATTGGAAAGTGCAAGCAGGAATCAATACAAAGCATATATCCATCAAACAAAATCATATCGGAAATTATTTTATAAAAGTAAAAAGTAATGAAGGGCAAGTCGTCATTAAAGTAAGCACTCAATAGTGATTTGCTAAAGTATGAAACATTCAATTTTTCATTTTCAGATGATAATTTTTTCTTACTAATCGGAATCAATACATTCAGATATATACAAGTTTTATATTAAAGGAGCTGGCAACGATATCCATTAGGATTGAATACAACATAGGTTGTGAACCTAAATTCTAAAATAATATCAATTCAATTCTAAAAGTGAAAATAATAAATGATAGATGCGTTAAAAAGTCATTTAAAAAAATCCAGTTAAGATTACAAAAAATTACTATTCTATAGCATATCCATAACCGGTGATGCACAATTTCAATTAACCTGCTTTTTACTTTAACTTTGAAGTTATTAAAAATAAATAATATGAAAAAATTATTTTTGTGAAAGTGAAACTATCAAAATATTTAGCATTTCAAATAGTAGGGTGGGGCGTATTTGCTTGTTTTAGTATCTACATTGCCAATATCACACACGAGCTCACGTGGAAGCTTTTCACCTTTGATATATTCCTATCTCTGATAGGGTTTTCACTCACTCATTTGTATCGAAATTATATCAAAAAACAACAATGGGTGTTTTTCAATACAGAAAAGATTATTTTCAATTGCACCATTGCCTCAATATTGCTATCGGTGATTTATAATGGAATCTATTTTGCGTTACTTCTAGGAGCAAATTTGAGCAAATCACCTATCATGACAATCAATGTATTGTGGGGTGCTTTTATTTCAATGTTTTTATTATTTTCGATTTGGAATCTATTTTATTTTTTGTGGATGTATATAGAAAAAAGTAGAAAAACGCAAATTGAAACGCTCAAAATAGAAGGGATGCTTAAAGATATTGAATTGAAATCTTTAAGAGCTAACCTGCAACCACATTTTATTTTCAATTCACTCAACAATATCAGAGCATTAGTTGATGAAAACCCTGAACAGGCAAGGGATGCAATCACTAAAATGTCAAATATTTTACGCTCACTTATCACCAAACAAGATTTGGTTGATTTACTACAAAATGAATTAAATTTAGTTGAAGATTATTTGAGTTTAGAAAAAATACGATTTGAAGAACGATTGATTTTTAAAAAAGAAATTCAAGCGGAATGTTTGACTGTCAAAATTCCCACCATGATGTTGCAAACATTAATTGAAAACGCAATCAAACATGGAATTTCATACAAAGAAGAAGGAGGTGCAATTTCAATCAAAGCATTTATTAATCAAAATTTTTTAAATATAGAAATTGAAAATGATATAGAACTCAATCAACAAAATGTAGCACACACGCATAGTCTAGGGTTTGGTCTGGATAGCACCAAGCAAAGATTAAAACTACTTTATAATGAAAAATCTTCTTTCCAATTTGAAAAGAAAAACGATAGAGCTGTTGTCAAAATTAAAATACCTATTAACCACCAAAATGATTTGAAATGAAAATAAAAACAATCATCATTGATGACGAAAGACTTGCAAGAAATGAATTAAAAAAACTATTGAAACAGTATGAAGAAATCGAAATAATCGATGAGGCTATCAGTGTGAATGATGCAATTACTAAAATCAATCATCACAATCCCGACTTGATATTTTTAGATATTCAAATGCCAGGAGGAAAGACTGGATTCGATTTGCTTGAGCTACTCGACTATTCACCTGTTGTTGTTTTCACCACAGCCTACAACGAATTTGCAATCAGAGCATTTCAATACAACGCACTCGATTATCTGCAAAATCCTATTGATACAAATCGATTAACAGAAACCATTCAAAAAATTCTTCAAAAAATTGAACAAACAGATAGTGGTGGACAACAAAAATTAAATGAAGAATCACAAGTTTTTGTCAAGGATGGAGAAAAATGCTGGTTTGTCAAGCTGAAAGAAATTCGTTTATTTGAATCTGTCGGAAATTATGCAAAGGTATATTTTGGAAAAGAAAAACCATTAATCCTCAAATCGCTCAACTCATTAGAAGAGCGTTTGAATACCAAAATATTTTTTAGAGCCAACAGAAAATACATCATCAATTTAGAGTCTATTCAAAAAATAGATACTCATATCAATGGAGGGTTAAAAGTGATATTGAACGGCGGTGAAGAAATTGAAATATCAAGAAGGCAATCAGTCAAATTTAAAGACATGATGAGCTTATAATTTGAGAAAAAAAATGAATTCAAATCAATAAATTCTATAACTTTGGATTTCACTTAAATAACAATACAATATGCAACTATTCTCATTTATTAAAGAAGCCGGAAAAAAAATCTTCAAAAGTCATGATGAAGAAAAAGCAGCTGAACCAGAAGTGCAAGCTGATGTCATCGCAGAAAGACAAAAAGATGCCATTCGTCAATACATTGACCGTGTGGGGATTCACATTACAAATTTTGATTTCACATTAGATGGAAACGGAAAGTTAACCCTTACAGGTGAATGTGAAACAAAAGCAGATTTTGAAAAAGTCGCTCTCACTGCTGGGAATATTGCTGGTATCACTGAGGTGGAAAATAACATGACTGTTGCCTCCTCAGAGCAAGCACAAACTGGACCAAGCACCTATTACACTGTCGTGAAAGGAGATAGCTTATGGAAAATTGCTCAACATCATTATAATGATGGCACTCAATATAAAAAAATATTTGAAGCTAATGTGCCAATGATTAAAAATGAAGATGAAATTTATCCAGGTCAAGTGCTTAGAATCCCATCATAGCAAGGGTTTTTTAATAAGAGATGTAGATGTTTATTTGCATCTCTTATTAAACAATAATTTAATCGGTAGCCAATATTTTTCCAGTCATTTCTTGAGGAATTTTAATTCCCATAAAGTGTAAAATAGTCGGTGCAATATCAGCTAAACGACCATTTGCAACACCCCCTTTATATTCGTTTGAAATTATAAAAAAGGGTACTGGGTTTTTAGTGTGTGCGGTATTGGGAGTGCCATCTTCATTAATCATATAATCACTATTGCCATGGTCGGCAGTCAAGAATATAATATATCCTTTTTCTAAAGCAATTGGTATTATTTTAGAAACACATTCATCCACAACTTCAGCCGCTTTTACGACTGATTCCCAAACGCCTGTATGCCCCACCATATCTGTATTTGCAAAGTTTAGACAAATAAAATCAGCAGTTTCATTTTGCAATTCAGGAATAATCGCATTTGTGATATCTCTTGCACTCATTTCTGGCTTTAAATCATAGGTTGCTACATCTCTTGGAGATGCACATAATAACCTTTTTTCACCCTCAAAAGGATTTTCTCTTCCTCCACTAAAGAAGAAAGTGACGTGAGGATATTTTTCAGTTTCTGCAATTCTGATTTGTCTTAAATGATTTTTTTCAATCACCTCCCCAATTGTATTTTTTAAATCATCATTTTCAAAAAGAACATGCACCTTGTTGAATGATTTATCATATTCAGTCATTGTAACATAGTAAAGAGGAAGTTTTTTCATTTCAAACTCATCAAAGTCTGACTGGGAAAGCACCATACTGATTTCTCTGCATCGGTCTGTTCGAAAATTAAAACAAAATACAACATCATTTTCAGCAATGGAGCCCACTCTTTTTTTATCTTTATCTAATAAAATAAGAGGAGTTAAAAACTCGTCGGTTTCGCCTGATTGATATCTGTTTTCAATAGCTGATTGAAAATCTTCACATTCTTCCCCAATACCATTTACTAAAGCATCGTAGGCTTTTTTAACACGCTCCCAACGCTTATCTCTATCCATCCCATAATATCTTCCAGTGATGGTCGCAATTTGTGCATTGGTGTTGGCAATATGATTTGACAAATCGTTTAAATATCCAATCCCACTTTTGGGATCAGTATCTCTACCATCAGTAAAAGCATGAATCAGCACTTTGATATTTGGGTTTTTTGAAAGCATACTGCATATCGCTTTTAAGTGATTGAGATGGGAATGAACTCCGCCATCACTCACTAATCCGACAAGATGAATTGTCTTTTTCTCCAGCTCTGCATATTGATACATTTTTTGAAATTCATTATTTTTTTCAAAATCTCCATCTCGAATCGCCACATTAATTCTTTGTAATTCTTGATAAACTATCCGCCCGGCACCAATATTTAAGTGTCCAACCTCACTATTGCCCATCTGTCCATCTGGTAAACCTACATCTTCGCCACATGTAATAAGTTCAGAATGAGGATATTGAGAGTATAGCCCTGAGACGAAAGGGGTGTGTGCATGTTGAATAGCATCAGCCTCTTTTTTTCTACCATGACCCCAGCCATCTAAAATAATTAAAAAACCTTTATTTGACATATTGACAAAATTAATGCAATTTTGTATTCTGAAGAAGAAACAACAACACTACATTGATAAATTGTTTTAATATTAAAGTCCATTTTTATTATTATGCTAAAATACTATTGTTTGGCATCGTATTCATTTTACTACCATCGAGAGGATTTGCTCAAGAATTTTTTAAAAAAAAATCGAATTTGCTTTGTTAAAAGGAAATGCAAAAAGAAATGAGTCCTTATTTTGATAAGTATGTTAATGTATCCATTTTAGAAAAAAACAAATTTATACAGTAAAAATCAAGCTGAATTAGTCATTCAAAAATTTTTTCTCCAAAATTGAACCAAAACATATTGATGATATTAATAAAGGATTTTCACAAACTAATCAAGCCTTATATTATATCTGCACCCTCAAAACAAGTAATTCTCAATTTCAGATTTATCTCTTTTTTATAATAAGAAACGCAACTTATGTAATGAAAGAAATTCGTATTGAAAAATTATAATTATCCCTTTTTTATCAATTATGGAGTTCAAACAATTTATTATTAATGCACTTGAAGAAGATATTGCAGATGGCGACCACTCGACCTTAGCTTGCATTTCGGAAAATGAAATGGGCAAAGCTATTCTAAAAGTTAAAGAAAATGGAATCCTTGCTGGCGTTGCGATAGCAGAAGATATTTTCAAAATTGTAGAGCCCAGCACTTCCTTTAAAAGATACATCAATGATGGAGCAAAAGTAGCACCAGGTGATATCGCTTATGAAGTGGAAGCTAAAGTGCACACGATTCTAAAAGTGGAAAGGCTAATGCTCAATATCATGCAAAGGATGAGTGGCATTGCTTCGCTAACGCATCAATATGTTGAGAAAATAATAAATTATCCAGCTAAAATTCTCGACACTCGCAAGACAACACCTAATTTTCGTTGGTTTGAAAAACAAGCTGTCCTCATCGGTGGTGGCTACAATCATCGAATGGGATTGTATGATATGATAATGCTGAAAGATAATCATATTGATTATTGCGGAGGTATTGAAAAAGCAATTGACAAGACAAACCAATATTTAAGAGAACATCATTTAAGTTTAAAAATTGAAGTAGAAGCGAGAACTTTGGAGGATGTTGAAAAAGTAATGAAGCATGGAGGTGTAGATAGAATTATGCTTGATAATTTTTCACCTGAAAATTTAACAAAAGCAATTCAATTAATTGATAAAAAATTTGAAACCGAAGCCAGTGGTGGCATTACCTTAGATACTATCGAGCAATATGCTGCAACTATGGTTGACTATATTTCAGTAGGAGCAATCATCCATCATGCTCAAAGTATGGATTTGAGTTTGAAAGCTGTGAAATAAAAAGTGAACAATGGGGACTCATTTTTTTTTGATAGTCAATAGCCGCATTTCAAATTCTAAAAAAGAAGAATTGCAAAAAGTTCTTCAAGAAAAATTTTCTCTAAATGAATATACTATTCACTTTACAGAATATGCTGGACATGCGGTAGGGCTTGCCCAGCTTGCCTTGCAGCTTGAAAATGTGACGGTAGTAGCTGTTGGTGGCGATGGCACCGTCAACGAAATTATCCAAGTGTTAGCAAACACTTCGACACCGTTTGCGATTATTCCAATGGGCTCGGGTAATGGATTAGCAAGACATTGTCATATTCCTGTTGACATAGGACCCGCTGTCGAATTATTAAAAAATGGAAAACTGACTGCAATTGATTTGGGAAAAGCAAATGAGAAATTTTTTATAAGCAACGTGGGCGTTGGATTTGACGCTTTTGTGTGTGAATCGATTAGGCATACAAAAAGTAGAGGACTGAAAATGTATTTCTTGCATGTATTGAAGCATTATTTATCATACCAAAATGACATCTACGAAATTGAAAGTGCAGAATATCATCAATCACAATCTGCTTTTATGCTCAATGTAGCCAATGGAAAAGAGTTTGGATATGGGTTCAAAATTGCACCCAATGCGTCTTTGCAGGATGGGTATTTTGATGTTGTACTTGTCAAAAAAATGAATATTTTTCAAAGCATACCTTTTGTAATCGATGGCTGGAAAAGTCGCCTTCATTTAAACAAAAATTGTATTTATTTTAAAACTCAAAAAATTAAAATCAAAGGAAAAAAGCTATACTATTTTCAAACAGATGGAGATGCTCATTGCTGTGATGGAATTTGTGAAATTAAACTTTGTCAAAACGCGCTCCAATTAATTGTTCCAGATACTATTAAAAATTTATAATCAAATCAATGAAAAAGAAACAACAACAAAGCCCTTTCGTATATAGCACCAATCCTGAATTGATGAAAACTTTTGATGATATAGAAGAATGTGAAACCTTAGAACCCTCAGCACAAAAGTTAAAAGTGAAACTAGATACTAAACAAAGAGCCGGGAAAGTCGTGACATTAATAGATGGATTTGTAGGGAAAAAAGAAGATGCTGAAATATTAGGGAAATTATTAAAAACAAAATGTGGAACAGGAGGCTCGGTCAAAGATAATCAAATTCTTTTGCAAGGCGATTATAAAACAAAAGTCATTGCATTATTGCAACAATTACAATACAAAGTATCTTAGCATTTTAAAATATTTTAAAAAATGAGAATTTCAATCACATTATTTCTACTATTTCTGTCTTCATCCTGCTCAAATCCTAAAGGGCAAGAAGGCGACTCAAAGATAAATTATCCTGACATGGAACTCATTTATACAGATTATATGTTGCCTTTTCAAAATTCAAATCATCAATTTTTAAAAATAGAATATCAAAATCAACAGAAAGATACAACAACGGTTAAAAGTAGCGAAATAAATTGGGAAGACATTCATCACCTTTTTAGTGAAGCCAATCTTTTTGATGAAAAATTAGATAAAAAATATTCCATTTCAATTATACAGGATACCTTGAATCCATTGATGACATTGATTTATACAAGTCTTTATCAAAAAAACCTTGTGCAAAAATTAAACATCAAAGCCAGAGTAGAAGATAATAAAATTAACTCTATATATTGGGAAACATTGAAGCATGGATTCATGTCGAAAGAAGAAAAAAAGATATTGTATGTGGTAAATCAAACCATCCAAATTCAACAATTTAAAAAAGAATTTTTTCAAAGCCAACCCAATCTATCATTCAATATAGCTTGGCGAATACATACAGAGATTCTTTGTAATTTTGTAATGTGACAAAGGAAGAATTTTTACAAGCCACTTTATCTATTCCACACAAGCCGGGGATTTATAAATATTTCAATGAAGATGGAATCATTATTTATGTAGGAAAAGCTAAAAATCTTCACAAAAGAGTAAGTTCTTATTTTAATAAAAATTTAGCAAATTTTAAAACACATAAACTCGTTTCTGAAATTCATCATATTGAGTTTTCAATTGTCAACACAGAGCAAGATGCCTTTCTGTTGGAAAATTCTCTTATCAAGCAATATCAACCTAAGTATAATATGATGTTGAAGGATGACAAGAGTTACCCATACATTGTCATCAAGAATGAGCGTTTTCCTCGTGTTTTTTTGACAAGAAGAGTGTTGAATGATGGCTCTGAATATATTGGTCCTTTTACATCAGTAGAGCGTGTGAGAGAGATTTTAGAACTAGTGAATCAAACCCTCCCTTTTCGTTCTTGCAACTTAAATTTATCGAAGCTCAATATTCAGAAGCAGAAATTTAAACCTTGTCTTGAATATCATATTGGCAACTGCAAAGCCCCATGTGTTGGGCTTCAGACGGAAGAAGAGTATAATTGGAATGTTGAGCAATTGAGAAAAATTTTCAAAGGAAAATTAGGAGATATTACCAAATATTATAAAAAAGAAATGGAATCGTTTGTTGAAAAAATGGAGTTTGAAAAAGCTGAAATTGTAAGACGAAAATTAGAATATATCAAAGTATTTCAAAGCAAGTCGATTGTAGTAAGCCCGCAATTAAAAAACTATGATGTGTGTAGTATCATTAGTGAAAACGATATTGCAATTGTCAATTATTTAGCCATTTCAAGCGGAAGTATTATTCATACTCACACGATTATTTTTGAAAAAAAATTAGATGAAACAGACGAAGAAATTTTGAATACAGCATTAGATTATTTCAGGGAAAAATATCAGTCTAGTGTGTCTGAAATTATTGCTCCTATTCAGTTTGAGTATAATGAATGTAAAGTGATTGTACCAAAATCTGGAGATAAAAAAAAGCTACTTGAACTTTCATTGCAAAATGCTCAATTTGCATTTCACGATCAACGAAGAAAAAAAACATTATTGCTTCAAAAAAAATCGGAAGAGGAGCATATAGAATTGCTCAAAAAATTGCAGCATGATTTGAAATTAAAAAACTTACCCACACATATTGAATGCTTTGATAATAGTAATTTTCAAGGGGCTTACCCTGTTGCAGCAATGGTTTGCTTTAAAAATGCACAACCTTCTAAAAGTGAATATCGCCACTTTCATATCAAAACGGTGGAAGGAATTAATGATTTTGAAAGCATGAAAGAAGTAGTATATCGAAGATATAAAAGATTGTTGGATGAAAACAAAGCGATACCTCAGTTGATTATAATTGATGGAGGAAAAGGACAATTGAATTTTGCTTTAAAAAGTATTGAATCATTGGGTTTAAGAAATGAAATTACCATTGTTGGGTTAGCAAAAAATGTTGAAGAAATTTTTTTTCCGGGAGATAAAGATTCGATTAAACTTCCTTATCAGAGTGATTCTTTAAACTTGTTGAAAAGGATAAGAGATGAAGTACACCGATTTGGAATTACATTTCATCGTAAGACGAGGAGCAAAGGCATTATTAAAAATGAATTAGAGCAAATTAATGGAATAGGCGAAAAAATTTCGGCATCATTATTAAGTCATTTTAAATCGGTTTCTAATATTAAGAAAGCAGATTTGAATAGTTTAGAGCAAATAGTTGGGAGTGCAAAAGCAAAAATTGTTTTTAAATATTTTAAAAACCAAAATCAGTAATAATCAAATTGGGGAGGTAAGAATTAACAGGGGATGTGTAAACTGAAAGCACTGCTATCACTCATTTTTATTTGGCTTCAAAATCCATTTTTACTGTAATTGTTGCTGTTTTATTAATATTTTTAGTATTAAATGCTCCGCCATACGAATAATCTTCATTTTCGTTTTGTCCGGTAATTTGAAATACGCCCATCGTTGCTTTTTTTAGTTTTCCTAAAGATGAGTGAGCGTTTTTAGCGATTGTTTCAGCTCTCTTTTCTCCATCTGAAGATGCTTTTGCGAGTAATCCAATTTTTAAATCTCCCAATTTGGTGTAGAAATAATCTGGTGAAGAAGAGCTCAGCTCAACACCTTGTTCAATCAGTTCTGTAATTTCTCTTGAAATTTTATCGACTATGACTAGGTTTTTTGATTCAATGGTGACAGATTCTGTCAGTTTATATCCTCTGAATACACTGCCTGTTTGTCGTCCATTTTCATCATAGGAATAATCAAATAATTTATCGGTTGAGATGGACGAAATACTCATTTCTTCTTTTGAAAGTCCTTTGCTTTTTAAATATTCTAATACGATACTTTCATCTTTTTTCAAGGAGGCATAAGCTTCTTGTAGGTTGAATGAAATTCGAGTGAATGAGCCAGACCACACTCCGAGGTCTGATACAAAATTAGTGTCTGCAGCACCATTGACACTTATGACCTCTACTTGTTTAAATTTATAGTTGTATGAATTACCGATAATGTACGCAAATCCAAGTATAGCAAGAAATGCAATTGCGATGGCTATTAATTTAATATTCATGTTGATTTGGTTTTAAGAATAAAGGTAGTTTAAGTTTTTTAAAACAAATAGAATTTAATTTACAACTTTTGAATTCCAATTTGTATTATTTATAACCTAAAATCTTCAACATACTTTGTGAAGATTGTTCTTTTGCATAAAGCCAATCAATCAGTTTTCCATTTTTGTCATACTCAATAATGACATGTTTAGGAGATGGAATCATGCAGTGTTTAATTCCACCATAACCACTCAGTTGATCTTGGTAAGCACCTGTATGAAAAAAGCCAATATAAAGGGGTTCAGCGTTTTTCTTGTCTGATGATTCGGAGTTAGTTTTGGGTAAAAAAACAGCGTTAATATGTTCTTCTGAAGTGTAAAAATCATGGCTGTCGCAAGTGAGTCCACCTAAGTGAACTTCTTGATAGTCTTCATCCCATTTATTAATGGGCAGCATTAAAAATTTTTCTCCAATGCCCCAAGTGTCAGGGAGTGTCGTGATAAATGAACTATCTATCATGTACCAAATTTCACGATCATTTTGCATTTTTTCATTCAACACGCTATACACAACAGCTCCAGCCTCTCCAACTGTGAATGAGCCAAATTCTGTAAAGATATTTGGCACCGGGACTTTATTTTTCTTACAAACATTTTTAATGGTACTCACAATTTCATTCACCATATAATTATAGTCGTATTCAAAGCCCAGTGAGTGTTTGATAGGAAAACCACCTCCAATATTTAGACTGTCTAATTCGGGGGCAATCTTTTTAAGTTGGCAATATAGATTCAAAACTTTATTGAGTTCACTCCAATAATAAATGTCATCTTTGATTCCTTTATTCATAAAGAAATGAAGCATTTTTAATTGGAATCTTTCATTTCCTTTTAGCTTGTCCACATAAAACTCTAGCACATCTCTTTTTCGAATACCTAGTCGTGATGTGTAAAAATCAAAAGTTGGTTCTTCTTCGGCTGCAATACGAATGCCAAGTCGAATTGGATGTTTTGCACGGATTGATTTTTTATAGTCTTCAAGCTCTGTTTTATTGTCTAAAATTGGAATGACATTTTCAAAACCAGAATTGATGAGTTGTGCGATATTTTTTAGTGTAGGCTTTTGTTTTAAACCCATTGCAGATAATGAAAGTCTCTTTACTAATCTTTTTATGTTGATATAAATTTCGAATGATTTCGATATCATAAGCAAAGGAAGTTTCTAGATGAACACCGTGCTTGAGTGTTTCTTCAATAATAAAAACTGAAGTGAGAGCTTTTTTGTGCAATAGCAATAATAATAATTGCCATCATACTTATGTTTTTTGATTGCATCATGAAACATTTTCTTTGCTTTTGCCACTTGCATCCCTATTTTAGGAAGATAAGTTAGTTTAAAAGGAGTTCCATATTTGTCAATTAATCTTTTTAAATCCAACTCGTTAAATTGCAAATAATTATCTTTTACATGAAATCCTTCTTGAGGAAAATGAAAGGTCTGATTGACAAGATCAGTGTAAGTATTACTCATTTATCAAATTAAAAATTTCTACAAATGTAAAAAGGTTTTTCGATTATAATAGGCAAATTATTTTGATGTCAATGAACCCTTTTATGTTGAAGTCAATAGGCTTGATTTTTATTTTTTATTTACAGCGGGTTTTATTTTATCTAAGAGTTGAAACATTTTTAATTTTACTTCTTTTGGCTTGCAAGTGTAACCATGCATGATAAATGCGAAAACAGCTTCTGTATTATCTTTCAGTTTGATGTACCCTGCATAAGAACGAGTGCCACCAATATATCCACTTTTCATAATTAGACCATTAATGCTTGGAAGACTTTCATAAAATGAAGTATAAAATTTCTTTGAACATGCATGATAAAGCAAGCTCGATAAAATATAAGTGGTGATTTTATTTTCAGGAGCGAGTCCACATCCATCAAACAGTAAAATATTTTTCGGATTGATGCCTAAAGTAGCTGCGTATCGGCTCATTGCCGCAATTCCTAATTTCCATGAACCCGTTTTGAAATAATGTACTGCCACTGTTTTACAAAATGATTCTGCATATAAATTAAGACTTTTTTGATTGCACCAATACACCAGTTTTGAAAGTGGAGGAGAAAGAATCGTAGTGATTTCTATTTCGTGCTGATTAATTTTTGGTATGGCAAGTTCAATTTTGTTTTCTTTCTTTAAATAAGACACTAAATCTTTTACAAAATCTTCATCAGGGTTGAGCCTTGCTAGTTGCATATTATGTGAAGGGATTTTATTGGATAAAACACCTTTGATGTTGAACTTGCAAGTTTTCTCTTTTTCGATATAGGCAAATGCTTCTTCTGTACTTGCTCCGTCCTTATGAACGAGTTCAATACAAAAATCTTTTTCATTATCATAACCGGCTGTGTTGTTTGATACTGCAAATGATTTTTGAGTTGGTACTAATTGAATTTCAAATTTATTTTCCTTCCAGTTTAATGGATAAATTCCAGCTCCGTAATAGTTTCCTTTGTCTTCCTCTAGCCATCCTTGATTTATGGGGGCATCGTTGAAAATATTTTTGTGCACTTGCACATCTCCAACTATTTTTTCAATTCCTTTTGATTGAAGCGCAAGAGTGATTTGTTTGAAAATAGCTGCAGGTGATGTCGTTTCAAAACGATCACTTCCGAAGCTCGGGTCGCCTGCACCGATAATAATCAAAGAGCCATAAGCTATTTTGTTTTTTATCTCACCTTTGAAGGTGACTTTAGTTTTATACTGAAAATTTTCACCTAGTGCATCAAGAGCTACGGCAGTTGTGAATGTTTTGAGTGTAGAGGCTGGAGCTAATAGTAAGTCTTTATTTTTTTGATAAATGACTTTTCCATTTTGTTTGTTCAATAAACAAAAACTCACTTTCGCATTTTTTAAGCAAGTATCTTTAGCAAGTGCCGCAAAAGCGGTGTTGAGTGATTCAACAACAGTTTGAGCTTGTAACTGGATAGTAGTAGCAACAGAAATTAAAATGAAGAGAATTGATTTTAGATTAATCATTTTCTTCATTATTTTTTCATTGCTTTTTCGATTTCTTCTGTCGTAATTGGGATTCCTTTAAATAAATCTTGACATGATGTTTTTGTTACCCAATAATTATTTTCAATACGGATGCCTACCGCTTCTTCTTCAATATAAATGCCGGGTTCGATGGTGAAAACCATACCTTCTTTGATAGGGGTATTTCGAGTGCCGATATCATGCACATCAATTCCGAGATGATGACCTAATCCGTGATAAAAATATTTTTTACATGCTCTATTCCCCATTTCATCATTTTTAATATCTTCTTTTTTCAATAGTCCTATTTTCAATAATTGCTTATTCATTTCGAGTTCGGAACTGTCAGAAATTTCAAGCCATGTTTTTCCCGGTTTTAAAATTTTTTGTGTGTATTTATGAACGTTCAAGCAAGCGTCATATATTTCTTTTTGTCGTTTTGTGAATTTCCCATTGACAGGAATGGCGCGTGTAAGATCAGCACAATAATTTCCATATTCTGCACCAAAATCCATCAAAATTAATTCTCCATTTTTACATTCTTGATTGTTTTCGACATAATGCAAAATGCGAGCTCTATCACCACTGGCAATGATGGAGCCATAAGCTTGACGTGTTGCTCTATTACGCAAAAACTCATGGATAATTTCAGCTTCTATTTCATGTTCATACACACCAGGTTTAATAAATTGACATACTCTCAAAAACGCTTTGTGCGTAATGTCAATTGCTTTTTGTAAAACGGCAACTTCTTGTTTTGATTTGATTGCTCGAAGTTCTTTCATCAATAAAGAGGCTCGTTCATATTGATGTAAAGGAAATTGTTTTTTAAATTCATACACATAATATAAATCAAGTCGAGGAAGACTAGTATCCATACGGTCGTTTTCATTTGTGTCTAAATACACTCTTTCTGCATGATGCACCCAAGCTCTCAAAAAGCTATCAACTTGATCTAAGTAAATAACAGTTTTAATTCCTGAAATTGAAGTGGCTTCTTCTTTTGTCAGTTTATGTCCTTCCCATTTTTCAAGGAGTTCAAACGGGCGAAGAATTACCAATACTTCACGATAATTTTTATCTAAATTATTGGGAAAAAGAATTACCATACTTTTTTCTTGAACAATACCGCTAAGCCACACCACATCGCTATTTGCTTTGTGTGGGTATATAGCATCTCCATTTTCTGGTACGATTTGATTTGACTGAAAAATGGCTATTGAATTAGGTTTCATTTTTTTGATAAATCGTTCTCTATTTTGTTTATAAAGTTGACTATCTATTGCAGTGTATTTCATTTTGTTTAATTTTATAGCTACGAAGTTAAATGCTTTCAGACAAATATGATGAATCCGTTTTGTAAAATATTTTGGAAAATGTCAATTTTAAAAGTGCTTTAAATAAGGATATCTTGTGTGAATTAGAAAATTAATTAACTCTAAACTATATTTTCATTTTTTTGCTACTATTTTCATTTATACTACATTTGACTTGAAAATAATTATATGGCAAAACCAAATAGCAAAGTAGAAAAAGATATTCCAAAAAATGAGGAAAGTTCCAATACTACTGCTGAACAGATTACTCCGAATCAAAGCTTGCTTTCAAAAATTTATTTATTTAGTTTAGTTGCTGTTTTTATATTAATGACTGTGATGAGTTTTTCATACGGCATTAGCGGTGATGAAGTTGACATGAATGAATATGGAAAAGTGATTTTGAAATATTTTACTTCTTTTGGAGCAGATCATTCTGTGTTTAGAACGTCAGAAGAGTTGAGAAGTTTGCAAGTGTATGACTATAATCGGGATAATGTGGTACAGTATTATGGAGGCCTGTTTGATTTTGTTTGTGCAATTGTCAATAAGATTTCTCCTTTTGAAGAATATACAACGAGGCATATTTTAACAGCATGGATGGGATTTTTAGCTATTTTTTTTGTTGCAAAAATTATCAAATTAATTTCAAGCAATCAAGCGTCCATTATAGCAATCTGGCTTATGTTTTTATCTCCCTTTTTTCTAGGGCATGCAATGAATAATCCAAAAGATATTCCTTTTGCGGCAACTTATATCATGGCTATTTATTTTATTATTAGCATGTTTGAAAGGGCTCCAAATCTTAAAAAGTTAGATTATTTATGGGTGATATTAAGCATCGGTGCAACGATTAATATTCGAGTAGGTGGTATTTTATTAATCCCTTATTTGTTTGTGTTTGCTGGTATTTATTTTATTACTAAAAAATATTTGCAGAAAGAAAATGTAGCACTGACATTATTTGTTAAACCTATTTTTATTACAGCCATTCTTTCCTATTTTGCAGGTAGCTTATTGTGGCCTTATGCTTTGCAAAACCCAATCAGTAATCCTTTGACAGCTCTGAGTGAAATGGGTAACTTTAAAGTAAACCTAAAACAAATTTATGAAGGACAAAAAATATTTTCTGGTGAATTGCCGGCAACTTATTTACTTAACAGTTTCATGATAACCAACACATTTGTTGTATTAGCAGGTATAGCATTAGGCTTTGTGTTTTTTTTGTCATTTAGGAAAAATTCAAAAGCCCATATTTTATATTTTGTACTCTTTACTGCGGTATTTCCACTACTTTATATTATTTATACCAAAGCCAATGTTTATCATGCTTGGAGACATGTATTATTTATTTTCCCGAGTGCAATAGTTGTCGCTGCCTTTGGTTGGAATCAAATGATTTTATTCTTTGAAAAAATGAAAGTGAAATTAGTTGGTATTGGAATGTTTTTTTTCTTACTCTTAGAGCCAACGTATTTTATTGTTTCATCATATCCCAATACCATAACCTATTATAATCAAATAGTAGGAGGTGTGAAAGGGGCTTATGCAAATTATGAAATGGATTATTATTACAATAGTTTGAAACAATGTGCTGATTGGTTTAAGAAAACGGAAGCGCCTAAATATAAAAACACAGATACAATTTGGATAATGAGTAATGCAGCTCATATCCTTTCAAATTATTTTACGGATCATAAAAATATTTTAGTAGATTATATTCGTTATCCAGAAAGGAACCAAAAGAAATGGGATTATTTAATTATGCACATTGCACTCATTCCATTAGAAGATATTAAATATGAATTGTGGCTCCCTTCTTCTTCCACTTTATACAAATCGGAAGTGCAGGGTAAAGTATTGAGTGCGGTGATTAAAAGACCTTCTGACGACGACTTAAAAGGGTTTGAACTGTTACAGTCAAATGCCATTGATAGTGCGGTGATTCATTTTGAAAATTATTTAAAAAAAGATTCAAACAATACCTCAATCCTCAATTTACTTAGTAATATTTTTATGCAAACGGATCAAGTGCAGAAAGCAACTCAATTTATTAATCAATCCTACTCTCTTGACTCTAGCAATATGGAAACAAAACAATTGATGGGTGTCATCAGTTTACAAAATAATGACTTTGCAAAAGCTCAATTTTTGTTTCAGCAAATTTTAAATGAAAACCCTCAATATGCTAAAGGATATTATTATTTAGGAGTAGCACAAATGGGTACAAACCAGTTAGACGCGGCTCTTAATAATTTCAATAAAGCCTCACAAGATGAAAGCATAAGGCAAGGAAGCTATAAATATATGGGGGATATTTTTATGAAAAAAGGAAACCCTCAAGACGCAGCTCGATTCTATAAACTAGCTGGTTTGGATATTCCTCAGTAACTTTACATATTAAAACAATGAACGAAAAAATTAAAAATATAATCGAATCTTCTGTTGATGTTAAGAAATCAATATTAGCAGATAATGAATTTATTCAACGCATTGCAGAATGTAGCGATGCCATTACAAATGCTTTTAAACAAGGAAACAAAGTTTTGTTTTGTGGAAATGGTGGCAGTGCAGCCGATGCACAACATTTAGCAGCCGAATTTAGTGGACGTTTTTATACAGATCGCACTGCATTGCCGGCGGAGGCTTTACATTGCAACACTTCATATTTAACCGCTGTTGCCAATGATTATAGCTATGATGTTGTTTATAGTCGCTTGATTAGTGGGATTGGAAATCCAGGTGATATATTAGTGGGACTTTCTACAAGTGGAAATTCAAAAAATATTGTTGAGGCATTTAAAACAGCCAAAACCAAAAACATGATCACCATAGGATTGACGGGAACAAGCGGCGGCCAAATGAAGCCGATATGTGATTTTTTGCTGAATGTGCCGAGCAATGATACTCCACGCATTCAAGAGTCGCATATAATGGTGGGGCATATCATTTGCCAATTAGTAGAAGAAAAATATTTTGGATAAATGCACAAAGATTGCATCATATTAGCTGGAGGATTAGGAACTCGATTGCAAAGTGTTGTTGCTGATCGTCCAAAGTGCATGGCATTAATCAACGGGAAACCTTTTTTGTATTACATCTGTCAACATTTGATGAGATTTCATTTTTGTAAAATCATATTTTCTGTTGGATACATGAAGGAAATGATTATTGATTATATCACTTCAAATCGAAAAGAATTTAAGTTTGCATTTGACTTTGCAGAAGAATCGGAGCCATTAGGAACAGGAGGAGCTATCGTTAACGCATTGCCTTATTCAGATACAGAAGATTTTTTTGTAATTAATGGGGATACTTTTTTCGATGTCAATTTTGATGAATTATTACAATATCAACAAACCCAAATGGCAGATTGTACCTTAGCTCTCAAACCAATGAAAGTGGCAGACCGCTACGGATTAGTCAAACTGAATGAGCAATCACAAATCATCGGTTTTGAAGAAAAAAAGGAAGCATCTTCTGGTTTAATTAATGGAGGAGTATATTGTATTTATCGAAATTCATTTATGAATATTCCTCTTGAAAAAAAATTCTCTTTCGAAAAAGATTACCTCGAAAAGCATATCAATGAAAGAGATTTATTTGGGTTTGTACAAAATAAATATTTTATTGATATCGGCATCCCAGATGATTATAACAAAGCAAAGCAGGAACTGCCACAACTTTTTGATAATTAATATCAAAATAACTCTTGATTTTAGCTTAAATAGAATGTTATCATTGCGATTCCTATTAAAATAACCGTTCCTCTTTTTATATTTGCATAGAATATTCGATGCTTAAAAAGTCAATAAAAATATTGAGTTATACCTTAATGACATTACTAATGCTAGTTGTGTTGTTTTTATGGCTTTTATCTACTGAACGATTTCAAAATTATTTGACTCATAAAACCACTCAATATCTAAGTGAAAAACTAAAAACAAAAGTTGAAATAAAGCACGTCAGACTAAAATTCTTTAATCATTTTGACATTGAAGGGGTCTATCTCGAAACTCTTCAAAACGACACGCTGGCTTATCTTGGGTTGGTTGAATTGAATACAACTCAAGTGTTGAGTAATCTTTGGAATAAAGAAACACCTATTATCAAAGATGTTTTAATTCAAGATGTTTTTGTAAACTTAAAAAGAGAAGATACAACGTGGAATTATGATTTTATTGAAAATGCTTTTGCCTCCAAAACAAACAATCAAAAATCAGATACGACCGAAAAAATAACTGTTAAGCCCAATACTCAAGCTAGTCCAATGAATGATTTGCCGATTGACTTGAAAAAACTTCAATGCAAAAATGTAAAATTTTATATGGATGACCGATGGATGGGGACTGATATGCACTTTGCGATTGGTGATTTATTGCTGGAATTGGATAAAATAAGTTTAAGCACTCAAAAAATAGACATTAAAACAGTAGCTATTAATGATGCTGATATTTTGATAAAAGAATATGCCAGACTGAAACCTAAAAATACAGAGCCCGATGATACCACAACATGGGGAACTCCTTTTAATCCTGATTTATTTCAAATCAATCTAGAAAATTTCAGTATAGGTCAAACACAATTTGTTTTTCAAGATGGTGAAATCAATTCAAAGCCCGGAGAATTTGATGAAAGTAATCTGCGAATAAAAAAATATAAATGCATCATTAAAAAATACCAAAATATTAGCAGATACTATTTTTTCAGATATAGAATCCTTGCATGCAGAAGAAAGAAGTGGTTTGACAGTGAAAAACTTTAAAGCAAAAGCGAAAGTATCGCAAGTTCAAGCTCAACTGAGCGAAATGCTTTTGGAAACAAATCATTCTATCTTAAGAGATTATTATGAAATGCAATACAAAAATTTCCATTCGTTTGAAGACTATATTTCAGAAGTGCGAATGATTGCTCATTTGAAAACGTCGGAAGTTTCTTCTTTAGATATTGCTTATTTTGCAAACTTACTCAATGAATATCCAATCACACTTAAAATGAGTGGTGATGTCAACGGTACTGTTGATAGCCTTGCAGCGAGAAATTTGCATATTCAATCAATGCAATCAGAGTTTAAAGGAGATGCTTATGCTGTTGGATTACCAGATATTGATAATGCAAATTTTTATGCAGACATTACTAAATTACATACTTCAGGGAATGACTTAAATCGCTTAGTGCCTCAAACAAAAGTTGATGCAATTGCATGGAATGAAATGAAACAAATCGAATACAAAGGTACTTATTCTGGTCAGGTAGATGCGTTTTATGTCAACGGAAAATTAAACTCAACACTTGGAAATGCCCAATTTGATTTGGCGATGAATTTTAAAGGAAAAATTCCTGCTTACAATGGAGCTATTCAAACAGATGATTTTTATTTAGGAAAACTCATCAAACAAAATGGAATCGGACGAGTTAGTGTCGATGGAAAGGTGGATGGGATGGGCTTTGAACTTGATGAACTGAACTCGAAACTCAATGCCACTGTAAAGAAAATAGAACTTGATCATAAAACGTATGAAAACTTAACCATCAATGGTATAGTATCGAAGAAAAAATTTGATGGCATTTTTGTAGCACAAGACCCTCAATTAAAATTTAATTTTGATGGGAATCTTGACTTGTCGGGAAAAGAACCTATCATGAATTTCAACTCTCGCATTCTAAATATTGATTTGCATAAATTAGGAATCACACAGGAGCCGGCTAAATTATCATGTTTAGCAAATCTAAACTTTAAAGGCTCCTCTATTGATAACTTTTTAGGAAGTGCTAACCTCAGAAAAATCTATCTGGAAACAACAGAAAAACAAATTTATGTTGATAGCATTTTCCTTAATTCATTCTTGACTGATGATGGGAAAAGATTAAGTCTAAATAGCTCGATAGCTGATGCAGAGCTAAAAGGAAAATTTAATATTTCTGAACTTTCAAATGCTTTTCAACTGTATCTGTGCCATTACCTTCCTCAATATATTAAAGAACCTAAGAAAAAAATTAATGAGCAATTTGATTTTTCAGTTCAAATAAAAGAAGTCGAAGATTTGCTAAATGTGTTTCTACCCCAAATAAAAAATATTGATGGCACTACAATTAGTGGGGCATTAAATACCTTTAATAAAAAATTTTCAATCGATGCTCACCTACCAAATTTGGCTTATGATCAATTTAAAATTAAAGAAACATATATTGTTGGAGCAGGCGATTTTACTAGCTTTGATGTAAATATGCTAGCATCCAATTTTAATTATGGAGATGAAACAATTATACCTTCGTTTCAAATAAATTCCAGTATGTCTAACGATAGTGTAAACTTGGAAATTCTGACTCAAAGCATTAATGATGTGTTTGGAACAACATCAATAAAGGCACAAGCTTCAGCAAAAAATAATAATCTTTACGTTAATTTATTGCCGTCTAATGTGAATATAAAAGAGGATAATTGGCAACTCTATAGCAATGGAGATATGGTTTTTGGAAAAGATATTTTTATCAATGAACTGAAGATTGAAAATGGGGCACAACAAATTAAAATTTCTTCTCAAAATGATAATTCTCAACATATCCAAGCAACTATTAGTGAACTTGATTTAGAAAGTTTATTTAACTATGCCGAAGTAAACCAATCTAAATTATATGGTCGTATGAGTGGAACGGTTGATGTTCAAAATTTTCAAACAAATCCTCAAATTTTTGCGAACTTAAATACGACCAACGAATTTATAATTGATAATGATACCATTGGTTTTATAAATGTAAAAGGAAGTTTTGATGTCGATAAAAAAATAATTCATGTGGACCCTGTAACCTCTATTACCAGAGGTGTTGATAAAGCTTATGCACAAGGAAATATCAACCTTTCAGACAGCACGATTCACTTGAGTGCGATTATGAACAATACTGAAATTGCGTTTGCTAATCAGTTTATAAAAAGACTTTGTCGGAAATTTAAAAGGAAAATTAACCGGACAAGTTCGTATTGATGGCTATCTTAATAACCCCACCATTACTGGAAATTTGAATTTGAAAAATGGTTGGTTAAAAATTATTATGCTTGGAACTTCTTATGAATTGGATGATGCAAATTTAATTTTTGATAATCAAAAAATTTCAATTAGTCATGTTGTATTGCATGATGAAAGAGGTGAAGAATACAAAGGAGCTCTAACCGGAAATATTACCCATAAAAACTTTTCTGATTTTTATTTAAACTTCAATCTAAAATCGGAAGATTTCCTTTGTCTCAATACACGAGAATGGGATAGCGATTTATTTTACGGATACTTACATGCAAAATTAAATCTTGCAATCAAAGGCTATTTGAATGATTTGAAAATGGATATCAACGCTAAACCCCTTGATGGCTCTACATTTTATCTACCTATGGGAAGTGCCGGAGATGCATCAAAATTTGATTATGTTAAGTTTAGAGAAATTGGTAGAAGCCAAACGGAGGATAAAAATGAAAGCTCCAATTATTTAAAACTTACCTTGAATATTGAAGCTACACCAAATGTAGAAACGATTATTGTGATGGATAAAAACACAGGTGAAGAAATTAGAGCAAAAGGAAATGGTGACTTAAAAGTTATTGTTGATTTAGGTAATGATATGATGATGTATGGAAATTACGAAATTACAGAGGGAGTGTATTTATTTAAATTTAGAGGAATAGTCAATCGTTCTTTTATAATTGATGAAGGAAGTAAAATTAGTTGGACAGGTGATGCGGCAGCAGCGAATATTGATGTGAAAGCCATTTATGAATTGCCCAAACCATTAGCTCTGTATCCTTTAGTGTCAGCTACTTTGGACCCAAATGACAAATCAGAAGTAGCTGAAGCAAAAAGAACATATAAAACGTTTGTACCTCTATCTTTAACCGGTTCTTTGTCTTCGCCAAATATTCATTTTGATATTTTACAACCAGACAATCGGGCAATAGGAAGTGCTGGCTACACTAAATTACAACAAATTCGAAATGAGGAAAAAGAACTTTATCAGCAAGCCGCAGTTCTTTTATTGATGGGGGACTTCAAGTCAGAGGAAGGAGTTAGCAATAGCATGTACACCAAAAGTGCTGTGACGACTGTATCTGATTTAGTGAGTGCCGCCTTATCATCAGAAATAACAAATCAATTTCAAAACCTAACCGGATTGAAAAACATTTCATTAGGTGTAAACTATCAAAACCTAACTGGAGGAATGTCTGAAAGGAATAGAGATCAAGTTTCTTTCAATGTGTCTGCTAATCTTTTGAATGACCGTATAGTTGTGGTCTTTAGCAATAGTGTTGATTTTGGAAAGGATGCATCAGGAAATACAAATAGTAATTTTTATGGAGATTTTAAAGCCAATTTCTTAATCACTCAAGATGGTCGTTTTCGATTGAATGCTTATCGTGTAAATAATATGGATATCGGAGGAGCTTTGTTTACACGAAGTGGAGTAGGGCTTTCTTACAAAAAAGTGTTTAATAGTTTCAATGACCTATTTTATTTTAATAAAAAAAGTAAAATCATACAAACACAATCTGGCAGTTAGCCAATGATGATATTCTAAATTCTATGAAAAATATTTCAAATACTCAAATTATATTATACGCCATTTTGCTATTTCATTTATTCATATTTGGGCATGCATCATACTTACTTTTTTCAGATTTTACTGGCTTCAATTTTCAGTATTTCCGATTAGTCGGAATGCTCATTTTTACTTTAGCTTGGTTGGGGATTTGTTTGAAAAAACGCATTTTCACATTGATCTATTTTTCACTGATTGTTTTAGAATTAATGGCTAAAATGTTTTTTGGAAGTTTAATTTTTGGAGAAGTGATTGGAGATATTTTTTTTCCGGCAGATGTTCTTTTTATAGGAGTTGTCATTATACTTTACAAACAAATATTTAATGAAAGATCATCTGCATAACGATATTCAGCTTTCACATTCACCAAAAAGAATCATATCATTAGTACCATCTCAAACCGAATATCTGTACGATTTAGGACTGAATGATGAAGTTGTGGGTATTACAAAAATTTT
This sequence comes from Bacteroidetes bacterium OLB11, assembly GCA_001567165.1. GTDB lineage: Bacteria > Bacteroidota > Bacteroidia > Chitinophagales > Chitinophagaceae > OLB11. The sequence continues at coordinate 39,874 of LNFQ01000071.1, forward strand.
GTATTCATCCAAAAGAATGGCATCAATCGAAAGTAAAAATTGGAGGCACTAAAAATCTCCATTTAGAAAAAATAAAATCACTCAATCCAGACTTAGTAATTGCAAATAAAGAAGAAAATTTGAAAGAAGATATCAAGGCAATTCAATTGTTTTGTCCGGTGTGGGTGAGTGATATTAATACCTACTCTGAAGCACTTCAAATGATGATTGATGTTTCAATATTAGTTGGGAAAGAAGAAAGAGGTAGGTCAATAGTGAATCAAATCGAGTACAAAAAAAATCAATTTGTAATTGGTCAAAATAACATTCCTAAAAGTGCAATTTATTTTATTTGGCGAAACCCTTATATGGTTGTTGGAAAAGAAACATTTATTGATGAAATGCTTAGTATTGCTGGATTTGAGAATAAAATAGTGAATAAGAATCGATATCCAGAATTATCTGTAGAAGAACTGATATCATTAAATCCTGAATATATTTTGCTTTCGAGTGAGCCATATCCATTCAAACAAAAACATGCTGAAGAGTTGCTTGCGATTCATCCTCAGTTGAAAATTATTTTAGCAGATGGTGAGCTTTTTTAGTTGGTATGGAAGTAGAATGTTGAAATCATTTGATTATTTTAGCACATTACATGAATCAACTTGTTAAACATATTTCGCTTTTTCTTTCACTCCTTCTATATACTGCTTTGTGGTATCTGCTCAATCCAACTTTGGGATATATATTAGACAGCGATGCGGTTTCCTATTTAACAATTGCTAATCGAGTGGCAGCTGGAGAATATTTGAAAAGTATCAATGGCCTTTGGAGTCCAATGAATAGCTGGCTGGTAGCTGTTTTCATCAAAAATGGTTTTGATGCTTGGACAGTTTCTAAGTATTTAAATTTTGTTTTTGGATTCGTAATTCTCTTGCAGTCTTATTTTCTTTTTTTAAAATTTGAAATTGGAAAATGGGGGACTATGATCTTGCAAATTGCTTTGAGTATCATTATGGTTTATATGGTTTACTTTCAGATGTTTGGGGATGTCCTACAATTGATATTTTTATTTGCTTATTTAAATGTGATTTGGAAAAAAGAACACATAAAAATTCAAACGTCGATTATTTGTGGAATATGGATGGGGCTTGCTTTTTATGCCAAAGCGTATAGCTTTTTCTTTTTTTGGAATTCATTGGCTAGTCGTGTTAGGTTATTCTTTTTTTCAAAAAAAAATTAATTTAAAATCTGCTATATACAACTATTTGGTTGGCATATTGACAATGCTTTTCGTGATGTCATTTTGGTCTTTTGCATTGTATCAAAAATATCATCAATTCAGTGTGAGTGGATTTGCAGGTAAGCTCAATATGAGTTGGTATATAAATAGTGGAAAATCTTTTAAATCGGATATCCATATTTTAATACCGCCTAGCTATGATGATTCGCCTAGCTTTTGGGAAGATCCTTATCTTTCGCAAGACAATTTAAGCTCGCCCACAACATCTATAAAGCATTTTTTTTAAATGGACATTAAGAGTAGTGCATACATGTATAATTGCTATTTTTGTTTTCAAGAAATTAGTTTTTTCGCACTTGCTTTACTAGCCATTTCAATCTATTTCTATTTCTTTCGAAAATCAAAATCAAATACAGATTCAAAAGTTGAATTGTTGATTCTTACGATTTGTATTTTGCCTTTAGGCTATTTAATGATGCATATTGAAACGCGATATATTTGGGCAAATATTATTTTGTTGATGTTATTAAGTGCTCGTTTTTTAAATGATTATTTTAAAGATAAGAACCAAATATTTATTTATCGAATTGCTTATTTTTTATTTGGAATTTCATTTTTGATTTTCCCAGTTTATTCAATCCTAAATCTACAAAACAAAAACAAAGATTTGTTTGAAATTGCAGCATATTTGAATAAAAATAATATTCATGGAAAATTTACATCTAATCTCGAAGATGCAGGCAGGATGTGGGTTGTGGCATATTTGAGTAAAAACCAATTTTATACAATTGAAAAAAATGATTATACAGAAGACGAATTGAAAAATGAAATAAATTTCTACGGAGTTGAGTATTATTTTTTAGGAATGGAAAAAAATAATATAGATATTGATATCAATTCAATGGAGTTTGTCGGTCAAACTCATGATATTAAAATTTATAAAACCAATTAAGATTTTTTATAATTCCTTTTCGATTGCAGTGTCATAGAGTGAAATCCATTCTGGCATATCACCCCAGTTTTCATTATCAACAATAATTTGTCCAGCATTTACAATGCCGATAAGCTGGAAAGCTACATTGCCCATCGCTTTTTCAAACGCTTCTTTTGCCGATTCACAAACGCTCACAATAAAACGGGATTGGTTTTCTCCAAAAAGAAACGCATCTTTACGGATGTCTTTATTCGTAGTAATTTGAAAACCTAAATTTCTTTGTTTGGCACTTTCAAAAATGGATGTAAAAATTCCTCCATCTGACACATCATGTGCACTCATGATATGTTTTTGTTGAATTAATTCCAACACTTTTTGTTGAATAAGGTATTCTTCATTCAAATCAAATGAGGGTGCTGGTGAATGTTCGACATTCAAAATTTTATGCAAATATTCACTACTATTTAGACAATTTTTAGCTTGACCAATTAGATAAATTGAATCACCAACATTTTTAAAATCCATTGTCATTCGTTGCGAAATATCATCTATAATTCCCACCATACCAATAGTTGGAGTTGGATAAGTTGGTCCGTCGGGTGATTGATTATAAAAGCTCACATTCCCTCCGGTGACAGGCGTGTCAAATTTGATGCAGGCATCGCTCATTCCTTTGAGTGCATACACAAATTGGTAGTAAACTTCAGGGTTGTAAGGGTTTCCAAAATTGAGACAATTCGTAATGGCACTAGGGGTGGCCCCACTGCAAATAATATTTCTGGCAGCTTCACTCACAGCTATCATTCCTCCGATATATGGATCTGCATAAACATGTCGACTGTTGCAATCAACCGTGCAAGCAATTCCTTTTTGCGTTTCTTTGACCCACACAACCGCTGAGTCACTTGGTAGATTGGTGCTGCTATTTGAGGTGCCAACCATACTGTCGTATTGGTTGTATATCCAGCGTTTGCTGGCAATATTTGGTAATGAAATTAATTTTTTTGCTACTCCTTTTAAGTCTTTTGCTTCTTCGATTTTATGGATATCAAACTGATCTCTTTTTTGAAAATAAGTGGGCTCTTTATATTCTCTTTCATACACAGGAGCTCCGCCACCTAATACCATACTTTCTGCGGGGACTTCAGCAACTAATTCATCATGCATATAAAAAACGCAACATTGGACTTTTTTGTAACAACTCCAATTTTGTTCACAATGGATATCCCATTTTTCAAAAATATCAGTTACTATTTTTTCTTGTCCTTTTTTTACAACCACCAACATTCTTTCTTGACTTTCGCTCAAAAGCATTTCCCATGCAAGCATATTTTTTTGTCGAGTCGGCACTTTATGTAAAAAAATATCCATACCATGTTGACCTTTAGCACTCATTTCGGAAGTGCTACATGTAATGCCGGCAGCTCCCATATCTTGCATTCCGATCACAGCATCTGTTTCGACGAGTTCCATGCAGGCTTCTAATAATTTCTTTTCTTGAAATGGATCTCCAACTTGTACTGCGGGCAAGTCTTTGGCACTATCTTCATTAATATCTGCACTTGCAAAACTAGCTCCACCTATACCATCTTTACCCGTATCGCTTCCGACAATAAACACTGAATTTCCTTCACCATAAGAAGTTGCAGAAAGTGTTTTCCCAATTTTTACGATTCCGACACTCATTGCATTCACCAATGGATTGGTGTTATAGCAATCTTCAAAATAAACTTCACCAGCAACAGTTGGCACACCAAAGCAGTTTCCGTAATGACCAATTCCCTTTACAACTCCAGCAAGTAAATGCTTTGTTTTATCATCTTTAAGGTTTCCAAATCGAAGAGAGTTAAGGGCGGCAATTGGTCTGGCTCCCATCGTGAAAATGTCTCTATGAATGCCTCCTACTCCCGTTGCAGCTCCTTGAAAGGGTTCTATCGCAGATGGATGATTGTGTGATTCTATTTTAAAACTACAAGCCCAACCATCACCAATATCAATCAAACCTGCATTTTCTTCTCCGGCTTTTGCAAGTACTTTACTACCATCTTTAGGTAGTTTTTTCAACCATATAATTGAATTTTTATAACTGCAATGCTCACTCCACATTACGCTATACATTGCTGTTTCGGTAAAGTTGGGTGTTCGACCTAAAATTTCTTTGATTTTTTCAAATTCTTGTTCGCTAAGTCCCAGTTTAAGGGCTTGTTCTAATGTGGCAGTTTGCATGTTTGTACGCTTCTAAAATGAATTGCAAAAATAGCTTATTCAAAATTATTTGGCAAACTTAACTAGTTCTAAAAAATCGTTTTCATTGAGGATAATAATAGAACTGATTTTCTTTGCTTTTTCTAGTTTGCTACCAGCATTTTCACCGACTATCAAATAATTTAATTTAGTGCTGACACCGCTCAATATTTTGCCATCAAGAGATTCAACAATCGCTTCGGCTTCACTCCGTTTCATTTGCATTGTGCCTGTAAATAAAAATGTTTTTTCAAAAAGTGCATGAGTTCCTTCGTTTTCTATTTTTTCATTTTGAAGATTTACACCTGATTTTTCGAGCTCATCTATTAAGTATTTTGTATCGGGGTGTGAAAAAAAATCAAAAATGGAAGCCGCAACTTTTTCACCAACGTCTTCGATTGATTTCAATTCTTCAATTGTCTTTGAATAAAAATCTTTTATATGAGTGACGCTACGAGTCATTGCTTTTGCTGTTGTTTCACCAACATATCTTATTCCTAATCCGAAGATAACTCGATGTAGGGCTTGGGTTTTTGATTTCTCAATGGCCTCTTGCAAATTATAGATTGATTTTTCTCCTAGACCATCTAGTTGTTGAATTTGTTGGAAAGGAAGATTGTAGATGTTTTGTATATTTTTTAAAAAACCATATTCATAAAATCGGCGGACTAGGGCATCGCCTAATCCTCTAATATCCATGGCATCTTTTGAAGCAAAATGAATAATTCGTTCAATAATTTGAGCTTCACAATTCACATGAGTGCATCTCCAAACGGCTTCTCCTACTGGCTTTGTGAGAGTTTGACTACATACAGGACATTGTTTAGGGAAGATAATTTCTTGCTCATTTCCTGTTCTTAATTCGGGAAACGATTTCACAATGTAGGGTATTACATCACCTGCTCGTTCTACCAATATGGTATCGCCTAGCATTAGGTTTTTTTCTTTAATCACATCTTCATTAAATAATGAAATGGATGAAACGGTTACTCCACCAATATATACAGGTTGAATTTTGGCTACTGGCGTAATACTACCCGTTCGGCCAACTTGATATTCGATAGCGAGCAGTTGAGAACTTGCTTGTCTAGCTTTAAATTTGTAAGCCATTGCCCAGCGTGGATGGTGGCTGGTTTGCCCAATTTTATCTTGTACTGAATATGCGTTTACTTTAATCACCATACCGTCTATTTCATAAGGCATCGAATCTCTTTTATTTTCATATTCATTACAGATTCTTATCACATCTTCGATATGATTACAAACATGGGCGTTTTCAATAGGTGTCTTGAATCCTAATGTACTCAATGCTTTGAGGCTATCATAGTGAGTTGAAAATTCAGGTCGGAAGTTTTCATTTTCATTTGATTGAATATAACTGACATGGTATAAAAAAGCGTCTAAACCTCTTTTGGCAACTTCATTTGGATCTTTCAAACGCAGGCTCCCTGACGCTGCATTTCGTGGGTTAGCAAGAGGTGGTATATTTTCAGATATGAGTTTCTGATTGTATTCGGCAAATGACTTTTTGGTCATCATAATTTCACCTCTGATTTCAATTTGTTTAATTTGGTATTTTGCAAAAAGAGCTTTCAGCGGTATGGAGCGTATTTGCATTGTGTTGGGAGTGATATCATCCCCTTGTATTCCATCACCTCTAGTAGCACCTCGTTGTAAAATATCATTTTCATAAATGAGCGAAATGCCGGCACCATCATATTTTGGCTCAATGCAGTACTGGATAAGGGCTTCGCCGCTTAACTCTTTGCATTTTCGATCCCACTCATATAAGTCATCTGCGTTATAACTATTTTCTAAACTCAACATGGGTACGAGATGATGAACTACCTGAAAGCTTTTGGTAAGCCCTTTGGCAATTCGTTGAGTGGGAGAATCTTTGGTTATGATTTCAGGAAATTGAGTTTCAATTTTTTTTAAAATTGAAAATAAAGCATCATACTCTTGGTCTGCTAATATGGGATTGTCTTGTACATAGTAAGACCAGTCTGCAAATTGGATAATCTCTTTTAAGGGAGATGCTGATTCTTTGTTGATATGCAAAGAGGGATTTTCGAGGATTTTTTTAGCTTGTGAAACTAGTATGCGAGATTCGTCAGTTGAATACATACTGCAATTTATACTAAATAGTGGATATCATTTTTTTTTATTTAAAAAACGCTAATCAAACCGGGCAATAATCCTAATATAATAATCAAAGCGGCATTGATAATATAAAGCGTATTATCAAAACTGTTAGGTTCAGAATTGAGTTCTGCATTTCCTTCTTTGAAATAAATACTACTAATTAAACGGAAATAGTAGTAGGAGCTAATTGCAGCCATTAAGACGGCAAAAAATACGATTCCAATACTTTGTCCTTGCTCAACCGCAGCAGTGAGTAAATAGTATTTCCCAAAGAACCCTGCTGTCATTGGGATACCAGTTAATGAGAGTAAACAAATCACTGTTGTTGCTGCAAGAACGGGATGACGTTTTCCTAAGCCTTTGAATCCGTCATAAGTATAGTCTTTTACTTTAGTGATAGCGGCAAACACTCCTAATGAGGCCAAAGTATAGGCAACAGCGTATAAAAGCAACCCATTCCATGAAGTGTCGTTGAGTGAAAAAATGGCAAACAGCATAAAGCCTGCTTGTGCAATAGAAGAATAAGCCATCATTCGCTTAACACTTTGCTGGAAGATAGCAGTAATGTTTCCAAATAATAAAGTCATTACAATCATTACACTAATGGTAACTTGCCATATGGAGCCAATTGTACCAAATGAAAGATGAAACAATTTAATAAATCCTAAGAATACGCTAATCTTAACGATTGTAGCCATGAGGGCAGTGATGGGTGTGGGTGAACCATCATACACATCAGGAGTCCAATAATGAACGGGGGCTGCTGAAACCTTAAACGCGAAGGCAATAGCAATGAGTAAAATGCCAATATAAGATAGGGCGTTGCTAGTTTGAATTGCATTTAAAAATTGTTCACTTGTTACATTAAAATCTCCGGTAGCACCATATACTAAGGTAATTCCCATTAATAAGATACCTGTACTAAATGCACCCATTAAAAAATATTTCAATGAGGCTTCATGGCTTTTGATATTTTGTTTATCACTTCCGGCTAATACATATTGTGGGATAGATAAAATTTCGATTCCTAGAAATAGAATTAATAAATTGGTAAATGAAGAAATTAGATAAGCACCGCATAAAATAAAGAAGATGAGGGCAAAATATTCTGCATCGTTTTTTCCGATATCAGCAATATTTTTTTTGAATATCAGCAAATATAAAACAACACATCCAGTCACTAATACATTAAATGTAGAAGAGTATTTGTCGAAGGAAATCATGTCAAAATAGGAAACCACATCCCTACTATCGAGCATCAAATCATAACAATTTGCTGCTAATAGTGCAATACTTCCAAAAATTGCCAATATTTGAACTTGCGAACTTTTTTGGAATATTAATCCTGAAAACATCAACAAGATTCCTATTAAAACTGAAACTACAATAGCAATCATTTTATTCTTTTTTTATTTGTCTGTTAGGGTTAAATAATATTGATCCAATTTAATAGCCATTGAGGATAAAATCCTAATGCTAAAATAATAAACATTATTAAACCGATTATAAACATTTCATTATTTGTTAAGTCATTAAATTTCTTTGTGTTTTCTTTCAATTCTCCATAAGCCACTTTACGAACCATGCTTAATGTATAATAAGCTGAAAGAATAACTGCTAAGCAAGCCACTACTGTAAATGCAGTGCTATAAGAAGATGCACCACTGAATAATCCATTCAACATCATAAACTCACCCACAAAGCCACAAGTCAAAGGTAATGCAATATTGGACATTGAAATGAGCACTAGAGCAATCGTAAATTTCGGGGCTACTTTTGCAACGCCTCCCATTTGATTCATATCCTGCGTTTGAAGTCTATTTTCCAATACGGCTACCAAAAACCACATTCCCATGATATTAATTCCATGATTAAACATTTGGATTAAAGTTCCTTGCCAACCTAAATTATGTTGTGAAAAGATAGCAGCACACATCAATCCAATATGTGCTATTGACGAATAAGCAACAAGGCGTTTAATATTGCTTTGTGCTATTGCCAATATTGATGCATAAACGATGCCAGTTACTGATAAAAAGATAACTACATTCATCCATTCTTGAGCTCCCATTGTGACACTCGGGATGAGCCAAAACAATACCGCAAACAATCCCATTTTGACCATCAATGCACTCAAGACAACGGTAACAGGTGTGGCACTTTGTTCATAAGCGTCTGGTTGCCATGTATGAAAGGGGAATACGGGCATTTTAATTGCAAAGGCAACAAATAAAACCCAGAATAACCAACTTTGTGTTTCAAGTGGTAAACTTCGACCAGCTTCAATAAAACTGTAAAGCGAAAATGAATGTGTAGGACCTGTATGTTGATATAAATAGATAATTCCAATCAGCATTAAAAGGCTACCTGCAAATGTGTAAACAAAAAATTTGAATGTGACAGGTACTCGTCTTTCTCCTCCATATAATGAGCTTAAAAAATAAACAGGAATTAAAGCAATTTCCCAAAATCCATAAAATAAAAGGGCATCTTTTGAAATAAAGACTCCTAGCAAACCAAGTTCAGCTAATAACATTAATCCATAAAAAATATTTTTATTTTTAGGTTCTTTGTTTATAAAGAATAAGAATATAAATGGAAAGGTGATGGCTGTCAATAAAACCATTAATGCTTGCAGTGAGTGTTTCACTTCTATTGAAAAGTGTGCTCCTAACTGTCCAATCCACACACGGTCAAAGCTGATAAATTCAATATTGGTATTATTGAGGTAAAAATAGCAAATGATAGCTGCAACAATGAGTATGGCTATCGAGCTAGCGATGGCTGTAAGTCGAGCACTATTTTCGGGCATCAGCAAGGTCAGTGCCCCGCCTAAAAATGGAATCAATAAAAGTAATATTATGAGCATCTATTTATTTTTTCTTTTAACAATAGGTTTTAGTTCTATTTGTTCGTTTTTTATTTTTTAATTCAAATTATTGTACCAAAGTTGTATGATGAATAAAAGGATAATTCCAATCACCATCAAGAATAAGTAAAACCCTACCAACCCACTTTGTAATAATCTTAATTTACTACTCCCAAACTGAAGAAATTTTCCTATTCCATTTACAAAACCATCAATACCTGATTTTTCAACTACATTTTCCAAAAATATACTCACTTTATTGAGGGGTTTTGATACAATCGTTTCATATAATTCATCAATATACCATTTATTTTCAAAAAAGGCATACATCCCTTTCGCTTCTTTTTTCGAATCGTATTTTTTAAATTCAAACCAAGCAACCACTATACCTGCAACACCGATTAGAACTGCAATCGCCATTAATAGATATTCCATTTCATGTGAAAGGTGCATTTCATTTTCGATACCACTGCTTACATATAATGGCCTCAAAAGAGTGTCAAGTGCATGATTCCCTCCTAATACTTTCGGAACTCCAATAAATCCACCTAGGACTGATAAAATAGCTAACACCACTAAAGGAAGTGTCATTAAAATAGGGCTTTCATGGAGATGTTCTTTTTGATGTTCGGTGCCTCTAAATGAACCCCAAAAGGTTATAAATAACAGTCTGAACATGTAGTAGGCTGTCATCAGTGCAGCAAACATTCCTACCACCCATATTGCTTTTCCGAGTGTTCCGTGTGCAAACACAAACATCATAATTTCATCTTTTGAGAAAAAGCCACTTAAAGGAGGAATCCCGGCAATGGCAATACAAGCAATAAGAAAGGTCGAATAGGTTGTTGTAAGAGGTGATTTCAAACCTCCCATCTTACGAATATCTTGCTCTCCACTCATTGCATGGATAACAGAACCCGAACCTAAAAACAAAAGAGCTTTGAAAAAGGCATGAGTAATCACATGGAAAACGGCAGCGGTGTATGCTCCTACTCCTAAAGCCATAAACATAAAGCCTAATTGACTGACGGTGGAATAGGCTAAAACTTTTTTGATATCATTTTGACGAGTAGCAATTGTAGCTGCAATCAATGCAGTTGCAGCCCCAACTATTAAAATTATTTGTTGTGCATTGGGAGCATGGCTGTATATAAAATTACTTCGGGTAATCATATAAATACCAGCGGTCACCATCGTAGCGGCATGAATCAATGCTGAAACCGGAGTTGGACCTGCCATCGCATCGGGTAGCCAAGTAAATAATGGAATTTGTGCACTTTTGCCGGTTGCTCCAATGAAAAAGCACAAAGCAACGGTTGTCATGTATGAAGGGTCTAATGTTGCTTGATGAATGAGTGTTTCTAAGTTTAAAAATTCTAAAGTATGAAATTTATTAAATAAAAGAAACATCCCAATTAAAAAACCGACATCACCTATTCTGTTCATTACAAATGCTTTACGTCCAGCTTTTGTATATTCAGGATTTTTATACCAAAAACCTATTAAAAGATAAGAGCATAATCCTACTCCTTCCCAGCCGACAAACATGATTAGATAATTGGCACCCAATACTAATAAAAGCATTGAAAAAATAAATAGATTTAAATAGGAAAAAAACTTGCTAAATCCATCATCACCATGCATATAAGAAATGGAATAGAGATGAATCAAAAAGCCAATACCGGTAATGATTAAGAGAAATACACTGCTCAATGCATCTACTTGAAATGCAAAAGGGATAACCATACTACTCGTGTTGATAAAGTCAAACAAGTGAACGATTTGAGGGGATGTTGAGTTTTTAACTTCAAAAAAAATCAATAAAGAAACAAGAAACGAGGCTAAAACGGCAATGCTTGCTATCCAACCACTTGACTTTCCGAGTGCTGATTTACGATTTAATCCTGTAATTAAAAAACCGATAAGCGGGAATAATGGAACTAACCAAACGAACTGTGTCATACTCGATTTCTAATTTGCATTTAGTTTTTTAAACGGTTTAATATATTAATGTCTATTGAACGAACTTTCCGATAGACCATCGCTATGATAGAAAGGCCAATGCTCACCTCAGCTGCTGCAACCACCATAATGAAAAACACAAATATCTGTGAGTCACCACTATTGTGCATTTTGCTAAATGTCACCATAAGTAAATTCACGGCATTTAACATCAATTCGATACACATTAATATAATAATTGCATTGCGTCTCATCAATACACCCATCACACCAATACAGAACAACGCTAAACTGAGAAATAAATAATATTCTGTGGGCATAATTCATTTTAGTCTAAAATAGTGGCACAAAAATAGTATTTCAGTTTCTAAATTCGTAATTCTTTATCATTTGTTTTTTATTTATATAAAAATTCTTCTTTTTATTTTAAAAATCTATTGAAAAATAGATTGGCCTCTACAAAATGAATTATCATAAATACCTAAATCACAATGATTTTTATTTCTCTTTTTTATAATTTTGTGATATAATTTTATTCTCTAGATATTTCTATTGCCTATTTTGGGTTAAATTCGCTTTTCATGAATATTTCCATTTCCAATCTTCATTTAGACTTTTTTCGTTTCGCAAAATTCTGATATTTTGGAATACTTCATGCTCTTTTTTCTGCTAACACATGCTATCTAATACAAGCCATTTCAGGAAAAGGAAAATCAAGTTTTACTAACTTGCTTTACGGAATCTATAAAAATTATTCAGGAGATATTTTTTTTCAATCAAAAAAAATATCAAATCTTTTACACTGCATGATTGGGCATCATTAAGAAAAAAATCAAATGAGTATTGTCTTTCAAGATTTGAAACTATTTGAAGATAGAACAGCCATGCAAAATTTGTTGATTAAAAATGAATTGACACAATATTATGACCAACAAACCATCGAATCATTTGCCGCAACACTTCATGTGTCTCATACCTTAAACAGACCGATTCAAACACTTTCCTACGGTGAACGACAACGGATTGCTATTATTCGAGCGATGCTACAACCCTTTGAAGTTTTAATACTTGATGAGCCTTTTAGCCATCTAGACAAAGATAATACCCATCGTTGTGTGCAACTGATTGAGCAGGAAGTGAAACTTCGCAATGCCACAATTATTCATTGCGATTTGGAGCCAGATTTGCTTTTCTCAAATGCTCAAATATTATCCTTATGAAAGCATTACATCAAATATTAAATAAAAGAAACGCAAAAGCTAATATTCTTATTTGGATTGCTATATTCATTGGGTGCACTTTGTTGTTTTTTTTCAATACAACTTTATGTAACCGTTTTTCATATTTTTAAATGGGACTCAGGTGAAAAATGAACAGTTTGATTATTTAGTTATAAATAAAAAAATAGATAATCAAATGATGGAGAACAAACAAGAATCATATTTTTCATCATCGGAAATAGATGAACTTTCTCAACAAAAATCGGTAGCTAAAATTGGCAAAATCGTAAGCAATCAATTTGCAATAGAGGCAAGCAATATCGGAGATATATCGTTCAGTTCTCAGCTTTTTTTTGAAGCGATACCCGACGAATTTTTAGATGTTCAACCTAAAGAATTTCAATGGCAAGAAGGCCAGAAAACAATCCCCATTCTTCTTTCGCAAGATTTTTTAAATTTATATAATTTTGGATTTGCTCTTAGTCAAGGATTACCTCAATTGAGCGAAGAAACTGTGACAGCCTTGTCATTTGATGTTTTAATTAATCGTGATATTTCATTGAGGGCTGAGGTTGTTGGGTTCACAAAACGCTATACCAGTATAGTGGTGCCAATGTCTTTTATGCAATATGCTAACCAACATTTTGGAGGAGAAAACATAAGAAGCACATCTCGGATAGTTTTGCAAACTCAAGAGCCTGATAATCCCGATTTGGTAAAGTATATCAATGAAAAACATTATGAAACCCAAAGTGACAAAACGAAAGGAGGCAAAATAAAATATATGCTTAATCTCATTTTTCTTTGTTGTGAATTGCTGGGCATCTTCATACTGAGCTTATGTGTTTTTTTAATTATTTTATTTTTGAAAATCAAAATATTAGAATCAAAAGAGCAACTGAAACTCTTGTCTTTATTGGGTTATGATGCAAAATCACTCCAACATTTCTTTTTAAAACCGATGCTGATTTATTTTGCATTGGCAATCTTCATTTCACTGATTTGCACTCAAATATTTACTACTTTTTTATTTCAATTTTTTAAACCCTTTTTGCTGGATGTGAGTAAATACATTTCAGGGTATGTGATAGGAGAAGGTGTTTTAATTTTACTTTTTATTTATCTTATTCTTTTTTAAAAAAATCTCAAAAAATACTAAGCAACTATTTTGCCTAAAAAACACACTGATATCACCCTCAACGAAGTGCAAAAAAATATTGCAATCTTCATCTGCTCTCAAAGTAGTACATTCTTTGATAGAAAAAGGGTTGGTGAGCATTTATGAGAATTTACACGAAAATTATAAGCCCAAACAAGAAAGCTTTGTTTTCTTTAATCCTCAATATCTTCAAAATGATACACTCAAAACACTGTTGGATCAATTTGAAAAAAAACAACATTATCAAAAAATTATTCTTTGCTTTCTACATTTGAATCAAACCAAAAAAGCAGTTTCAAAAAAGGAGTTACTGACTCAAGCAGAAGCAAGCCCAGCCCAGTTAAAATATTTAATTGGCAAAGCAATTTTTTATGAAAAAAAGATGGATGTCGATCGCGTTCATTTTGAACAAATCAAAGAATTAAAAGAGAATATACTCAGTGCCGAGCAAGAAACCGTATATCAACAAATCAAATTGTTTTTTCAAAAGCAACACCCCGTTTTGCTCAAAGGAATTACAGGAAGTGGAAAAACGCATGTCTATTTTAAGCTCATTGAAGATACTATTGCAAATAAGCAACAAGCCCTTTATCTTTTACCAGAAATAGCATTGACTACACAGATTATTCAAAAACTAAGAGAAACATTTGGAAGCCGGGTGGGGATATATCATTCCAGATTTAGCAATCAAGAAAGGGTGGAACTTTGGCAAAAAGTGCAAACCCAACAATTTGATGTGGTGGTTGGGTCACGATCTGCACTGCTGCTACCCTTTGCTCAATTGGCCTTGATTATTGTTGACGAAGAACATGATTTTTCATATAAACAACAAGACCCTGCTCCTCGATATCATGCACGTGATGCTGCTGTTTTTTTAGCTAAAAAATTAAAAGCGAATATCCTTTTAGGCTCTGCCACTCCCTCAATCGAATCTTACTATAATACCTTACAAGAAAAGTATGCTTTTGTAGAGCTCAACACAAGGTATGGTAATGCCACATTGCCACCGATTGAAATCATTGATTTAAAAAAAGAGTTAGCAAACAAATCAATTGTGAGTGGAATGTTTTCAAAAAAAATGATTGATGAAATACAAAAGAGTATTTTAAATAAAAATCAAGTCATCTTATTTCAAAATAGAAGAGGATATGCCCCTTTTGTGCAATGCGAATTATGCGGTTGGGTACCGGAATGCAAAAATTGCGATGTTTCTCTCACCTATCACAAAACTTCAGACTCAATGCACTGCCACTATTGTCATTCAAAATCGGCCAATGTTCATATATGCATGGCTTGTGGAAGCAATCAGATGAAAACAAAGAGCTTTGGCACTGAAAAAGTAGAAGAAGAAATATCCAAAATATTTCCAAATGCAAGAGTAAAACGATTTGATTGGGATAATTTAAAAATCAAAAACCAATATACCCATATTATTCGGCAATTTGAAAAAAAAGAAATTGATATTTTGGTGGGTACGCAAATGGTTGTGAAAGGGCTTGACTTTGAGCATGTCGATCTTGTAGGTGTACTTGGCACAGACCAAATTTTATCTTATCCCCATTTTAGAGTCAATGAAAGAGCATTTCAACTAATTGAACAAGTAGCAGGCAGAGCAGGCAGAAAAGATGTGAAAGGAAAAGTGCTTGTTCAACTTTTTAATACAACCCATCCCTTATTAAAATTTTTATTAAATCACGACTACAACGGATTTGTAGAAGAAGAACTCAAATCAAGAAAAGATTTTTTATATCCACCTTTTACCAACTCATTCGGATTTATTTAAAACATAAAAACGAATTAATTGTCAAAAATGCAGCACAACATTTGTTTGAAAGAATAAAATCACTCCCTCGCTCTGTTTTTTTGGACCGGCGGAACCCGATATTAACAGGATTAAAAATCTATACATTCAAGAAATTTGGGTTAAAACAAACAAAGAAGCAGACCACTTGATAAAATTGAAAATTGAATTGATGCAACAAATAAGATTGCTCAATGTTACGTCAAATTATACTTCTGTTCATGTTACAATTGATGTAGATCCATAATTATACCACTTTAATACTCTTTCTTTTGTTTATGAGTATGAAATATTATGAGTTTAGGATTGAATATTTTTTCAAAAGAAATGAATGAAAATCATTTATCATTATGAGTTAAAAAAAATCATAGTTAAGACAAAAAATAATACTAATGAAATATTAATACTTATTTAGGATTAGAAAAGTAAATCTCTCTTATTTTGAGTAGCAAAAGCTTAAAATTTGAGTGCAAAACCCTGGCTTTTTGACAGTGGACTCACAGTCCAAAAGGAGAAGTTTTTTTACCAAATGGGAAGTTGATCTATGAAAATAAATGATTTAACATATACCAAAAACGAGTATGAGCAGCCCAATAGCATACTGTTATAGCATCATGTAAAGCACGGTTTCGATATTTTTGGGTAGGATTTTCAAAAATACTCACAATAATATGCAGATATAGATGCTAGAATACATAGGAAATACTTTAGGGGAGGCTTAAAGGATAGCGTAATAAACAAACCCAATATAAAAAGTGTAAACTATGATTTTTGTAAAAAAGCGTCAAACTAACAATTAACATTAAGTGTTGATTGTGTTTGTGGCTACACAGCACCTCCCAACATGCCGGATGATAATCTCGGTGCAAGCACACAGCCCCGTTGGTAACTTAGCAATGAAGAATTATTTGGAGAAATTTCTTATAATAAAGAATTGAATGCAAAATTTGAGTCAAATTATTGTTCTATAATTTGGGTTAAATTAATAAAATTTTAAGGCGAATAAAAATAATTAAACATAAAAAATAAAAAAATTTAAGTATAATTTATGATAATTCATAATTACTTAGTAATATTACGCATACTTTTCAAGTACAAATTTTAATATGCTTAGAAGAATACTATTTATTTTACTTTTATTACCGCTTGTTTCACTTGGTCAACAACACCATGAAATGGGTATTTTTGGAGGAACCTCTAGTTATTACGGAGATTTGCAACATAAATTATTTCCAAAAGAGGGCTATAGAGCCGCTGGCGGTTTGACATACAAATATTTTATGCATCCAAATGTGGGGTTGCGTTTTGGAGCAACCTATGCTAGTTTATATGGTGCAGATAGTACTTCAGATTCTCCGGTAATTCGCAATCGAAATTTAAATTTTCAAACCAATTTATTTGAAGTGAGTGGTGGGTTTGAAGTCAATCTTTTACCAGTAGATTTTGATGAATTTAAATTTTCTCCCTACCTATTTGGAGGCTTAGCCGTATTCTACTATAATCCTTACACAATCGGTCAAAATGATGAAAAAATATATTTACGTCCATTAAGTACTGAAGGCCAAGGATTAAAACAATATCCTAGTCGAAAAGTATATAGCCTTGTGAATGTAGGTCTTCCCATTGGTGCGGGTTTAAAAGTGTTCGTCGGTAAAACAGTTATGATTAGCACTGAAATTGGTTTTCGCTACACAGCTACGGATTATTTAGATGATGTGAGTAAAACCTATGTCAACATGGATACTCTTTTTAGATATAAAGGAAAACAAAGTGTTGACCTTTCCTATAGAACAAATGAGCTTCCTAAATGGGATAAAAACTATCCGAATGACCAATTTGTAAGAGGTGATAATATGAAAAAAGACTGGTATTGGTTTGCTGGAGTGAATGTTGCTATTTATTTTGATGCATTTGGAAATTTACTCCCTTACAAAGCCACTCGATGCCCTCGCAGAGTATTTAGCAGATAAGATTTTCTATGGTATATTCTTTAATACCCTCAAACTTCTCTATAAATAAACTAATCACTTATTTGTGGGGTAAAGTTTTATATGTAATTTACAAAATATTAAAATACTTTTGCTGATAATTAATATTCATATTAATAAGAAAAAATGCACAATAAAAGTTGACATGAAAACAATTCTTCTAACCTCCATCGCTACATTACTCAACATCTTACTATATGCACAAACAGCAATAGTCAAGGGAACTATTATAAGAGAAGAAAATAAATTACCCTATCAAGAAGTCGTGATTACATTACCCAAAGCTAAAATGACAACGACTACTAATGCTAACGGTGAATTTACTTTTAGCAGCGTCCCTTATGATAACTATGAAATGATTATTTCACCAGATGGAATATATGAAGAGCGTATTCAGCTCAATGTATCCAGTTCAATAGTTGAATTGGCCCCTTATGAAATCAAGTCGATTGTCTCCAATTCAAACTCCTATTCGCTAGATAATTCAGGAGCGAATATGGAGTTGGCAAGTACTCAAGATGAAAACTCTATAAGCTCTGCTGGACAAAGTGTAGCCAGTGTTTTAAATTCTTCAAGAGACCCATATATGAATGCAGCAATCTTTGGATGGGGATCTTATTTTTATAAAATGAGAGGTTATGAAAATGACCAAAATACATTATTCTTAAATGGGATTCCTCTCAACGATTTGGAAGATGGCGGTGTGTTTTATAATTCTTTCAGTGGATTAAATGATGTATTCAGAGGGCGTTCAGTATCTTTAGGATTATCACCAAATGAAACAACTTTTGGAGGATTAGGATTGAACACAACCATAGATGCAACCGCTTCTAATCAAAGAAAAGGCACCCGCTTGACTTATACACTTACAAACCGTTCTTATCGAAACCGACTTATGCTAACTCATAATTCAGGATTGATGAAAAATGGATGGGCTTATTCATTATCTTTTTCTAAAAGATGGGCTGTCAAAGGTCCAATAGATGGAACTTTCTACGATGCCTATGGTTATTTTGCAGCAGTAGAAAAAAGATTTAAAAAACACGGAATTAGTTTGAATGTCGTTGGGGCTCCTGTCAAACGTGGAAAAGCTGGACCTGCAACAAAAGAAGCATTTGAATTAGCAGGAACAAATTACTATAATCCTTATTGGGGATATCAAAATGGAAAGGAGAGAAACACGAGAGTTTACAATAGCCATGTCCCCATGTTTATATTATCACACGATGCTAAACTCAACAGTAAAACAATTTTAAATTCAGCAATTTCATATCAACAAGGTGAAACCTCCACGACAGGAATTGACTGGTATAATTCCGCAGACCCAAGACCCGATTATTATCGATATATGCCTAGCTATCAAAGCTCACCTCAACTTACACAAGAGCTAGCCAACTATATCAAATCAAATCCAAATTATTTACAAGTCGATTGGGACGGAATGTATGAAGCGAATCGTTTAAACAAACTTGCAGGAAATAATCGTTCATTATACATCGTAAATGATAATGTAGAACAAACAAGCAAGCTCAATGCAGCTGTGAATTTGGAAAGTAATTTAAATGAACATATACTTTTTTATACAGGAATTTCATATCAAAAACAAACAAACCACAATTTTGAAAAAGTAAACGATTTAATGGGAGGTGATTATTGGGTTAATACCAATCAATTTGCAGAAGACGGAATACAAGGCCAAGTGGTTTCCACATCATTTAATGTAGGAGAAAAAGATAGCCTTCGAAAAGTAGGAGATATTTATGGGTATAACTATAAAATGCACTTTCAAAAAATAGCGTGGTTTGCACAAAGCGTTTTTACCTATAATAAATTTGATTTTTTTCTAGCAGCAGAATTAGGAAATTCGTCTTTTTATAGAGAGGGACTTTACAAACATGGATTGTATCAAGATAATTCATTCGGAAATTCAAAAAATCAAAACTTCACAAATTATAAATTGAAAGGTGGAGCAACCTATAAATTGAACGGAAGAAATTATTTATATGCTAACGGAGCTATCGGAAACAAAGCTCCTTTTATAGACAATGTTTTCGTATCACCTCGCACAAGAAATCAAACAGTGGATAAACCCCAAAGTGAAGAATTTCAATCAGCAGAAGTTGGCTATTTATTAAGAACTCCATTTGTAAAAGCTAGATTGACATTCTATGTTACCGACATTAATAATGCAACCGATATTAAACGATATTATGACGATCAAGGAGCATCCTTCTCAAACAATGTATTGCAAAATATCGATAAAAGATATACAGGAGTTGAATTTGGAACAGAAGTGAAAGTAACCCCATCCATTACAGCTTCCGTAGCAGGAGCCTTGTCACAGGCCTATTATACCGATCGAGCCACTTCTATTTTATACAGCGACAATGATTTTGCATTAGGAGTGACTGATTTTGAAAAAAATATCGTATATATGAAAAATTATTACGTGCCTGTCGGTCCTCAAACGGCTTTGCAAGCTGGACTACGATACAACTCTAAACGATTTTGGTTCGCAACCGTTTCTTTTAATTACTTAGCAAATAATTGGATTGATTTTGCTCCTGCTAAAAGAACTCTTGAAGGTGTCGATTTAATAAAATACAACTCAACCGAATGGAGTGCAGCCATCGAACAACAAAAGCTTCCATCAGCTTTTACTATTGATTTGTTTGTCGGAAAATCATTTAAAATAAATAAGTATATTAAAAAAGCTAGCAACAATACCTACTTAAATTTAAACCTTGGATTAAACAACTTATTAAACAATCAAAATATAATTCTTTATGGTTTTGAAAATTTAAGATTAGGAAGTTCAAAAGCACAGCCAGACTGGTTTGTCCCAAAATATGCCTATGCACTAGGAACACAATATTTCTTAAATATGGCTCTTCGATTTTAAATTATTAAAAAAAATGAAATGAAAATGAAAAAAATATTCACTTACTTATTTTTAACGCTAACGATTACAGCGGTTATCACATCATGTATAAAACAAAAATTTGACTCGCCACCAGATACATCCAACTTTGACCCAAATCTGACAGTCAATTCTAGTATATGGCAGTTGAAACAAAAATTCAATACAGTAAGTGGTTTGCCAGTAAAAATTGAAGATGATATTACAATATCAGGTATTGTAGTAGCAGATGATCGCTCTGGTAACCTTTACAAACAAATCATCGTTCAAGACACTTCCAGCGGTATTGTCGTAATGATAGGTCGAAGCAATCTCTATAATGAATTTCCAGTTGGAAGAAAAATATATATCAAATGTAAAGGCTTGTATTTAGGAGCTTACGGCAAATTTATCCAATTAGGAAGCACACCAGATAATAAAAATAGTTTAAGTGATATTCCAAACCCATTGGTAAGTGAATACATCATAAAAGGACCCTTTTTACCCGACTCAATTAAACCAATGGTAGTTACGATTAATCAACTCAGTAGCCCTGATGCAAATGCAAAACTATTAGGCACACTCATTCAACTGAACGATGTCGAATTTGAAGGAGCTGTAAGCGGCGAACCTTATGCTCAAGACCCCAATATTGCTTCAGGTACTGATCGAAAAATTGAAGATTGTAACCTCTCTACAATCATACTTAGAAATAGCGGCTATGCCGACTTTAGAGCATTTTTACTCCCAACAGGTAAAGGAAGTATTAAAGCAGTTTATTCTCGATATAATAATAATGCACAACTTCTCATTCGTGACACAACCGATATTGATATGACAGGCGTTCGATGTGGAGGCACGTTGAATACGGTTACAATCAAATCAATAAGAGATATGTTTCCCGGTTCAGGAAATTTTATTCTTCCTAATGAAATAAAAATTCAAGGAACTGTCATTTCAGATAAATCAAATGGAAATATTAATAGTCAAAATATCGTGATACAAGATGAAACAGGTGGGATTGTTGTTCGATTTTCATCTGCCACAGGAGTGCCAAGTTTGGGAGATAAAGTAGAAGTAAATATTTCAGGTCAAACGCTTGCCGAATATCCAACAACAGGAGGTGGAGTGCTGCAAATAGGGCCAGTCGCTAATACAAAATTCTTAAAAATTGGAACCAATACCATTACACCACGAGAAGCAACTTTAAAACAAATCAGCGATAGCTTAGAAGCCTGGGAATCCACATTAGTGCAAGTGAAAAATGTTACATTCCCTGCAGGTACTTATTCTGGAAGTAAAATAATCACCGATGCCTCAGGCTCTATTACCCTATACACTATGACAGGAGCTTCTTTCGCTACAAGCACCATGCCACTAACTGCTACTTCAATTACAGGTATCGTTGGACAATATACCGTCACTAAACAATTGTCAATTCGTAAGCTAAGTGATGTTATTCAATAAATAAATATTATTTTTAAATTTTAAATAAACAAGCAATAACAATTTTTATGAAAAAAAACTTTTTAACAATCGGTGCTTTGATTCTTGCTTTCTCTTCATTTGCACAAACGCCCTATGTCTTGTCTGGGACTTCTTACACACAAGACTTTGACAATATCGGAAGCGGAATGCCTTTAGGATGGAGAGTTGATAGCTTAGTAAATCCAAATGCAGGATTAGGAAACGATGCAATCTCTAAATTTTCAGCAACTGCTTCCACATGGGGAAACACAGGAAGAGGATTTAAAAATTTGGCATCTGCTGATGGATTATTAGCAACTGCTTCCACACAAGACCAAAACAATAGCACTGACAGAGTTTTAGGACTTAGACAAGTGAGTGCTGCTGGCTGGGATGATAAAGATAGCTTGATTTCTGCTTCATTTCAAATCGCTAATACATCAGGACTTACAAATTTTAATTTAGAATTTAAAATTCAATCCTTAAACGTTGGAGCTAAAAGATATAACAATTGGATTGTGCAGTATGGACTCGGTTCAAACCCTAATACCTTTACCACAGTCACTACAAACCCTGCTGTCATTACTTTAGATAGTAATTTTACCAATACATTAGTGACAGTTAATTTCGGAAGTAATTTGGATAATCAAAACCAATCAGTTTGGATAAGAATTATGCCATCCGATACATCTCAAGGAACAGGAAATAGACCACATGTGGGTATTGATGACTTCAAACTTTCATGGACGGGTATCGCTGTGAATAACAAACCACAAATCCTAACACTAACTCCTCCAGATAACGCAACTGGAGTATCAGCAGCTACAAGTAGCTTATCAATTGACTTTGACAAAACGATCGCAATAGGCTCAGGAAATATTACCATTTATAATATAACAGATGCTAGCAACCAAGTGATAGCAGCTGCAAATGCAGTACCTAGCGGAATGAGTGTGACAATTCCGGGAGTTTCACTTATTGCAGGAAAAGACTATGCTGTACAATTTGATTCAACTTGTTTCAAAAGCGGAGCCTATAATTCTTATGGAATTTACAACAACACAGAATGGAATTTTCAAACAGGACCTGCTGTGAATCCAGCTCAAACTTCATTGAACGAAACCTTCACCGGTTGCTTATCTCCAAACTTAGGAAGCTTTATACAAAAATCAGTTACAGGAGCTCAAACTTGGAAATGTTCAAAGTACGGAAACACAGATACAAGCGCCGTTTATATGAATGGATATGCAAATGGAGCTACTAACGATAATGAAGATTGGTTGATATCACCCAATTTAGACATGTCTGCTATGGCAAATCCATATTTAAGTTTTTGGAGTAAAAAAAGATTTTCAGGAAATAATACAAAAGAAGTCTTCATCTCAAATGATTATTCTGGAGACGTAGCCACTGCAACATGGAATAATTTGAGTGTTGACTTTTCAAATTTAGATACAATCTATTCTGCATTTAATAATATCAACATCAACAATTACAAAGCAACGCCGTTCTATATTGCCTTTAAATATGAATCATCAGCAGCCGGTTCGGCTGATGAATGGAGCATTGATGATGTTGTGATTACAGATGGTCCAAGTAGCATCAAATCATTTGAACAAGAAGGAATTATCATTAAAGTTTTAGGACAAGTTACTGAACAATTACCTTTGTATATTGAAACAGTTCAAGCAAGTCAATTTGAAATTTCAATAATGGACATTTTTGGAAATAAAATCTATAATGGAAATTATAAAATAGCACAAGGGAAAAATAAACTTGCAATTAATTTAAACCATTTAAGTAATGGACTTTATATCGTTAATATTAAAAATGATAAACAAAGTGCATCACTCAAATTTAATAAATTATAAAAAGCAGTTCAATTAATTTTGATAAATAAAACCACCAATTCGGTGGTTTTATTTATTTTAGCTTATTCGATGTTTAAAAAGTATTTAAATTGGAATTATTTTTTCATGTTACTAGCAGTAACCATTGCTTTTGCGGCATTATTTTTTGCCAATAATCTCACTAAAAATTTAGCATCAGAAGAGAAAAAAAAAAGTAGAACTTATTGCCCTCACCTTAGAATCAGTCGCAAAGTCAACCGATGAAAATATTAGCTATGTCGAATCTAGCATTTTAGCAAGCAATACAACCATTCCTCTTTTTTTTACAGACCAAGCAGGAAACGTTTTAGGCTCAAATAATATAGATAGTTTGCTCAATGAAAACCAACTGAACAGCATTAAAGAATCGCATCTACCCATTACGATAAAAATAGGTGAAAATGATACGCAGCTCGTTTATTATGGAGAATCAATGTTACTAAAGCAACTCCGCTATTTTCCATTTGTTTTATTGATAATTATGTTTTTATTTTTATCAATCGTTTATGTCTATATCAGCACTTCAAATCAACAATTGCATGATAGAGTATGGGTCGGAATGAGCAAGGAAACAGCACACCAATTGGGCACTCCACTCACATCTTTATTTGCATGGGTCGAATTATTGAAAGCAGAAAATACTTCACACGAAACAGTCAATGAGATAGAAAAAGACCTTCAACGTTTGCAACTGATAGCTGATCGATTTTCAAAAATTGGAAGTATTCCCAAATTGGAAGAAGAAAAATTGCTAGACCATATTCGCGACATTGTCGCATATATGCAAAAAAGGGCTTCTAAAAATGTTGTGTTTTCAATATCGAGTAATAAAGATGAGGTGTTGGCTTTGATTAGCGGTTCATTATTTGATTGGGTCATTGAAAATATTATCAGAAATTCGTTAGATGCAATGGATGGCAAAGGAGAAATTCATATACAAGTAAATGATGAAGTGGCTCAAATTATTATTGATATACAAGATACCGGTAAAGGAATATCACCCCAAAATACAAAAAAAATATTTGAACCCGGATTTTCAACCAAAAAGCGTGATGGGGCTTAGGACTTTCACTTGCAAAAAGAATTATCAAAGAATATCATCATGGCGATATCTTTGTGAAAAAATCAGAATTAGGTAAAGGTACTACCTTTCGAATAAAACTAAATAAATAAAAAGAGAGAGCTTGCTACCAACTAAATTCACATTCATTTCGTCTTTTTTAAAAGAATATTTTTTTTTGAAAAATTGTATTACCTTTAACAACAAAATTAGATTAACTAAAATATAGATATATGAAGAAATTACTATTCGCAATTGGGATTTTTCTGAGTTTCCAGTCTATAGCACAAGATGCTCACTTCACTCAATACTTCACATCACCTCTAACTCTCAACCCCGCAAATACTGGATTAGTTAGTTGCGATTGGCGATTAGCTGGTAATTACAGAACACAGTGGGGAAGCGTTAATTCTACACCTTATCTTACAGGAACTTTCTCCTATGACATGGCTCTCTTGAAAGGAAAATTAAATGGAGATGCACTTGGAGTTGGTCTGATGGGATTATATGATAAATCAGGAACAGGAGCACTTCAAAATATTACAGCCGGACTATCTTTAGCCTATCACAAAAAACTAAGCCAAGATGAGTTCAGACCACAAAATCTTTCAATAGGTGTACAAGGATTCTTTGTTCAAAAAAGCATCAACTTTAATAAACTTACTTTTGAAAACCAATACAACACAATCACTGGAACTACTGATTATCCAAGTGGAGAAAACTTTGGAAATGCAGTCCTAAATTATCCTGATATCAATGCAGGATTGATGTACTCAGGCTATGTTACCGAAAAAACAAATATCTATGCAGGACTTTCTTACTATCATATTACACGCCCAGTAGAAACATTTTTAAACGACAAAAAACATAAAATCAATTCTCGATTAACAGCTTCTTTGGGTGGTTCATTTCAATTAAATGAAAAATTCATCACTTACTTAAGTGGGATGTATCAACAACAAGGAAAAGCGTATGAAGTATTGTTGGGAGGTGCTGCTGGATTTATTATGAATCCTAATCACGAAGATGATGTTGCCAATTCAGTATTCTATATTGGAGCATGGTATCGTTATGGAGATGCTCTAGCTCCTTATGTTGGATTTGAATGGTCAAAAGCAAAAATCGGGATAAGCTACGACTTAAACTTATCAGGGTTTACACCGGCTACAAAAGGAAATGGAGCATTAGAAATTTCATTAATCTATAATGGTTGCATTATTAAAAATGAAACTCGCTCTTACAATTTTGCTTGTCCGAGATTCTAAATCAATTTTTTAATTTTTAAAAAGACTGTCAAACTTTTGACAGTCTTTTTTTTTATAACGTAAATTGGTTGCGTAGTAGTATTATAACTTAGTGCCTTTAAAAATGTAACTATGAAAAATCAAAATGAAAACAAATTTCAAGAAGAATACTCGAAATTAAATGCAGAACAAAAAGAAGCAGTGGATACCATCTTTGGTCCCGTATTAGTGATAGCAGGACCTGGCACTGGTAAAACTCAAATTTTAGCTATGCGAATTGCCAAATTACTTCAAAGTGATTCACAAGTTTCCCCTCAAAATATACTCTGCTTAACCTTTACTGACGAAGGAAAAAAGAACATGAGAGATCGACTGTTTAGATTAATTGGAGCCGAAACTGCCCAGCAAATCAGCGTTCACACCTATCATTCATTTTGCAATGAAATCATCCAACAAAATCTTTCCTATTTTAACTCCGACAACCTTGAGTTAGTGTCCGATTTAGAACTACTTGAAATATTAAAAAAAGTGGCATTGGATGTTCCAAAAGATAATCTACTTTATAGTCCCAAAAACCCATCAAAATATATTGGACTTCTTAAAAATGCATTTCAAAAAATCAATGAAGAAAACTGGAGTGCCGACTACTTAATTCAACAAATTGAAATAGCAATAGAGCAAATCAAGAATGACCCAGAAAGCATTGCTAAGAAAGGAAAGAACACAGGAAATCTAAAACAGTCCATCATTAAAGAAAAGCTCGAACCGCTTGCAAAATCTGCCGACACGATTCGACTATTTGATCAATATAGAAGTTTGCTTCTTCAAAAAAATAGATATGATTATAATGATATGATTCACTGGGTCATAGATTTACTGGAAAAAGACAATGATATTTTAATGGGTCTGCAGGAGCGATATCAATACATTTTAGTCGATGAATTTCAAGATACGAATGGGGCACAAATGAAAATCATTGACTTGCTTACAAACTATGATGCCAGTCCCAATGTATTTGCCGTAGGAGATGATGACCAATCAATCTTCCGCTTTCAAGGAGCTAGTGTCGAAAACATGATTCAATTTCAAAAAAAGTATAAAAATGCAGGGCTTAAAGAAATTTGCTTGAAAGTAAACTACCGCTCAACTCAAGGGATTCTTTCACTTGCAAAAAATCTAATCGAACATTCAGACCAACGAATTGTGACGAATAATGCCAACTTAGATAAAAATTTAGTTTCATTCAAAACTAAAGAATTTCAAGAAGACTCAGAACCTACTTTATTTAGTTTTAAAAATAAAAGACACGAGCAAATATTTATTGCTAAAAATATACAACGACTAATTGCCGATGGAGTGTCGCCTGATGAAATTGCCGTTTTGAATTTCGACAATACATCCTGCCTCGAATTGTCAAAATATTTAAAGCTAATCAATATCCCATTTTATCTGAAAAAGAACAGCGATTTACTTTCCGAACCATTAGCTATTCAAGTGTTGAACATATTGAGGTATATTGCAGGTGAACGGTTGAACCCTTACAGTGGTGATTTTCTTTTGTTTCAAATTTTACACTACCAATTCTTTGACATTAATGCGATTGATATTGCCAAAAAAATGATTAGCTATAATGAGTTTAGTGCAAAAAATAGAAGTGAGAAAAATTCATTCAGAAAATATTTAGTCGAGTCGGCTTTAGCTGAAAATCGAAAATTATTTGTCGAAAATTCTAACGATATATTATTTGAAACGATATTCACTTTAGAAAAATTAATCAAAGAATCTTATAGTAATAGCCTGTTGCAATTAATTGAAACAATAATACAAGAAATTAAAATCATACCCAATATCCTGAAGCGAGATGACAAATACGAATCATTAGAAGTGTTGACAGGCCTAATCGATTTTATAAAACAAGAATCACATACGAACCCCGATATGGATATTAGTCATCTCATCACTCAAATTGATTTGCTTAGTGAAAATAAAATCCCAATCCCTTGCTATAAATTGTATGGGAATGAAAATTCGGTGAAATTATTCACCATTCACAGTTCAAAAGGAAGAGAGTTTCAGTATGTGTTTTTAACAGGGATGACGAAGAAAAATTGGGAGGGAAGAAGAAATCCAAATCTAGGAATTAAACTACCCGAAAATATATTTGAATCAAAGCAATCCAAAAAGGATAATGATGAATTGAGAAGATTAGTGTATGTTGCACTCACACGGGCAAAGAAGCAATTATTTGTAAGCTATTATCATTTTGATTTAAAAGAAAAAGAAGATGAAAAATCTTTGTATTTATATGAAGCATTTGGAGAAGAATTTCAAGGGGAATCAATCTCATTGGATGCTGAAACGATTTTGGAATTTGAAACACTACAACCTACTGAAAAAACTCGCGTTCAAATAAAGGAAATTGAAAAAGATTTTATCAATCATAAATTAGAAAAATTTGAGTTGAGCGTAACAGCTTTAAATAATTTTCTTGATTGCCCGCTTCATTTTTATTATGATAATGTTTTGAGGATTCCATCAGTTATGAATGAGAATGCGGCTTTTGGGAATGCTATCCATGATTCATTAGAAAAACTGTTTAGCAACATGAAAGCAAAAGGAGATATATTCCCCACTTTGTCTGAGTTTGAACAATATTTCCTTTCATTTATGAAAAGAAATAAAGAAAAATTTAGTCAAGAAGGATACGAGAAAAAAATTCAATATGGTATTGATATTTTGAAAAAAATTTATGAAACGAATATCTATAAATGGCATAAGGCAGTGAGTGTCGAACTGAATTTGAAAGCAAAATATAATCAAATTCCACTCAAAGGTTTTGTAGATAAAATCGAATATTATGATGGTAATAGGGTAGAGTTGATTGACTATAAAACAGGAAGCACAAACACAGATTATTTTAAAAAAAGTATGTCATCAAAAGATGAAGACCAAAAAGATAATAAAGGTGGAAACTACTGGCGTCAAGCAATGTTTTATAAAATTTTAATTGACAAAGATCCAACTAGACATTGGGACGTGAGTTGTGCACGATATGAATTTTTAGAACCAGACCCAAAAACAAACCAATTGCCGCAACCGGTTATTTTTTCATACAAAAAAGAACAAATTGAACAAGTGGAAACACAAATCAAAGAGGTGTGGGAGAAAATTCAAAATCATGATTTTTATACAGGCTGTGAAAAAGAAAATTGTAATTATTGCAACATGGCAAAAATGCTCGGAGATACGGAAAATTGATTCTATAATCAATGTTATAAATCTAAATATCTCAATTTTCCAACTATTCACTTAAAAAGTTAGTCATTAATGATATATTGAATAAGGTTAATCCAACTAATTGAGTTAACTTTATGCCCTCTATTATATTTATGAATTCAATTTTTAAAATGAAAAATATTTTATCTTTTCTGCTATCTTTCTTAAGCATTCAACTATTTGCTCAAAAAATATATTTAAATTCTGGAGAACTCATCACACAACCTAATATTGAATCAATTACACAGTTCCAAAATTGGAAAGATGTACAATTTGAAAATTACAATTATTGCATTGTGCAATTTTCAAAATCAACTTCTCTAAAAGAAAGAGAACAAATTTCCAAACAAACCGGAATTCTATTTTTTGATTATATGCCTCAGTGGGCTTTTATTGCAGCAATCCCGGTGCAAACCAACATTCCATCTTTAAGCAATTATCATATAAAAACAATTTTACCTTATGCATCTAAATATAAATTAGATAGACAACTACAAGAAAGACCTTTACCTTATTGGGTGCAAAAAGGAAATAATCAAGTCGAAATTTTACTTTATACCTTTCCAAATATTAATAAAGCGACAATTGAGACACTCATAACTAAAAATCATTTTCAACTAATCGATTGGCAAGATGCTACAACCGTGAAAGTAATCATGAATGAATCGAATTTGGAACAAGCAACACAAAACCAATGGATAAAATATATCATTGCAACCGATGCTCCTGGTCAACTTGAAAATACCGAAGGTCGCTCTGATCATCGGGTTAATTTAATTGATGAAGCAACAGCCACGGGTTATCACTTTGATGGAACCGGAGTTTCTGTTGCGATTGGAGATGATGGTGCGATTGGTCCTCATATTGATTTCAAAGGTCGTCTTTATCATCATCCCGCTAATATGGGCGTGGGAGGCACACACTGCGATCACGTTGCAGGTATCGTGGGTGGTGCTGGAAATTTTGACCCTAAAGGAAAAGGAAATGGAAAAGGTGCAGACCTTCATATTTATGAAGATTATGGAAATCTCACTAATGCTCCTAACCATTATGATAATTACGGAGTGCGTATTACCTCCAACTCTCTTGGGCAAGGTTGTAATGATGGATACAATAATAGTGCAAAAAATGCAGACAATTTAATCAATTCAAAACTATCTTTAATGAGTGTTCACTCAGCAGGAAATAGCGGTGCAACTCAATGTGGTGGCGTAGCTCAAGGTTATTACACTATTACGGGAGGTTATAAAGTAGGGAAAAATGTCATTGCAGTTGGGAATGTCGAAAAAGATGATAAAATAGCTTCTTCATCAAGCCGTGGTCCTAGTAAAGATGGTCGTATAAAACCTGAAGTTTGTGCAGTTGGTACAAATGTTTTTTCTACTCAACCTAATAATACCTACGATAATTTTACAGGAACATCAATGGCTTGTCCTGGTGTAGCAGGTACTTTGGCTGATTTATGGCAGGCTTATCGCTCATTCAATGCTGGAGCAGACCCACATAGTGCATTGATGAAAGCTGTTTTATTAAACACGGCTGACGACTTAGGAAATGCAGGTCCTGATTTTATTTATGGCTTCGGAAGAATCAATGCTTATCGAAGTTTAAACGTAATAAAAAACAATCAATATTTTATTGACTCCATTGATAATGGAGAAACAAAAACCATTAATCTCAATGTGCCAAATGGCGTGAAACAACTCAAAGTAATGCTTTATTGGCACGATCCGGCAGGAAATCCCCAAAACGCAATTGCATTAGTGAATGACTTAGACTTTCTTTTAGTAAGTCCGAATGCTACCTCTTATATGCCTTGGGTTCTAAATAAAGCACCGAATGTTCCAGCTTTGAGTGCCTTAGCTACCAGACAAAAAGATTCTCTTAATAATGTAGAACAAATTACACTCGACACAGTAAATGTTGGAAACTATGAATTGAAAGTGACAGGATATAATATTCCACAAGGTCCACAAACTTTTGTTGTAACTTATGACTATATTATGGAAGAAGTGAAAATGACCTATCCAAACGGAAGAGAAAGTTTTGTAAATGGAGTAAAGGAAAGAGTGCGTTGGGATGCTTCTAATAGTGCTTCTAGTTTTAAGCTCGAATACTCTAGTGATGCAGGAGCAAATTGGGTAGTCATTGCAGATTCTATTGCTGGTAATAGAAGATATTATGATTGGACACCACCTAATAATATCACTTCAGGAAAAATGCTAACAAGAATAAGTCAAAATTTGATTTCGGATATGAGTGATACTACATTTAGCTTAATCAAAGTGCCTACTGGACTCTCAATAGATACAGCTTGTGGTAATGTCATTCATTTGATATGGGATTCTTTACCTGAAGCAAATAAATATAAAGTGTATCAATTAGGTGCAAAATATATGGAACCAATAGGAACAGCAAGCACCAATGAGTATTATATCTATAATGGTGTAAATATGAACGATACTCTGTATTTTGCTGTAGCAGCTATGGATAGCATCACCGGAGCAGATGGAAGAAGATGCATCGCTTATAGAAAATTACCAGGTGAAATAAATTGCTTAGATGATTTAATTAATATTGGTACTTTATTACCTTTTGAAAATCTGTATTCATGTCAATCCAGTGGAAATGTTCCGATTAAAATGAAAATACAAAATATTGGATTGAGAGCTGTCACCAATTTGCCTGTTACTTATCAAGTCAATAATCAAATACCAGTAACAGAACTAGTACCGACAACACTCAATATTGGGGATACAATCACTTACACTTTTGCAACAACAGTGAATATGCTCAATGCTGGCACTTATGTCGTAAGAACTTGGACCGCTTCCAATGCAGATATTAATCAACTCAATGACACCACTTCTGCAACC
Organism: Bacteroidetes bacterium OLB11; assembly: GCA_001567165.1. Taxonomy (GTDB): domain Bacteria; phylum Bacteroidota; class Bacteroidia; order Chitinophagales; family Chitinophagaceae; genus OLB11. Next base: position 72,129 of record LNFQ01000071.1, read on the forward strand.
TCTATTGTGACAGCTCCTTTACCTGTAACAGCTCCTTATACACAAACATTTGATACCACTATTTTCACTCCTTATGGATGGAAAGTTTATGATTATGACAATGCTGTAAAATGGCAAAAAACATTTTGTCAGGTAGGTGCAAATGGAACCAATACTTATGCAGCATATATGGACTTTTTTAACTACAATTCTAAAAACGCAATTGATGACATTGAAACTCCAATGCTAGATTTAACTGGTGTTACAGCAGATTCTGTATTGCTAACCTTCGATTTAGCACATGCTTACGGTGCAAACATTCCAGACACATTGAGTCTTTGGGTTTCATTGAACTGTATTGATCAATACGTTCCTCTTAATTATAAAAAATGGGGGCAAGATTTGGCAACTGCCGGCATGATGAATGTAGCATTCACACCAACATCAATGAATCAATGGAGAAAAGACCAAGTGGATTTGAGTAGTTTTAAAGGTCAAAAAATATTCGTGCGATTTAGAGGCTCAAACAATAAAGGAAATAATCTATTTATCGATAATGTAAACTTAATCACGAAAAATGCGACTCCACTTTCTGTGAATGAGTTGTTCGCAAATCAATCGATTATTGTGCATCCAAACCCTTCTAATGGCAAGTTTACTTTAAGCGTTGAAAGTTTAGAAGCAAGTAATTTAGATATTTCAATTTTGAATGTAATGGGACAAGTGATTATGAAAGATCAACTAAAAATTGCTAAAGGCAAAAATGCAAAAGAATTTGATATCTCAAAATATGCAAATGGGTTTTATATCATTGAAATATCCAATGGAATACAAACACAAAAACTAAAATTGACAAAACGGTAGGAATATTGATACTGCTTTGAAAAGATTCAGTTGATTTAATAAATAAACAATCAATAAGGGCTGTCGATTCCGACAGCCCTTATTGATGATGGGGAAGATTGAATGTCAAGGCTAACTTTTGTTTATTGTCTAAATACCATAGTATTCATAAGTCTTATACTATTAGAATAGAAATAAGTGGATTAATTTTTTGGTTTATTATTAGTATTATTGTTGATGATATAACGAATAATAGTAAGAAAGTACAGGAAAATAGAAATACACCTTTAAAACAACTAAAAGATGAAAGACAACAACAAGGGTTTAAATTCCTTTAGAACTAAATCTTTACTAAACAAAATCAAAAACAATATTACTTTAATGAAAAAGCAATACAAACTTATATCAGTGATAAAGTAGTAGGAGAGTTAATGAGAAGGAGAGAACAAGAGGAAGAGGAGTGTATCTTTCCTTTCTAATTCATTTTTCTTATTTCTTCCATTTCTTATCACTCCTATAGTGGATATAAGCCACTTCAATCTGTATTTGTTTAATATTTACACCAAAGAAACCATTTGTGGTTTTGGAAAATGAATATTCAAATTATAAACTTTTGTTTTTATAGCATCTAATTCTTCTTTCATTTTCTTCTTGATTTCGTCTGCTTCATTTGCCATTTTAGGAATAAGCTCTTTGTAATATTCTACCCCTTTAAATAAATTTTCTTTAAAAGTAGAAATATATTTTTCATGTTTATCATTCCATGAGAACATATTTTTTTCAATATCCTTTTTTAAATAATCAACATACAACTTTAATTCATTGATAAAAACATGAGGACGATAAAGGTCGTTCAGTTTATTCACTCTTCCATATATATGACCTATCATATCTTCCAACGAAATAATACCTGAAAAGTAAGCCAGGTTTGGTCCTGGACAAATAGTGGTAGCTGTAAGATTATGCAAATCTTTTATACCATTTTTTTGTAAAGCAGGAGATGCAAGTCCTTCGCATAAACAATCTTTTTCAGTCAATTCATCTATCATTCTTTTCTTTTCGGCTTCGCTCAAAGACGGATCTGCATTGATTTGATTTATTTTTTTATATTGATATTCTCTTGAAGAGGTGCATATCGGAATGTCTGTAAATTCAGTATTGAACGCAAGGTATTTGATATAGCACGGACTACCGGGTCTATTTTTTTCAATCCTTTTTAAACGTTGTTCTTCTGAGGTGCTTCTTCTAAAATTATTGAAAGGAACTCCAAGAGGAGATGCGTAACTCAAATAATAATCATCTTGTTTGGCAACGCTCAATTCTTTGAGTACAATATCATCTACATTCGTTGCTTCGGGAACTAATAAAAACGGACTTCCCCAACCAGTTGCATCTAATTGATAGTATTCTCTTAAAAATTTATCTTCTTGATGTGTGCCAATTCCACCTTGAACAGAAATACGTGTTTCAGTATTTTCTGGAAGCGGTGAGCGGTTTAATTTGACAAGTGCTTGATTGCAGATTGATAATAATTCACGATTTAAATCATTTCTATGAAGTTTAAATTCTTCTAATATGGGGCCTAATAAATATCCATCAGTAGGGAAGGCGTGCCCACCGCAGTTTAGCCCCGATTCTATACGGAACTCAGATACCCATAACCCTTTTTTTGCAAGAAATTTTCCTTGAATTAATGCTGAGCGATAGTTGCTTACTTTTAAAATTATTTTCTTTTTTAATTCATTATTTTCATTTGGGAAAAAGTCTTCCATTTTTTCTAAAAATGAAAACAATCGAGGATTCATGCCGGCTGAGAAAATAATCGAAGAACTCAATTGGCTATTTGCATAACCTCGTAATGATGAAGTCGCATCGGAGTATTCAACGGGTAAAGTTTCACCTTTTTTGTCATAGTTCAAATTATCTACTTTCGTCATGATATTGACATCAATAGACCCCGGCACTATTTTTTTTCTGAGCATATTTTGAGCATCTATTTTTTCTTGCCCACTCATTTTGGTCATTGAAATATATTCTTGTCTCAAAGCCGAGTCGTCAGGAAGCATCATAAAATATTTTACGATATCCTTTCCTTCTTCAAAAGGTTCTTTTATGATTTCTTCCATTTGCTTATCTAAAATTCGTTTTATCAAATCAAGATAAGCGGTCACAATTTTTGCACGATGGTCAATGTCTTCTTTTGGTATTTTAATAAATTCTTCTCCATATTTTTCACAATAAAATTCTCGCATTTGTTCAAGCACGATGGTATGAATAATGGATATCACAGATGAAATTCCAAATCGAGCCACTTTAATTGGAGTGTCGATGGAATAACCAATACCCAAAACGGGGATATGGAATGTATGTTCAGATGATGGTGTCATTTTTTTCTTTGTTCTTTTATTTTATAAAAGGATTTAACAAAGGTAAATCATAAAAAGGTAGAATTTACTTTTATTATCGAATACTATTGTCTGTCGTTGTTTTTATTGCTTTCAAAATGCATGTTCGCTTCATAAAATTGATATGAATTTTTGTTTTATTGAAAGCAAAATTGAATCATGATACATTCATCCAAAATCCTTGCCTATTCCAAGTATTCACATATATGATATATCAATATTGATATGCCGATTTTACTTTAACGGCTCAAATCGTGCTTGGAAAAATCGGAGATATTTTGGCTCATAAATCATTTTCAACCCTTTTATTTTTTTCTTCTATCATATACTGCAGCTACTGATTCTGCTACAACATCCATGTGAGCTTGCGTATAGACTCTTCGCGGAATGGTGAGTCGAACTAGTTCTAGTTTTGGATAATGATTTTTTCCTGTTTTGATATTTCTACCCGCTGAAACGACCCCTCTTTCCATGCTTCGAATACCTGATTCTAAATAGAGTTCAGCTGCTAATGTTTGAGCAGGAAATTCATCTTGTGATAATTGGCTTAAAATTTTGGATGCATCAAGAAACACACCATGGCTACCAGTTGGCTGTACAATAGGGATTCCGATTTCTTTGATTTTATCACCTAAATATAAAACCTGTCCGATTCTTGCATCCATGTGATTGTCATTTACAGATTCAGCAATTCCAATTGCCATAGCCTCCATATCACGTCCTGCAAGGCCTCCATAAGTATGAAGTCCTTCATAAATCACCACCATATTTCTTGCTTCTTCAAAAACATCCCAATCGTTGATGGCTAAAAACCCACCAATATTCACCATGGCATCCTTTTTGGCACTCATCGTGCCGCCATCAGTCAATGAGCAAATCTCTTTGACAATAGATGCTACTGATTTTTTGGCATATCCTTTTTCTCGATGTTTGATAAACCATGCATTTTCTGCAACACGAGTCATGTCGTGAATAATTTTAATACCATGTTTTAAAGTGAGGGCTCTAACAGCTTTCAAATTTTCCATTGAAATAGGTTGTCCACCTGCCATATTTACAGTGGTAGCTACGCATACATAAGGAATTTTTTTAGCACCATATTTTTTTATCAATGCTTCCAATTTATTGATATCAATATTTCCTTTAAATGGAAATTCATTTTCGGCATCATGTGCTTCATCAATTATAATATCGACAAAAGTAGCGCCTGCTAACTCTTGGTGCAAGCGAGTTGTAGTGAAATACATATTTCCGGGGATGATATCTCCTTTTTTGATTAAAATTTGAGAAATCAAATGCTCTGCCCCTCGACCTTGGTGAGTAGGCACTAAATATTTATATCCATAATATTTTTTGACAGCATCTTCTAAGTGATAATAATTTGTGCTACCTGCATAGGCTTCATCACCTGTCATCATGCCCGCCCACTGTCTATCACTCATTGCAGAAGTGCCACTGTCTGTCAGTAAATCAATATAAACGTCTTCTGATTTTAGAAGAAATGTGTTATATCCAGCTTCTTTAATTACTTTTTTTCTTTCATTGGGAGTTGTCATTTTAAGCAACTCAACCATCTTAATTTTAAAAGGCTCAGCCCATGAATGTCTTTTCATATATCATTTTTTGAGCGTAAAGATAAAATCTATAATGTATAGAAAAAAATAATTGAACCAAAAATCTTATATGTAATCAAATTTATAAAATTAGATATTTTTAAAAAAATACCATTTGTAGGGTATGTATATCAGAGAACCTATTAATAACTTTGCATTGTAAAAAATATTAAACATGAAAAAACTTTTATTTACCAATTTAATTCTTTTTGTCTTAATAGGCAATCTATTTGGACAGGCAGACAATAGTAAAAAAACAAAAGAAATGCCTGAAAAGAAAAATGTAGTGAAATTAAATATTACATCATTGGCTTATAAAAATATTGGGCTTCAATATGAGAGAGCTTTAACTCCTAAAATTGCTGTAGCAGCACAAATACGCATGATGCCTAAAGGAACACCTATGTTTTACAATAGTGTAGAAAGCCAGCTTCAAGGGAATGGCACTTCTGATATTAGCATAAGTGGAGTGCATGTAAGTAGCTTTGCGTTTACACCTGAATTTCGTTTTTATCCTGGAAAAGTATTGAAAGGATTTTATCTAGCACCTTATTTTCGTTTTAGGACTATGGGCTTTGGTTCTGACATGGCTTATATTGATACTTTAGGTCATTCAAGACCGGCCTCTTTAGATGGAAAAATTACGACTTTTGCAGGTGGATTAATGATTGGGTCTCATTTTAAAATTGGTAAGCAATTCTCTCTAGATTGGTTTATTTTAGGTGCACATTTTGGTTCATCAAGAGGAAATATTAGTATGAATGTACCAGGTTCAAATTTGTCAGCTGCTGATCAGATAAAATTAAGAAATGATTTACAAACAACTTTTGACGACAGTAAAGTGTTTAAAAATAATACGGTAACAACAACATCTAATAGTGCATCCGTAGCTACAACCTTTGGTATGCTTGGATTAAGAGGTTTTGGATTAAACTTTGGATATCGATTCTAAAAATTTATAATTTAGGTTTTTTTTAAAGGGCTGCTCAATTAGAGTAGCCTTTTTTTTATTTGAAACCTCTTTTATATTGAAAAAGAGGTTAACTATTAATCATAATTTTTGAATGTCCATTTCCAATTTGAACAATTTCGATATGTGTAGCAATTCTTTCTTTTAGTTCGGTTAAATGTGAAATAATTCCAATGATTTTTCCTTCACTTTGTAGGTTTGATAAAGTATTTAATGCAATGTCGAGATAGTCACTATCCAATGTTCCAAAGCCTTCATCAATAAACATGGTATCGATACGCATGTTTTTACTTGCCATTTTTGACAAGCCGAGTGCCAGCGAAAGAGATACAATAAATTTTTCTCCACCGGAAAGATTTTGTGCAGTTCGCTCAAGTCCATTATGATATTTGTCGATAACTGATAACTCAAATGGTGTCGAATTATCTTTGCTCATATTGAGGATGTATCGATCGGAAAGATTTTGA
>LNFQ01000072.1 GCA_001567165.1 Bacteroidetes bacterium OLB11
TTTTACAGATGACGGACGAACAATGAATTTCAAACCTTTTTTTGACAATGCTTTTGACAAGAAAGAAAAATTCCTTGAAATTGATACCGTGGAAAACGAAGGAATGGACATTTACGGAAAATTCTATGCAGGACAGTGGGGAACGTTCCGAGTGTATTTCAAATTTCACCAAAATGCGAACGGAAAAATAAATCGTTTAGATATTGGACAAGCTAAATAATAATTTAAAAATATAAAAAATGCTGAACTAAAATAAAATTGCCGGACAAAGCACCCAAATAATTGAAGCCATTAGTGATGGTGTTTTTGCTATTGCAATGACGTTGTTAGTTTTAGATGTTAAAGCAACAATTAGCGACGCAATAAAAACGGAAGATTGGCTTTAGCATTTGCTCCACTGATTCCGAAATTATTAGTTTATTTTTTAATTTTTATGACTGCTGGTATTTTCTGTATAGGACAATCAACTCAATTTCGCTATATCAAAAAAAGTGACGGAAACTTAAATTAAATTTCTTTAATATTTTTACTTTTTGTTTCAATAACATCTTTTACAACGGCATTTTTAAGCGAGTACATCAATTATAAATTTGCTATTTTCATCTATTGGCTCAATATTCTATGCTTGGTGTGATGCTTTATATTAACTGGACTTATACTTTTAAAAAAGGTTTTATAAACATAGATGAAAATGAAAAAATGCAATAGATAACGCCATAAAAAAAGAATAATAATTGCTCAATCACTCTATGCCTGCGGTAATATGCAGTTTAGCCTTTTTGTTGCTATTTATCGAAATGATTATTTTTGTTTATTCAACAAATTTTGCATTTCGGTACTTTTTTCTGCTTTGTCTGTTATCATGTATGCTTGAGATAAGCCGCTTAATATTTGTTTATACATTTCTCTATTTCCATCATTCAAACCTTCTGCTTCTGTGAATGTTTTTGCTTTTTCGAGAAATGGTATTGCTAAGTTTAATTGTTCATTTCTTTTTGGTTCAATTTCTTTATATTTTTTGTCATCGGCTTTATTCATTTCATCTGTCAAATCTTTGGCTGTATTGAAAAATAGAATCCCTGAATAAAATTGAGGATATGGATTTTTTGGGTCTAATTCGATTGCTTTTGAAAAAGATTTTAATGCGTTTTGTTCAAGTTCTTTTGCGTTAGCAGGAGCTGGTTTGGCATTACCTTTTTCATCTTTAGGAGTGGCCATATTATAATAGGTTTGTCCTAAAATGATATGCAAATCTGCTTTGTTGGGTTCTGCCGCTATTCCTTCTTTTAATTTTGCGATTGATTCTTCTCCTTTTCCTAATTTCAAATAATAATTAATTTCGTTATTGATTAATCTTTTGTCATTGGGATATTTTGCTTTAGCTTCTTTCATGACTTCTGACCATTTTGCTGTATTTCCTTTTCTTTCATAAATATCTGTCAGCATCACATACACATCTGCTTTTTGTGTGATAGGATTTTTGGCGGCTTCTTCTAATAAAGGAATGGCATCGTCTTCTTTTCCAATTTGATAATAACAATTTCCTTGATAAAGTTTGCAATTTGTAAAGAGTGTGTCAAATCCGGCTTCCCCTTTGAATGGTTTCCCTTCATCAATTTGAGCTACTTTCAATACATTTTGAAATGACTGTGCTGCTTCATTAAATTTACTAGAGTTCATTTCGTTAATTCCACTATTGAATCCTAATAATACCATTGCTGTAATAAGAGGCATCACTTCTTGTTTTGAATATTTTTTATCATAAGATAAACTTTTATTATAGCTGTTTACTGCTTCTTCAAACGCATTTGGGTTGGCTCCTTTTAATGAGTTAGCACTTGCCAAATCAATTTCATACATTTTTTCGTCTAAAATAAATTGCAATTTTGGCAAATATTCACTTGGAATTATGATTGCTTGATTGATGATTCCTCTAAGCATCCAAGCTTTAGCATTAGTGTTGGTAGCAGGATTAGCAACGGCTTCATCAATGTATTTTTTTGCGGTAGCAACATCTTTTTCTTTTAATGAGTTAATTGCATTTTGTATGTTTTGCTTTTGAGCATTCATTTCCGTCATTATCAATAGGAGGGAAAAGAGGGTAATGATTTTTTTAACCATGATTATATGTTTATTGAGAACAAATTTATTAATTATCGTTATTATTTTCTGTTATTGAGTTATTATTTTCGGTATTATCTCCTTGTGTTGTTTCATCATTTTCGGTTTCAGTGTCATTTTCGTTATCATCTTCTCTTTCTGAAATTCGAGCTACTGCGGCTATTTGATCGCCTTCATCGAGATTGATAAGTTTCACTCCTTGAGTGGCTCTACCTGCCTCACGAATACTGCTCACATGCGTACGAATGGTAACGCCAGAAATGCAGGTAATGAATAAGTCATCGGTTTCATCTACGGCTAGAAATCCGATTAGGTTTCCAGTTTTTTCAGTGATATTAATTGTTTTCACTCCTTTTCCGCCTCTGTTGGTAATACGATAAACTTCTTCCCATGTTTGAGTTTCTTCATTCCATTCATCCAATTTTGTTCTTTTTCCAATTCCGTTTTCACTCACTACAAGAATTGTTTTTTCTTTATCCTCTTTGTTGATGCAAGCCATACCAATTACTTCATCTGTAATATCGTCAACATCAATTCCAAATACTCCTATTGCACCTCGTCCGGTTGGTCTTACTTTTTGTTCTTCAAATCGAATAGCTCTACCTGATTTGACAGCCATCATAATATAACTGTTTCCATCTGTGAGTGCCACATCGAGGAGTTGATCTCCCTCGTTGATTGAGATGGCGTTGATTCCGTTTTGTCGTGGTCTAGAAAAATCTTTGAGATAAGATTTTTTGATGATTCCTTGTTTGGTGCAAAGGACGATGAAATGATTGTTTACATATTCTTCGTCTGTGAGCGTTTTGACAATTAGAATTGTTTTAATTTTTTCGTCTTGTGAAAGTTGAAGCAAGTTTTGGATAGCTCGTCCTTTGCTGTTCTTTTCACCTTCTGGTATTTCATATACCTTTTGCCAAAAGCATCTTCCTTTATCTGTAAAAAACAAAAGGGTTGCGTGAGTGGAAGCAATAAAGAGTTGTTCGATATAATCTTCTTGACGTGTTTTTCCTCCCATTGAGCCTCTTCCACCTCTTCGCTGTGCTCTATATTCAGTTGCAGAAGTGCGTTTGATATATCCTAGATGTGAAACGGTAATCACGACATCTTCTTCTTCAATCAAGTCTTCGATACTGATTTCATTGGCTAGATATTCGATATGTGTTTTTCGTTCATCTCCAAATTTCTTTTTCACTTCAATCATTTCATCTTTTATGAGGTCAAAACGCATTTGTTCGTTTGCTAGTAAGGCTTTCAAATGAGCGATTATTCTCATAATTTCTTCATATTCTTCTTTTATTTTGTCGATTTCAAGACCGGTTAAGGTTCTCAATCTCAATTCTAGTATGGCTTTTGCTTGAATTTCGCTCAATGCAAAACCTTCCATCAATCCTTCTTTTGCTTTGTCGGGTGTTTCGCTTTCTCTAATGATTTTGATTGCTCGGTCTAAGTCATCTTGTGTGCCTATCACTTTCATGTAGCCTTCTAAAATATGAGCTCTTTCTTCTGCTTTTTTCAGCTCAAATTTTGTTCGTCTAATGATGATTTCATGTCTAAAATCGACAAATTCAGCAATAAGGTCTTTCATGTTTAAAATTCGGGGACGACCTCCTACTAAAGCGACATTATTGATACCATAAGATGTTTGTAATTCGGAATATTTATAGAGTTGGTTGATAACAACATTTGCGATGGCATCACGTTTCAGCTCTACAACTAATCTCATTCCATCACGATCACTTTCATCACGAACATCACTTATTCCTTCAATAACTTTATCGGTTACTAAGTGTGCAATTTTTTGGTGTAAGGCGGCTTTATTTACCTGATAAGGCAATTCATAGATGATGATACTGTCTTTGCCTGTTTTGCTCGTTTCGATATTCACTCGACCTCTCACCACTACCCTTCCCCTTCCGGTTTCAAATCCTTGTTTGACACCCTCCATACCATATATGATACCTCCTGTTGGGAAATCAGGGGCTTTAATATGTTTCATTATTTCTTCGATGGTAATTTCTTTATTGTCGATATAGGCACAAATAGCGTCTATGGCTTCACTGAGGTTATGCGGCATCATATTGGTTGCCATTCCGACTGCGATACCCGAAGCACCATTGACTATCAATTGAGGAATACGTGTGGGCAAAACGGTAGGTTCTTGAAGTGTATCATCAAAGTTATTTTGAAAATCGACTGTATCTTTTTCGATATCTTCGAGCATGGCTTCTGCGATTCGTTGTAGCCTAACTTCGGTATAACGCATAGCGGCTGCGCTATCGCCATCGACTGAACCGAAGTTTCCTTGACCATCAATCAGCATATAACGCAAACTCCAAGGTTGAGCCATACGCACCATTGTATCATAAACGCTGCTATCACCGTGTGGATGATATTTACCTAAAACTTCCCCTACGATACGGGCCGATTTTTTATAGGGTTTATTAAAAGTGTTACCTAGTTCATTCATGCCAAAAAGAACGCGTCTATGAACAGGTTTGAGACCATCTCTTACATCTGGCAAAGCTCTTCCTACAATGACTGACATAGAGTAGTCAATGTAGCTGCTTTTCATTTGATCTTCGATATTGATTTGAATGATTCTATCTTCGTTGTTGTTTTGGTTTTCTGGTGTATGATTTTCGTTTTCCATGTATTTAAAAAAGTGTTGCGAAGTTACGATTTTTCGCTCAGTTTTTGGTATTAAAAAACGTCAATTTCAAAGGATTTATTAACATTTTATGCAATATTGATTTTTGTAAATGATTTCCTATTGTTTAAATGAAATTTTGTAAGAATGGAATGAAAATTAGTTTTGCATAATGAATTCAAAAAAGGCAGCGATTGGTTTCATTTTTGTGACCATGCTCCTTGATATTATTGGGCTTGGGATAATTATTCCTGTGATGCCCAAACTAATAGCAGCCCTCAAACATATTAGTATCAATGAAGCGAGCAAGTATGGAGGAAGTTTGTTAATGGCGTTTGCTTTAACACAATTTATATTTTCACCGATTGTTGGAAATTTAAGTGATCGATTTGGAAGGCGGCCAATTTTGTTGGTTTCGATGTTAGGTTTTTCTGTCAACTATTTAATTTTAGCTTTTGCACCCACTTACTCATGGTTTTTTCTTGGTCGTGTGGTTGCCGGCGTGACGGGTGCCAGCATCACAACAGCCTCAGCTTATATTGCTGATATTAGCACAAACGAAAATCGTCAAAAGAATTTTGGGATGATAGGAGCTGCGTTTGGTTTGGGGTTTGTGATTGGGCCATGGTTAGGAGGTGTACTGGGGAGTATTAATATGCACTTCCCTTTTTATGCGGCAGCTATTCTTTGTTTTGTTAATTTTATTTATGGATATTTTGTGTTGCCTGAGTCATTATCAAAAAGAAATCGAAGGAGATTTTCTTGGAAAAAGTCGAATCCATTTTCTTCATTGAAATATTTATTTCAAATTAAGCCAATCCGATATTTAGTATTCGCATATTTTTTTCTGTATGTAGGCGGACATGCGGTTCAAAGCAACTGGCCTTACTATACGATGTATAAATTCAAGTGGAGTGAGTTTATGGTTGGGAATTCATTGGCAGTAGTTGGTATTTTAGTAGGATTAGTACAAGCCTTGCTTATCAGAAAGACATCGGTTATTTTAGGAAATGAGAAAAGCGTTTATCTTGGGTTTGCCTCTTATTCATTAGGGATGTTGCTGTTTGCATTAGCGACACAAGGCTGGATGATGTTTGTGTTTTTAATTCCTTATTGTTTGGGTGGAATATCTGTACCATCGTTGCAAAGCATTATCAGTACACAAGTTCCGGCAAATGAGCAAGGTCAATTGCAAGGAGGGTTAACATCGATTATGAGTCTTTCAAATATTGTTGGACCACAACTTATGACCGGTATGTTTTCATACTTTACGACAAATAGTAGTGTTCAACTTCCGGGGATTTCATTCTTTTTAGGAGCATTACTGATGGGATCAAGTGCTATCATTACTTACTATTCACTGCATATCAAAAAGCATGTCAGTCAAGCTGTTTCGTAGATTTTTTTTTTAGACCATCAAATAATTGCTTATGAAAATGGCTACTGTGAATGGTATTGACAATGTTAAAAATGGGTGTTATTTATATTTTATTTTCTCGTTTTAGTCTTTACAAATTATAATTATTTCAAAACGATTTTTATTCATTTCTCTTTTATTCTAAAATTAGTAAAAGTGACTAATTGATTCCAATTATTGAGTTAGATACTACAATATTGAAATCAAATTTTGAAACGTTATTTTCGCACTAGATATCCTTGCATTTTTAGGTTATTTTATGTATTATTGTCTTAACATTCCAAATTAAAATCAATTTTTATGAAAAAAGCCAAAAGTTTTCTATTAGGAAAATTATTTTCCTACTTAAACAAAGAAATTAGCAATCATCAAAACGAAATAACTTTAACCGAAAATGCTAATAGTCGCAGATTATTTTTGAAACAAAGTGCTAAAGGTGCTATTGGCATTGGAATCACCATGAGTTTTCCATCATTGCTCACCTCTTGTGTAGATGATAATAAACAAAAATCAACAAAAGACATTCTAGATGTTGCCATATTAGGTGGAGGAATGTCTGGTTTAAATTGTGCCAATCACCTTTTAAATACCGATTTGCAATTTAAAATTTTTGAAGGAAATTATCGTCTGGGGGGAAGAATACTCACACATTATAATGACTCCATGCAATTAGGCATCTATCCAGAATTTGGAGGTGATTTTATTGATTCAGACCATGAAGATATGTTGGCTTTAGCAAATGAGTTTGGATTAGAAACTATCGATTTAATAAAGGAGCAAGAAGAAAATCATTGGGTAAAGGATATCTTTTACTTTGACAATCGAATCATTAATGAAGATGAAATTGTCAAAGAATTTAAAAAAATAGCTCCTAAAATAATTCAAGATAAAATTAGTCTTGGGAATGACTACGACACTGATGATGCTAAACGGCTAGACAATCTTCCATTATCAGATTATATCAACTCTTTAAATTGTGCTCAATGGATGAAAAATCTTTTTGAAGCTGCATGGATAGCTGAGTATGGTTTAGATTGTAAAGAACAATCAACAATCAATATGTTAGATATGATTGAAACTAGCACCAACGAAGGATTTCAAGTGTTTGGAACTAGTGATGAACGATTTAGAATAAAAGGTGGTAATTCTAAAATCATTGAAGGATTAGTCAATAAAATTGGGAAAGATAAAATAGAAACCAATCTTCCTGTAACTGAAATTCACGAACAAGAAGATGGTACATACATTATCAAATTTAATGACGAAAAAACGATTAATGCAAAAGCAATCGTATGCACCATTCCATTTACTATCTTACGAAATTTAAAATTAAACTTAAAACAAATGTCTGTTGAAAAGCGGAAATGCATTGATGAATTGGGCTATGGAAACAACACTAAACTAATATTGGGTTATAAAGGCCAACCTTGGCGAAGCAAAGAAAACAATGCAATGGGCTACTTATTTACTAACGATATCTGCAATGGTTGGGATGGTAGTGTAAACAAATCACTTAACAATGATTATGGTGCTTATGTGGCTTACTTTGGCGGCGATTTCTCACAAAAACTTTGTGATCAATCTTTCAAAAACCCGATGGCTCCTCCCACTCATGTATGGCGAACTGAATTGCCGGAGGGTGTTGTGAAAGGTTTTGTCAATGATTTAGATAAAATTTTTAAAGGTTCAAAGAATAAATTTGCAGGAAAACACGTATTTGTGAATTGGATTGAATATCCTTGGGTAAAAGCAAGTTATAGCTGTTATAAGGTAGGACAATGGACTAGCATTGCGGGCTTAGAGGCTCAACCTGTTGGAAATTTCTTTTTTGCCGGCGAACATTGCAGTGAGTTGTTTCAAGGGTTTATGAACGGTGCTGCTGAAAGTGGCAAAAATGCGGCAAGAGCTGTCTATGAAAAACTTATATCAAAGTGATTTTTGAATTAGTCAAAAGATTCTGAATAAAAAATGTCAGAGTTAAAGGCAGAAAGCATAGTCATGGCTTAGGTCGAATATTTCTAACGAAAAAATCTGATGTATTTTGAGGAAGATTGGGTTCATTTGAATGTCAGAATATTACCAAATAAAAAGCACTAGAAATATGATTATTGAAAGACTTTCAAATAAAAGTCAAGTTTTGTAATTTTTTATAAAATAAAGAATTGAATGTGTAATATAGGTTAGAAACTCAAATAATACACTTAAACATTGGGATTAATAATCACTCCAAAGATTGGGATTTTTTCTTTCCTCTTCTTCAATTTTTGAAAAATTAGAAGGATATCTGCTTTCCCTTTTTGTACAGCTACAGAATGCTCATAATGAGCCGAAATTTTGCCATCGTCAGTATAGATAGTCCATTCATCATCGCCTACATACACCTCTTTCGTTCCCATATTAATCATTGGCTCAATTGCAATAACAAGACCTTTTTGTAGTTTTAGTCCATTACCTCTTCTTCCAAAGTTTGGTACATCAGGTTCTTCATGTAAATTTTTACCAATTCCGTGACCTGTCAATGCTCTGACAACTCCATATCCGTGCTGTTTTTCTGTAAATTCTTGGATTGCCCAACTAATATCACCAATTCGATTTCCAACAATAGCTTTTTCGATTCCTTTATAAAGAGATTCTTTAGTGACTTTTAATAATTTTTGGATAGCTTCGTCTCCTTGATTGATATAAAAAGTGTAAGCACTATCACCCACATATCCGTTCATAATAACTCCTGTATCAATGCTTATAACATCACCTTCTTTCAGCTCAACTTTGTTAGGAAACCCATGAACAACTGCATCATTTACGCTGATGCAACAAGTAAAAGGGAAACCTTTGTAGCCTTTAAATGCTGGTTTGGCTCCATGAGATTTGATATAATCCTCTGCTAATTTATCAAGATATAAAGTGGTGATACCGGGTTTGATTTCTTTTGCAAGAGTTGAAATTGTTTCGGAGAGAAGTAAATTACTCTTTCTTAATAATTCAATTTCCTCATCTGTTTTATAGTAAATCAATGAAGTAAAAATTAAATGATGAATTAAATAGAAGGAGTGGTTTGTCTTCCTGTAATACGCCCAGTTTTCATTAATCCGTCATAGTGTCTCATCAATAGATGGCTTTCAATTTGCTGTAAAGTATCTAAAACAACGGCAACCATAATTAGCATTGAAGTGCCTCCATAGAAGCTTGCGAAACCTTGTGTTACGCCAAAAGCTCCAATAACACCTGGTAAGATCCCAATAATAGCTAAGAAAATAGCACCTGGTAGCGTGATGCGATCCATAATCACACCGATATAATTTGCAGTGTCTTCACCTGGTTTAATACCTGGAATAAATCCATTATTTCTTTTCAAATCATCAGCCATTTGAGTTGGATTGAAAATAAGAGCTGTATATAAGTATGTAAATGCAATAACAAGGAAAGAATAAACTAAATTATAAGCCAAAGATCCAGGATCGCTCAAACTTCTTGCTAAACCTTGTGCTGTTTCAGTGTCTGAGAAACCAACAACCGTAGATGGAATGAAAAGCATAGCTTGTGCAAAGATAATAGGCATCACTCCAGCTGCATTTACTTTAATAGGAATAAAATCACGATTACCTGAAATATCTTTTGCTGATGTGGCACCTACAATTCTACGAGCATAATTTAAAGGAATTTTTCGTGTTCCTTGTACTAAAAGAATAATTACCATAATAACCAAGACCATCAATACTATTTCAATTAAGAAAATCAAAATAGGCTTACTGGTATATTCTTGGATAAGAGAATCCGGAAAACGAGCAATGATCCCCGCTGTAATAATTAATGAAGTACCATTACCGATTCCATTATCTGTAATTTTTTCACCTAACCACATCACAAATAATGTTCCTGTAGTTAATATAATAACGGTTAATATTGGCCAAAGAAATGAATCTGTCATAATAGCAGCTTCATTTTCATTTCTAAGGTAGGCGATATAAGCAATAGATTGAAATAAAGTAACACCCACAGTTACATATCGAGTAATTAAATTTATTTTTCTGCGTCCACTCTCTTCTTTAGACATTTTTTGAAGTTGTGGTATTGCAATTTGAGCAAGCTGCATAGCGATGCTTGCAGATATATAAGGCATGATACCCAACGCAAAAATAGATGCTTTATTAAACGCACCACCTGCAAACATGTTTAACATTCCTAATAATCCATTTTGTCCAGAACTGTCTTTTAATAAATTAGGATCAACGCCGGGTAAAACGACAAAGCACCCTACTCTATAAACTAACAATAGAATAAGAGTGAAGATGATTTTTTTTCTTAATTCTTCAATACTCCAAATATTCTTAAATGTTTCTATAATTTTTTTCATTCGAACTACTTAATTCTTTTTTTAAAGGGTGCAATTTAGTTTATTCTTTTTCTATTATCAAACTATTTTTGATGATTGATTAAATTAGCTCTACTGTTCCACCGGCATTTTCAATAGCCGCTTTAGCACTTTTGACTAATTCCATTTACTTTAAATACGAGATTTGTGTTTATTTGACCTTTTCCAAGT